>DASVCA010000051.1:0-51291 GCA_036381835.1 Micromonosporaceae bacterium
GGTGTACGTCAGGTTCTGCGGCTGGCTCGGACGGGCCAACCCCTTGGCCTTGACCGCGACCGGCTGCTGCGTGAGCCGAACCTCCTCAGGTGCCTCCTCGGCGGGCGGTGCCTGCTGTTCGACCTGGACCTCAAGGTTGAACAGGTAGGCGACCGTCTCCTCCTTGATGCCGTCCATCATGGTGGCGAACATGTCGTAGCCCTCGCGCTGGTACTCGACCACCGGGTCGCGCTGGGCGTAGGCACGGAGGCTGATGCCCTCCTTGAGGTAGTCCATCTCGTAGAGGTGCTCGCGCCACTTGCGGTCGATGACCTGCAGCAGCACCATCCGCTCGAGTTGACGCAGCGCCTCGGCGCCCAACTGCTCCTCGCGCCGGTCGTACGCGGCGTGCGCGTCCTCCTTGAGCCGGGCGAGCAGGAAGTCCGTGTCGATCGCGTTGCGTCCGCCCGCCTCCTCCTCCAGCTCCGCCACGGTGACGCCCACGGGGTAGAGCTGCTTGAGGCTGGACCAGAGCTGATCGAGGTCCCAATCCTCGGGGTACCCGTCGGCGGTGGCGCCGGTCACGTACGCGCCGAGCACGTCATCGATCATGTGCTGGACCTGATCGTGCAAGTCCTCGCCGTTGAGCACCCGCCGTCGCTCGGCGTAGATGACCTGGCGCTGCTTGTTGAGCACCTCGTCGTACTTGAGGACGTTCTTACGGATCTCCGCGTTCTGCGCCTCGATCTGCGCCTGCGCGCTCTTGATCTGGCGGGTGACCATCTTCGACTCGATCGGCACATCCTCGGGGATGTTGAGCCGATCCATGACCGCCTCCACGGCACCGGCGCGGAACCGCTTGAGCAGTTCATCCTGCAGCGAGAGGTAGAATCGGGATTCGCCGGGGTCGCCCTGCCGGCCGGAGCGGCCTCGCAGCTGGTTGTCGATCCGCCGCGACTCGTGGCGCTCCGTGCCCAGCACGTAAAGTCCGCCCAGCTCGGCGACTTCCTTGGCCTCCTGCGCGCAGACCTCCTTCCACTTGGGCAGCACCTCTTCGAGCGCCTTGGCGTACTCCTCGACGTGCTCCACCGGGTCCAGGCCCCGCTGACGCAGCTCGGCCGCGGCGAGGAACTCGGGATTGCCGCCCAGCAGGATGTCCGTGCCGCGACCGGCCATGTTGGTGGCGACGGTGACCGCGCCCCTACGTCCGGCCTGCGCGACGATCTCGGCTTCCTGCGCGTGGTACTTGGCGTTGAGCACCGCGTGCGGGATGCCCCGGCGCCGCAGCATCTGCGAGAGGATCTCGGACTTCTCCACCGAGACGGTGCCGACCAGTACCGGCTGGCCGATCGCGTGCCGCTCGGCGATGTCCTCGACCACCGCGTTGAACTTGGCCTTCTCGGTCTTGTAGATCACGTCGGGGCGGTCGATCCGGACCATCGGCCGGTGGGTCGGGATGGTGACCACGCCGACCTTGTAGACCTTGTTGAACTCGCTCGCCTCGGTCTGCGCGGTACCGGTCATTCCGGCCAGCTTCTCGTAGAGGCGGAAGTAGTTCTGCAGGGTGATCGTGGCAAGAGTCTGATTCTCCTGCTTGATCTCCACGCCTTCCTTGGCCTCGATGGCCTGGTGCATGCCCTCGTTGTACCGGCGGCCGTGCAGGATACGCCCGGTGAACTCGTCGACGATCAAAACCTCGCCGTCGCTGACGATGTAGTCCCGGTCCCGCTTGTAGAGCTCCTTCGCCTTGATGGCGTTGTTCAGGTAGCCGACCAACGGGGTGTTGACCGACTCGTAGAGGTTGTCGATACCCAGGCGGTCCTCGACCTTCGCCACCCCGCGCTCGGTCACCGCGACGGTCCGCTTGGCGTAGTCGACCTCGTAGTCGCCCTCGCCGTCCTTACCCGGCTGGAGCTTCGCCGCGATCGCCGCGAACTCCTTGTACCACCTGGTGGAGTGCTCCGCCGGGCCGGAGATGATCAGCGGTGTTCGCGCCTCGTCGATCAGGATCGAGTCCACCTCGTCAACGATCGCGAAATTGTGGCCGCGCTGCACGAGCTGGTCCCGCGACCATGCCATGTTGTCACGCAGGAAGTCGAAGCCGAACTCGTTGTTGGTGCCGTAGGTGATGTCGCAGGCGTACGCGGCCCGATGCTCTTCCGACGAGGTGTTCGGCAGGACCACGCCGACGGTGAGGCCGAGGAAGCGGTACACCCGCCCCATCCACTCGGCGTCGCGCTGGGCGAGATAGTCGTTGACCGTGACCACATGCACGCCCTTACCGGACAGCGCGTTGAGGTAGGCCGGCAGTACGCAGGTGAGCGTCTTGCCCTCACCGGTCTTCATCTCGGCGATGTTGCCGAAGTGCAGCGCGGCCCCGCCCATGACCTGGACGTCGTAGTGCCGCTGGCCGAGCACCCGGGAAGCCGCCTCGCGCGCCGTGGCGAACGCCTCCGGCAGAAGATCGTCGAGGGTCTCCCCGTTCTTGAACCGCTCGCGGTACTGATCGGTGAGCGCCCGCAGCTCGGCGTCGGTGAGGTTGACGTACTCCTCCTCGAGTGAGTTGACCGCAGCGGTGATGGCCTTGAGCCGGCGGAGCATGCGGCCTTCGCCGGCGCTCAGCAACTTCTCCAGAATCGACACGGATTCAACTCTCCCCTAGACGGCCTGCCGAACCATCGTAGGCGCTTTCGGCCGGTATCCGTCAGCCATGGCACCCACCGCTACCAACTGAACCGGGCGATTACCCCGGCCGCCAAGGTCACCAACGGAAAAAATAGTTCTGCTGACGGCGAACGCAGGCCGGCGGCCACCTTCCGGACGAGAGACGGCGGGTGGACCGGTGCGGCACCGGTCCACCCGCCGACCTCGGGGCGATCAGTCGATCAGGCTGATCAGGCCGTAGTCGTAGCCCTTACGCCGGTAGACGACGCTCGGCCGGCCAGTTTCCTTGTCCTTGAAGAGATAGAAGTCGTGGCCGACCAGTTCCATCTGGAACAGCGCCTCATCGACGCTCATCGGCTCGCCCGGGTGTTCCTTGCGGCGGACGATGCGCCCCGGCAGGTGACCGTCGTCGTCCGGCGCGCTCGGCGTCTCCGCCCGCTCGGCCAGCACCACCCCGGCAGGCGCCTGCACCGCGGCGCTGTTGGCCAGCCCCGCCGTCGCAGCCGCGACGGAGATCGGCGGTCGCCCGCGGTGGATCCGTCGCCGGTCGGCGGACCGACGCAGGCGGGTCTCGAGCTTGGTGACCGCGGCGTCCAACGCGCTGTAGAAGTTCGCTGCGGTCGCCTCCGCGCGTACCACAGGGCCGCGGGAGACGCAGGTGATCTCCACCCGCTGGCAGTGCTCGGCCTGCCGCGGATTGCGTTCGTGAAGCAGTTCGACATCCACCCGGATGATCTTGTGGTCGTACCGTTCGAGCTTGGCCAGCTTGTCGGCGACGTGAACGCGGTAGTGGTCTGGAACCTCGACGTTTCGGCCCTTGACGACGATGTCCATGCCGACCCTCCTTATGGAGCAGGTCTCGGACTCTGACGGTCCTGGTCGGTAGTTCTCCGACCAGCTCCACGCTATCGCTTATAACAAAAATGCAAAGGGCCATCCGTCCCGACTTGACCCGTCCGGATTGCCTAGGACGGCGTAAACAGACAGGCAGACGGAAACCTCCCCCACTCAACGTCGGCGCTCGGTCGCGGCGAGCAACGCGGCCGCAGACACCGACACGCCTTCGGTGGACAGGAGACCGGCCACCGCCGACAGGGTGGCCCCGGTGGTCACGACATCGTCCAGCAGAATGACCGTCCGCCCGTCCGCGACGCGACGCAGTCTCGCCGCTTGCCCTGGGCGGAACCGGAACGCGTGCACCGCGGCCGCCGCCCGGCCGGCGCTGTCGAGGGTGGCCGAGTCGGGCCGCGGCAGCGCACGCAGCGGCCGGGCGAGCGACACCGGCCAGCCGGCTTCGCGCAGGCGTTCGGCGGCGTGCCGAGCCAGTCGCAGCACATGGTCACCGAAGCGTTCCCGCACCGCCCGGGCCGTGGCCGGCACCGGGATGAGGAGCAACGGCCGCGGCCCACCCGCCGCCACCGCCACCGCCTCGGCGAGCAGCCGACCCAACGGGCGACCCAGGCCGTGTCTGCCGCGCTCCTTGTACGAAAGCAGCACCTCCCGCAACGTCCCGTCGTACCGGCCGAGGGCGACACACCGGGGCAGTCCCGGCGGTGCGGGCGAGGGACGCACGGGCATCGGGTACAGCCCGACCAGATGGGATTCGCAGCGGGCGCAGACGCCACCGCGCAGCGGTGCGCCGCCGGTCCGACAACCCGCGCAGACCGCGGGCAGGACCAGGTCGGCGAGCTCCGCCCAGAGACCCCCCATCGGCCGGCCCGCTCAGTAGACGAAGAAGGGAGCGGTCGGGGTACCGTCGCCGTCCAGCGGCGCCCCGAGGTCATCCGCGTCGATCCGCTCGTAGGTATATAGGTAAGCGTCCCACGCCACCCCGTTGACCTCGTACATCACCCGCTCGGTGCCACCGCGGACCGGGTTCGCGGCGTAGGCGACGAGATGAGTGATCTTGGCGGTGCCCCGCTGGCTGGCCCGCGGCAGATCCAACGTGCCGTCCTCGCCGATGTCGTGGAGCGCGACCTGATTGTCATCGGCCACGCCCGCCACGACCAGGTGGTTCTCCCGCACCCAGTCCACCGCGGTGAGATCACCGAGCCGGGTCGGCAACCGACGGCCCGGATGCACCTTGATCGCCTGTTCGGTCACCGCCAGCCCCGCCACGTACAGGGCGCCGTCGGCGACATAGGCGATCCGGTGTCCGTCCAAGGCGACCGCCACCGCGATGACGTTCTGCGCGCCACCCGGTAGCTCGACCGGGCGGAGATCCGCCGCGTCACGCAGCCCGAACTCGTACAGCCGGCCGTCCGCCACGATCAGGCCACGCGGCTGGGCCAGAAACGTTGATCTCAGCCAGACCGGACGGCTCATCTCGCCGTAGGAGCCGCTGGTACGCAACTCGTCCACCGCACCCGCGGCCGAGCCCACCGCAAGCCGTCGCCGCCCGCCACCGGCATCGGTCACCAGCGCCACCGCATTCGTGCCCGAATCCAACCGGGCGAAGGCCGCCGACACGATGTGCTGGTTCACCGATTCCGCGAGCGGCACCTCCCCCGGTTCGTCACCGTTCTTGAGGGCGTACACCCTGCCGTCGTAGACCGCGAACCGGCGCAGGTCTTCCTCGACCCGGTAGACCGGCTTGTCCCGCCGCCGCTGGGCGATGTCCACGATCGTCTGGGTCTCGTCCTTGATCTTCACCTCCAACCGGCCGGCGTAGTCGTGTCCGAGCGACCAGGCCAGCTGCGTGGTGAGCTGATCCAGTGCCAGAGTCTGGTTGAGCCCCGGCCCGACGGACAGGTTGACCACCAGCCGGCCGTCGGCCTGGGTGACGTTGCCGCTCTTCTGCGTGCCAGCGGGCAGCGCGACCACGGTGTCGGCGAGCCAGTCGGCGGGCCCTCGGGTCAACCAGCCGACCACCTCATCGGCACGCCGGGACCGCGGCACCGCGAGCGGAAGGTGGCGCAGATCGGGCACCAGGGAGGTGCGGTCCTTGTTCCAGAAGTAGATCGCCCGCATCTGGTAGTAGTCCTGCAAGGCGTCCTCACTCATCAACAGCGCGGGCGACGGCGGTTGCAGGACGTACAGGCCGCTTTGCGCGGCCTTGTCCCGGGTCACCGCGTCCAGCACGTCGTCCGAGCGTTCCGCCGCCGATCCCGGGAGCTTGCCGACGACGAACGTGTACGAGGTGTCGGTGAGCTCGGGCCGGCGTACCGTGCCGTCCGCCCGCAACACCCCCACCTGCTGCACCTTGATGGTGACCGCACTGCTGCCGTTCTGCTGGTGGTTGACGCTGATCGGGGCGATCAGCCGAACGACGTTGATGCCGGGCTCGTCCTCCGATTCGATCAGGTGCCTGCTGCCCGGGGCGAGGTACGCCTTGACCCGTTCGTAGGCGCCGCTGATCTCGCCCGCGGGTGCCTTCAGGAAGTTGACGGCGAACTCCTTGACGTTGTCCCCACTGTCCAGGCGGCCTGGGGGCTCACCGCGCGGACCGAGGTCCGGCCGGTCTCCGGGGGCGGGACCGGCCCCCTCGACGTGCACTCCGGTCTCGTCGGGCAGCCCGCAGCCGCCCAGCCCGCCGACGAGCATCAGGGCGGCGGCCGCCGCAGCGATCAGGCTACGCCTCATCCGGCCACCTCCGCGCGAGGGGACGCTTCCGTGGCCGCGCCGTCCGCCGTCCCCGCCTGCGCGTCGGCAGGCACCAACGGCAGCGGGGAGGAGAGCAGCCGGGCCCCGCTCCGGGTGGGCAGGGTGAGCCGGAACTGGGCGCCCTTGCCCGACGCACCCCACGCCTCCAGCCAGCCCCCGTGCAACCGCGCGTCCTCCAGACTGATCGAGAGCCCGAGACCGGTGCCGCCGGTCTGCCTGGCCCGGGACGGGTCGGCTCGCCAGAAGCGGTTGAACACCAGCTTCTCCTCGCCCGGTTTGAGGCCGATCCCGTAGTCGCGAACGGTGATCGCGACCGCGGCGTCGTCCGCGCCGACGGTCACTCGCACCGGTCGGCCCTCGCCGTGCTCGATGGCGTTGCCGATCAGGTTGCGCAGGATGCGTTCCACCCGACGCGGATCGACTTCGGCGATCACCGGGCTCGGCGGAAGGCGTACCTCCAGCGCGACGTCCAGCCGGGCGGCCAGCTGGTCGAATTGACCGACGACCCGCTCCACCACGGGCGCCAGATCGGTCGGTTCCGCATCGAGCGCGGCGAACCCGGCATCGAATCGACTGATCTCCAGCAGGTCGGTGAGCAGGCCCTCGAACCGGTCAAGTTCGGCCTGCAGCAGCTCGGCGCTGCGAGCCACCGCGGGATCGAACCGGTCGCGGCCGGAGAAGATCAGGTCGGCTGCCATTCGTACGGTGGTCAGCGGTGTCCGCAGCTCGTGGGAGACGTCGGAGGTGAACCGGCGCTGCAACCGCGACATCTCCTCCAGCCGGACGATCTGCCGTTGCAGGTTGGTCGCCATCTGGTTGAACGACGCGGCCAGCTGCGCCAGGTCGTCCTCGCCGGTGACGGCCATGCGCTGGTCGAGCAGGCCGGCGGACAGTCGCTGGGCGGTCCGGGCGGCGATCCTGACCGGGGTCACCACCATTCGGGTGACCAACGCGGCGATCACCCCGAGCAGGACGACCAGGGCCATCCCGGTCGCCAGTACCGTGGTGCGGATCTGGTTGGCCGCCTTGTCCTGCGAGTTCAACGGCCGCAGATAGTAGAGCTCCACCTGGCCGAACTCCGTCGGCACCGGTGACCCGTACACCAGATACTTCATCCGTCCGGCGCCCAGGTTCGCGGTACGGATCTGCCACGCCCGGTTGCCGCCGACCACCTCGGCCCGCAGCTGATCGCTGACCATGCCGCCGATGTCGACCGGGGCGGAGGCCACCGTCTTGATCTCGGGATACCTGCTGGCCGTCAGGATGACGATGTCGCCACCGGCCTGCCGCCGGTCGCCCCCACCCAGATAGTCGATCGTGGTCTGGAAGGTCACGTGCAGGCTCTCTTCGGCCGGGCGCTGATGGATGCCGAGTTGGCTCGCGGCGTAGTCCGCGCCGCCTTTCAGCCGGCTGAGGGTCTCCCGCTCGGCGTTGTCCAGCAGGATCTCGCTGCTCTGGTCGATGACGACGTACGCGAAGGTGCCGACCAGCAGCCCCGACGCCAACAAGGTGAGGGTGACCACCCGCAGCTGCAGAGATCGTCGCCAGGAACGGCGCAGCACGCTCCACAGCGCCCCCAGCCGCGATGCCGTCGCGCGCCAAGCCGTCCGCGCCTGGACCCGGGCACGGACGGCGGGTACGGTCTCGGAGAGCAACGGGGGCGTCACAATGCACCCAGGTTAGCCGGTCCCCGCCTTGTAGCCCACGCCGCGCACCGTCAAGATGATCTCCGGCCGCTCCGGATCCGGCTCGATCTTCGCCCGGAGCCGCTGCACGTGCACATTCACCAACCGGGTGTCCGCGGCGTGCCGGTAGCCCCAGACCTGCTCGAGCAGCACCTCCCGGGTGAAGACCTGCCGCGGCTTACGGGCCAACGCCACGAGCAGGTCGAACTCCAGCGGCGTCAGCTTGATCTCCTTGCCGTCCCGGGTGACCGTGTGGGCCGGGACGTCGATGGTGACCTGCGTGCCAGGAGGACCGATGGTCAGCACCTCGGGGGTGACATCCTCGCTACGGCGCAGCCGCGCCCGGATCCTGGCCACCAGCTCCTTCGGCTTGAACGGCTTGACGACGTAGTCGTCGGCGCCCGACTCCAAGCCGAGGACCACGTCCACGGTGTCGCTCTTCGCGGTCAGCATCACGATCGGAACGCCCGATTCCGCCCGGATCGCCCGTGCGACGTCGATCCCGCTCATGCCCGGCAGCATGAGGTCGAGAAGCACGACGTCCGGCCGGTTCTCGCGGAACGCCGCCAGCGCGCGCTCCCCGTCGGCGACGAAGGAGGGCAGAAACCCCTCGCTGCGCAACACGATACCGAGCATCTCGGCCAGTGCGGGGTCGTCGTCAACCACCAAAACCCGGGCTCTCATGCGATCAATCATCCACCTCAACCGCACTTCCCACGAATCCGCCGGTACGCACACCGCCACGGGTCCCGCCGACCAGGGCGGTCGGGGCCGCATTCTCCCACCCAGGCGACCCGGATCAGTAGCGGTAGTGCTCCGGCTTGTAGGGACCTTCGACCGGCACGCCCAGGTACTCCGCCTGTTCCTTGCTCAGCTCGGTCAGTTTGACGCCGAGCGCGGGCAGGTGCAGGCGGGCCACCTTCTCGTCCAGGTGCTTCGGCAGCACGTGCACACCGACCGGGTACTCGTCGGTCTTGGTGAACAGTTCGATCTGGGCGATGGTCTGGTTGGCGAACGAGTTGGACATCACGAAGCTCGGGTGCCCGGTGGCGTTGCCCAGGTTCAGCAGCCGACCCTCGGACAGGATGATCACCGAGTGCCCGTCGTCGAACACCCATTCGTCGACCTGGGGTTTGATGTTGATCCGCCGCGCATCGGTCCGCTTGGCCAGGCCCGCCATGTCGATCTCGTTGTCGAAGTGGCCGATGTTGCCGACGATCGCCTGGTGCTTCATCCGCGCCATGTGCTCGGCGGTGATCACATTGCGGCAGCCGGTGGCGGTGATGAAGATGTCCGCGGTCTCGACCACCTCTTCGAGGGTGGTCACCTGGTAACCGTCCATCGCGGCCTGCAGCGCGCAGATCGGGTCGATCTCGGTCACGATGACCCGCGCACCCTGGCCGCGCAGCGACTCGGCACATCCCTTACCGACGTCCCCGTAACCGCAGACCACGGCGACCTTGCCGCCGATCAGCACGTCGGTGGCCCGGTTGATGCCGTCGATCAGCGAGTGGCGGCAGCCGTAGCGGTTGTCGAATTTGCTCTTGGTCACCGAGTCGTTGACATTGATCGCCGGGAAGAGCAGGGTGCCGTTCCGGGCCATCTCGTACAGCCGGTGCACACCGGTGGTGGTCTCCTCGGTGACACCCTTGATCCCCGCCGCGATCCGCGTCCACCGCTGGTTGTCCTGCGCCAACGAGCGCTGCAGCAGGCGCAGGATCTCGGCGTAGTCCTCGGAATCGGCCGTGTCCGGCGAGGGGACCGCGCCGGACTTCTCGAACTCCACGCCCTTGTGCACCAGCAGCGTGGCGTCACCGCCGTCGTCGAGGATCATGTTCGGGCCTTGCCCGTCCGGCCAGTCCAGCACCTGCTCGGTGCACCACCAGTACTCCGCCAGCGTCTCGCCCTTCCAGGCGTACACCGGGACTCCGGCCGGTTGGTCGACCGTCCCATCGGGCCCGACGACGACCGCCGCGGCCGCGTGGTCCTGGGTGGAGAAGATGTTGCACGACGCCCAGCGCACCTCGGCGCCCAAGGCGACGAGGGTCTCGATCAGGACCGCCGTCTGAACGGTCATGTGCAGAGAACCGCTGATCCGCGCGCCTCGCAGGGGTTGCGTCTGCGCGTACTCTCGCCGAAGCGCCATGAGCCCCGGCATCTCATGCTCGGCGAGCTGGATCTCCTTGCGCCCGAACGGGGCAAGCGACAGGTCCGCCACGCGGTAGTCGCCCTCGGCGACCGTGCGAGGACGGGACGCGGAGGATGCGCCGTGCGCCGGCAGGGTGCTGGTCATGGATTCTCCCGTGGTACGAGCAACTGCGCGACCCTTACCTTACGCGCAGAGACTCCGTCCTCGACGGAGCATGGGGCGCGGGACGCGGATGACGCACGCGGGACGGTGGCCGACGGTTTCCGCCGATACCACCGCCCCGCGTATCCCCCCGGTTTGGTTTCCCCCGCGCGTGACTCGGACGATCTGTCCGCAACAACGCTGCGTAGCCATAGCGTTACCGCGCGCATAGGAAATGTCAAGCTAATCACGAAATTTCGGACCTATTCGATTCGGTGCCGACCGACGCCACATACACCTCGCCCCGCCCGGCGAGGGTCAGCAGCCCGTGCCCCGCCGCCCCGACAGCCGCCTGCCCCGAACGGACCCGCACCGCGCCGTCCCCGTCCGCGGCCTCCACCTCGCCACCCAGGCACAGCACCACCCGCGGTCCCGACAAGATCAGTCGAACCTCGGGGACCCGAGCGTCGAGGCAGACCCGGTGCAGAGCGAAGTCGCAGATCGGCACGGGCCAGGTCATCACCCCGTCGGCCACGGCGACCGGCGCGAGCACCGGCTCGGCGAGCACCTCGTAGCGCAGCACCCGAAGCAACTCCGGAACGTCGACGTGCTTGCGGGTCAGCCCACCGCGCAACACGTTGTCGCTGGCCGCCATGATCTCCACCCCGCAGCCGCGGAGATAGGCGTGCAGGTTGCCGGCCGGCATCCAGATCGCCTCCCCCGGCGCGAGGGTCACATGGTTGAGCAGCAAGGCGACGACCACCCCCGGATCCCCGGGGAAATGGCCGGCCAGGTGCCGGACGAGCGCGGACTGCCGCGCGTACTCCTCCGGCAACTGCGCCGCCACCACCGCGTCCACCAGCGCCGTGCGGTCACGCTCCGGCCAGGTCAGCAACAGGCGCACGGCCTCCCGCAGGCCACCCGGTCCGTCGCGCAGGGCGGCCACCACCGGGTCGAGCGCCGCGATCCCGAACGCGTCGAGCACCGCAGCCGAGAACAGTGGATCGCGGAACCCGCAGAGCGCTTCGAACGGCGAGACCGCGACCAGCAGCTCGGGCTTGTGGTGCGGGTCCACGTAGTTGCGATGCCCGGAGTCGGCCTGCGCCGCATGACCGCGGCGGGCCTGCTCGGCGTCGGGATGCGCCTGCAGCGACAACGGACTCTCGGCGGCCAGCACCTTCAGCAGGAAGGGCAGGCGTGGGCCGAACCGGCCGAAGACCTCCTCACCGAGCCAGCGCAGCGGCTCCGCCGCGACCAGGTCGCCCAAGCTGACGGCGGAGCCGCCCCGTTCCACGAGACAGGCGGCCCCGGGGTGCGCACCCAACCAGAGCTCGGCCTCCGGGCCGTCGCTGGGCACCGGCCGCCCCTGCAACCGGGCGATGACCGAACGCGACCCCCAGGCATACCCGCGAATCGCCCCCCGTAGCAGGTTCACGTCACGCTCCGGCGGTCAGGGGCGCCCCATCTCCACGCTGGCCGCCGTCGATCGTCTGGGCCCCCGAGCCGACCGAGCGATGAATGTCCGGCTCCAGGTAGACCACCCGGGCGATGGGCACCGCCTCTCGTATCCGCGCCTCCGTGCTGTCGATGTCCCGGGCCACCTCGTCGGCGGTGGCCTCGGGCGACACCCCGATCTTAGCCGCCACCAGCAGCTCGTCCGGCCCCAGGTGCAAGGTCTTCATGTGGATGATCCGGTGGCCACCCGCCGCGATGGCCCGTTCGATCATCGCCATATCCTCCGGCCGCGCGCCCTCACCGATCAGCAGGCTCTTCGTCTCGACCGCGAGGATCACCGCGATGACGACCAGCAGCAGACCGATCATCGCCGTACCCGCCGCATCCCAGCGCCCGTCCCCGGTGGCCAGGGTCATCGACACGCCGAACAGGGCGAGGATCAGGCCGACCAGCGCACCCAGGTCCTCCAGCAACACCACCGGCAACTCCGGCGCCTTGGCGTGGCGCACGAAGTCCACCCACGAGGCCGAACCCCGGACCCGTTTCGCCTCCACGATCGCCGTACGGAAGGAGAATCCCTCCAACACGATGCCGATCACGAGCACCGCCACCGGGACCCACGCCCAGCCGTCGATGCCCTCCGGGTGCGACCACTTGTGCCACGCCTCGTACAGGGCGAACAGGCCGCCCACGCTGAACAACACGATCGCCACGATGAAGGCGTAGATGTAGCGCTCACGTCCATAGCCGAAGGGATGCTGCGGCGTCGCCTTACGCCGCGCCCGCCGGGCACCGACCAGCAGCAGCGCCTGGTTACCCGAGTCCGCCACCGAGTGAACCGACTCGGCCAGCATGGACGACGACTGAGTCAGCAGCCAGCCGATGAACTTGGCGGTCGCGATGCCGAGATTGGCGAGCAGCGCAGCGACGATCGCCCGGGTGCCTCCACCGGCGCTCATGCCGGCCTCCGTCGACTCATGGGTTGGCCAACTCCTTCATCTCCGTCACCGCCGGTACGGCCATCGGATCGAACCCGTGCGCGAGCGCCAGATAGACCGAGGCGAAGTCCGGCACGGCGACGAGCGACGCCAGCCGTTCCAGGGCCGAGCCGCCCTCCGCGGTGATCACGTCGCACCGCACCCCACGCCGTTCGGCGAGCGCCACCAACGCGTCGGCCCGCCGCTCCTCGACCGCGAACGGCTCATCCGTCTCGTCACCCGCGTTCAGACCGCCGTCGCGCAGCAGCACCACCCGCAGCCGAGTGGCATCCCCACCCTGCTCCGGATCGGCGAAGATGTCCCGATTCGACTCGGCCAGCCCGCCGAACACCCCGTCGAGCAGGCCGACCCGGCCCCGCCCGGCCTCGCCGAGCGCACCGGAGACTACCGGGTAGCGGGCGTTGGTGGACAGGGTGTCCCCGAAGCGGCGCGCAGCCACCGTGGCCAGCGGCGACGAACCCCAGATGACCGGGATCGACCCGGCGAGATCCAAGGCAAGCGACTTGGCCGGGTTCACGAACGACTCTGCGGTCGGGCGGCACCGTTCCGCGTCCGCGTCGAGCCGGGCCGCGGTCTCCGCGAGATCCGCCTCGTTGACCTTGACCAGGCCGAGCGCGCGGGCGGCGAGCAGCACCGGTACGGTCAGCGCCCACAGGCTGGCGCGCGCGGGCGCGCGCCGCGGCACCGGCACGTACGGGGCACGGGCCCGGTCGGCCACCGAGTGCAGCTGCGAGTCCGGCGGGCCGATCGCCACCAACCGGGCACCGCGGCGGGCCGCTGCCTCGGCCGCGCCGAGCGCCTCCGGGCTGCGGCCGGAGGCGCTGACCGCGATGACGACATCGGCGGCGCCGACCCAGCCGGGCACGCCCGCCCGCCGGTGCGGGATCACCGGTACGGGGCAGCGGGGACCGGCCACCGTGGCGAGCACCTCCCCCGTCCGGCCGGCCGTGCCGATCCCGGCGACCACCACCGCCCGCGGGCGGCCTTCGTCGCTGAGCACGGACAGGTTCGCCTCCGCCGCCAGCGCGGCCGATTCGCGCACCTGGGCACCGGCGGAGGCGGTGTGGCGCAACATCCCGCCGGGGTCCTGCGCAACCAGCGCATCCGGGTCGTCGAGCAGCGTCTCGTCGGCGTACCGGTGCCCGCTCACGCCGGCGCTACCGTCGATCGGATTGCCCCTCACGCCTGCTGCTCCGCGTCCGGTCCACCGCGCGCCTCGTCCAAGAGGAGCACCGGTACCCCGTCCCTGACCTCGAAGACCCGGCCGCACTCGGTGCAGGTCAGGGTCTGCGCCGTCGCGTCGTAGTCGAGTGGAGCATGATGGGTGTCCGGGCATGCGAGGATCTCAAGCAGTTGCGGATCCAAAGCCACCTCTGGCTCCTTCCGTGATGCGGGCGCGGGCAGACGCCGGTCTGGAGGATCTTAACCGCGGACCAACGCCAGCACCTGATCACGCAGTTCGATCATTCGCTGCGCATCCGGCGCCTCGACGTTGAGTCGCAGCAGCGGCTCGGTGTTCGAGGGGCGCAGGTTGATCCAGGAACCGTCGCCGAACCGCACGGTCAGGCCGTCCAGCTCGTCGATGTCCGCGTCGGCGAACGCCCGCTTGACTTCGGCGAGCTTCGCAACCTGGTCGGCCACCGTCGAGTTGATCTCTCCGGATGCGACGTACCGCTCGAAATCGCAGGCCAGCTCGGACAGCGGTCGATCCTGCTCCCCCAGCGCGGCGAGCACGTGCATGGCGGCGAGCATGCCGGTGTCGGCGAACCAGAAATCCCGGAAGTAGTAGTGCGCGGAGTGCTCGCCTCCGAAGACGGCGTTGGTGCGGGCCATCTCGGCCTTGATGAACGAGTGCCCGACCCGACTGCGCACGGGGTTGCCGCCGTGCTCGCGGACGATCTCCGGTACGGCCCGGGAGGTGATCAGATTGTGGATGATGGTCGCCCCGGGGTATTTGGCCAGCTCGCGCGTGGCGACCAGCCCGGTGATCGCCGACGGCGACACCGGCTCGCCCCGCTCGTCCACCACGAAGCACCGGTCCGCGTCGCCGTCGAACGCCAGGCCGATGTCCGCGCCCTGCTCGCGTACCGCCCGCTGCAGGTCGACGAGGTTCGCCGGGTCCAGCGGGTTGGCCTCGTGATTGGGGAACGAGCCGTCCAGCTCGAAGTAGAGCGGCACGATGGTCAGCGGCAACCGCTCCAGCACGGCGTCGCCGAGCACGGCGGGGACGGTGTAGCCGCCCATGCCGTTACCCGCGTCCACCACCACCTTGAGCGGTCGAATCGCGGACAGGTCGACGAGGGTACGCAGGTGGGCCGCGTAATCCGCCAGCAGGTCGCGGTGTTCGGCCTTGCCCTCGGGGGTCCCGTCGGGCCACGGGGTCCGGCCGTCGAGCAGGGCCTGGGCGGTGTCCCGGATCTCGCTGAGCCCGCTGTCCTGTCCGATCGGCCTGGCTCCGGGCAGGCACATCTTGATGCCGTTGTACTGCGCCGGATTGTGGCTCGCGGTGAACATCGCCCCCGGCAGATCGAGTGCTCCGGAGGCGTAGTAGAGCATGTCGGTGGAGGCGAGCCCGATCTCGATGACGTGCAGTCCTTCCACCCGCACTCCCGCGCCGAAGGCGGCGGCGAGGCCGGGAGAGGATGCCCGCATGTCGTGCGCGACGACCACCGCGTCCCGACTCTCACCCGACCCGCGCAGAAGCTGCGCGAAGGCCAGGCCAAGCGCCTCCGCCACCCGCTCGTCCCACTGATCGGGGACGGTGCCGCGAACGTCGTACGCCTTGACAATCTGGGACAGGTTCACCAAAGCTCTCGCTCCTCAGCCATCCGGAACCAACGGCCCGAGCGTATCGGAGCCGGGGCCAAGCACCCCGTAAAGGGAACCTATCCCATATGTGCAGCAGGCCGCCGGGACAACCCGCCGACCGCTTGGTCGTGCCGAGCGGCGCGGCTTGGGCTACCCGCCTGGGCTACCCACCGCCGGTTGACTGCGATGGCCGGGTCGGCGACGGGCTGGGCACCGGCGTGGGTGACGGGCTCGGTGACGGGCTCGGCGACGGACTGGGTGACGACTTGGAAGGTGCCGGCTTGCGCACGACGACCTGGCGGGTGCCCCGCGCCGGGCTGCCCATGCGGCCCCCGTCTGCCGTGCGCGCCTCTCCGACGAAGGTGGCGCCGCCACCGGACGCCGTGTCGAGGAACGCCACCCGGTAGCGGACGGGAACGCTCTGCGGCCGACACACCGTGGGCCGGTCCGGCGCCACCGGCTCGGTGAGCAGCAGTTCGTCCGGGCCGAGGGTGACCGGCAGCCGCTGCCACCGCCCGCCTGTCTCCGCGTCGACCTCGACCTGGTCGGGTGTGAGCCCCCGCTTACGGATCGCGAGCAGCGTGCGCACCGAGACACAGCCGTCGGTGCGCTTCGCGACGGTCACGGTGACCGGACGGGATGCTCCGCCGGCGGTGAACCGGGTCGGCAGGCTGAGCACGACACGGTCGTCGCGGGCCGGTGGGGGCGGTGCCCCCACCGGCCCGCCCGCCACGACAGCGATGAGGACGGCGAGTCCCATCGAACCGGGTACCGGCATGTCCACCTCGCGGTCACACAGCATCGGTCGGGCTGTCAGAGGCTCCTCTCGCCTCGCCGTCGATCAGCCGTCGAACGGCCGCCGTAGCGCGCCGTGGGACGGACGTACCACGGACAGCCAACGGCTGTGTCTACCCGCACAGGGTCGGGCCATCCCTGACCGTCAGAAATCGTCCTGCGGTGGCTCGCCTCGCCACTGGAAGATCCAGCGGATCGTCTCCTCATCCGGCAGTCGCTCGCCGCCGGTGATCTGCGGGGCCGCTTGCTCCGCCGTCTGCCGATCGACCTTTCGATACCGGTCGATGTTGTCGACGCTATCCAGATAGCGGGCCACCAACTCCGGGTCGTACACCCAGGCCTTCTCGCGGTGATCCCACAGGATCGCGTGCTCGACGCTCTTCACGAACAGCCCGGTCGGGCTCGTCTGCTCACGCGTGCGGTAAAGCAAGAAATAGCTCAGCATCTACCTCTCCTAAGGTGTCGGCAACTGTCTCTAAACCGGGAAAATCCCCCGCGTCCAGCCCGAACTCCGCGACGATCTCGGCAAACGAGCGCCCGTTGAGATCCAACCACGCGCGGTACTCACGCCATACGTCGTAGTTGTCCCGGATCCAGCGCACGAAGCCGGTGTCCCTGGCAGGCACGCTCGCACCCACGTCGGCGGGGATGAAGTCCGCCATCGCCAGCCGCTTGTTCACCGCCAGAACCTGCAGGAACGCGTGGACCCGCCGCGCCGGCAACTCGTCCGGACGTCGGATGACCCGGTCGAGTTCGTCGGTGAGCCGATCCGCTCGCCAGGACTGCTCGGTCGGCAACCGCAACTCGAATACCTGGCCGTCCGGGGACGTGACGGTGCAGGTGAATCCATAGCGCCGGTTACCGGGGCGCCACATGTTGGCGAAATCCTCGATCCGATATCCGCGTTCGACGAGTTCGGCGACGACCCGCTCAACCGCCGGTTTGAACCGCGCCCCACCGGGCATGACCAGGGAGAATCGCAACACGTCGCGAACCTGGCCCGCGAAGACCGTCACCGGTACGTCGTTGACCCGCGCCTCGTCGTGGTACTTGCGGGCCAGAGACTCGGCGGTCTTGACCCGATGCTCCTGGCCGCGTAGTCGGACCGGCTGCCCGAACGCCGCACTCACCGCCTGCCCGACCGCGACGAGATCACCCTCGACGCGGTCGGCAGCCTCGGTCGCCCGCAACCGAAGATCATCGAGAACCCGCTGCTCCTCCTCGGTCAACTTGATCCTGCGGCGATCCGGTGGCCGCCCCAGCAACACCGGCTCCCGGTCCGCGCCGAACAGGTGCCCGGGCAGCAGGCTGCGCTGCTCCGCCGCCCGAAACAGCGCGATCTCCCCGAAGGTTCGCGGCACGCTGCCCTTCTCGTAGACGACGCGACCCTCATCGCCGCCGACGACCCACGTGCCATCCGGCAACTCCCGGATCTCCACGCTGAGCGCACACCTTCGCTGCCGCTGCGGCGACCACTCGTGCGGCCAGTCGGCCAGCGACTCGCTCGGGCGGTGCACGACGACCGGTATTGCATCGAGCCCGGCATCGCGCGCCGCCCGCAGCCGACGGTTATCGAGACTGGACAGTGTGCCGTCCCCCCAGCAGACGGCGTGGATCGGGCCGCCCCGCCAGCCGCTGCGCCGCATACCCTCGGCGAGGTCGTGCACCGTCACCTTGTCCCGGGTGGCGGGGCTGACGCTGCGCTGGGTGAAACGGATCTCGTGCGGGGCGAGCAGCGCGGTGTGCCGCAGGGCGAGTTCCAGCCTGTCTCGCTCCGTCGCGTCCAGGTCCGCCGGGTCCAGGCCGAGATCGGCGAAGGTCGCCCGGCCGGTGCCGAGCTCCCGAAGCTGCTGCGGCGTCGGATCGCGCAGCATGACCGCAGGCTCGGGCGTGCCTCGCCCCCCTGGCCGTCGGTCGCCCTGCTCCACTCGCCCGCGGTACGGCGTACCGGACGAGGATCTCTCGACGTCGGACGGCGAGGTCCCGGCGGAGACCGCACCGAGCGCGGCGGCGGGACCGGACGCCAGGGTCGCAGGCGGGGCGATCCCGGGATCGAAGCCGGATACGGTCGGCGCCGTGGGGCCCGCCCAGGGCCCGGCTGGCGGCCTGCCCGGTCCGCTGCCGGCGGGGTGTTCACCGACCGACGGCGCGGGCAAGGTTCCTGCGCTGACCCCCTCGGTGCGAGCGACGGGCGCGACAGCGGTGGTGCCTGCGTCGGCGGCCAGCACCCCAGTCGAGCCTGCCGACCCCGTCGGGGCGACCTCGGCGGCCGTACCACCGTCGGAAGCCGGTCCGGCGACGACGATCGGATCGGCGGATGCCGGCGCTGCGGCAACGGCCGGGCCGGTGGAGGCTGCTGCGACACCCGCCCGGCCCGAGGTGGAGGCAGCAGTCGCCACGTGCCCGAGTGCCGCCGACGAGTCACCCGGGTCCTCGGCACGACCGGCCCGGCCGGAGACGACGCCGGCGTCGACCGCGGACCCCGCTCCCGACCCCGACACGAGGACGCCGAGCGGGATCTGGCCCGGTACTCCGGTGAGCGCGTCGAGCCGGGCGTCGACTGCGGCACCCGCCTGCCCGATCACCGATCCACCGGCACCGGAGGTGGCGGAGCGGGCCAGGCCGGTCAGATCCGGGACGCCGTTGCCGGTGACGAGACTCGCCGCGGTCTCCGCCAGCACCTCGGCGCCGGCGGAACGCGCGACCTCCTCCACGGCACGACCGGCCCGGCCCGTCGCGTGCCCGCCGAGCCCGGCCAAGGATGCGGCGGCGCCCCCGGCCAGACCGCCCAGCGCCGAGCGTCCCAGCGAGTCGATGTCGATCCCCTCACGCCGTCCGGCGCTGTTCTGGTAAATCTGCGTACCGAGACCGATCGCGACCTCTTCGCCGGCCTCCCGCAGCCCCTCCACGCCGGCACTTCTGATCAGCCGGTGAGCCGCCCCGGTGGAGAGTTCCCGTACCGCCCGCTCGGTGGCCTCCTGGACACCGTTGCGCAAGGTCTTCGCCGACAGTTGGAGGAGTAGGCGTTGGATCGTCTGCCGGATGACCAACCTGGTGGCGGTGATCGCGGCAGCCATGGCCGGTGAGGCGGCCCCCGCCGTCAACACGGCGGCCACGCCCAGCGCGAGCAGCTCGATCACGAGCAGTCCGACCTGGATCCAGATCTCGATCTTGGCTGCCTCGATGTCGCAGCCGCATTCCTCGACCAGTCGGCCCAGCTCGGCGCTGGCGACGACCGGCACCGTGAGGGGAGCCTGCTCGCCCTCGGCCACCTTCCGCCAGGCGGCGACGAACGCCGCCGCGACCGGCCCGGTATCGCCGTACGCGCCGCGTACCTCGTCCGCAGCCTCGGCCGCGTCCGCGGTCGGCCCGGCCAGCACGGCCGCTATCTCGAACCACCGGTCGGCGAGGTCCCAGACCTCTTGCTCGTCGCCTTCCGGCCACTCGGCGCCGACCACCCACTCCAGGCTCTCGTAGACCCAGCCCGGCACGTCCCAAGGCAGGGTGTCGAGCGGGTGCGGGATCGGACGCGGCAACGCAGACACGGCAGCGCCCTCAACCGACCGCGCCGATGCGGCGCGCGCTGGCCGCGTCAGCGTCCTCGCTCCCGGCCACCGCGCGGGTCACCTCGGCGCCCAAACCCGCCAGGTACTCGCCCGCGTTCGCCCAGACCCGCAGCAAGCTCGCCTCGGATCCCCGGTACGCCCGTTCGAAGGTGCGACCGATGTCATCGCCACCCCACGGCTGCCGGGCGCTGGCCTCGGCGATCTGCGCACCGAGCCGGTCGTGCTGGGCGAGTATGGCCTGCCCGACCAGCACGAGGTCGAGGCCGCCGCGTCGGGCCCGCGCAATATCGAGCCACAACCTGTGCTCAGCCATGCCGCCCGCCCTCCCCGTACCGGGCGGCGTCGTGGCGACGCAGCAGCGACCCGAAGTCGCCGTGGGCGAGGAAGTCAGGGACGCCGGACGAGGCCGGCAGGTGGTCGCGTACCAACTGCGCGACCGCGGTGGTGGCCGCCTCGGCTGCCCGCCGAACGGTCGCTGTGATCTTCGCCGCCAACGCATCGGCGTCCCGCTCGCGGTAGACGCCGTCGTCGAGCGTCAGGGTGAGCAGTTCACCGCGCGCGCCGACGGTCGCGCTCACCTGTCCATCCGCGGATCGCTCGGTCACCTGCAACGCGGAAAGCTGCCGGTTCAGATCGTCGAGATTCGCCCGCAGCCGCTGATATTCCCGATAGACGTCGTCGAACCGGTCGTGTAGCGCCCGGTTGGCCTCGCGGTCGGCCGTCCGCACCGCCGCACCCTCCTCAGTGGATCCTCCAGTCGCGACGAGACGCTACCGGGTGTGACCATGCCATGCCGCCCCGGTGACCGGGCCTGTGGATAACCGGTTTAAAGCAGCCGGTTGGAGGAACTCGGCGCGGCAGTCGAAGAGCAGCGAGGTGAGAAACCATGATGGTCGACGAGGTGCAGGAGTACACCGCCCGATCCATGCCGCGAATCGGGGATCCGGCACCCGCCTTCACGGCGGTTACCACGCAGGGAACGATCAACTTCCCCCAGGACTACGCCGGCAAGTGGGTGATCCTCTTCTCCCACCCGGCGGACTTCACCCCGGTGTGCACCAGCGAATTCATCACCTTCGCGCACATGCAGGACGAATTCCGCAACCGCAACACCGAACTCATCGGCCTGTCTGTGGACGGCCTGTACAGCCACATCGCCTGGCTACGCACCATCAAGGAGAAGATCACCTTCCGCGGCCTGAGCAACGTGGAGGTCACCTTCCCCCTCATCGAGGATCTCTCGATGAAGGTATCCCAGCTCTACGGGATGATCATGCCCGGGGAGAGCTCGACCAAAGCCGTACGAGCGGTCTTCTTCATCGACCCCAACGGGGTCATTCGCACGATCATCTACTACCCGCTGAACGTGGGCCGCAACTTCGACGAACTCCTGCGAGTGATCAAAGCACTGCAGACCGCGGACGCCTTCGGGGTCGCCACCCCCGCGGACTGGCGGCCCGGCGACCGGGTGATCGTACCCACCGCCGACTCGTACGACCGTGCCAAGGAACGCATGCGGGGAGCCGAAGACGGCATCGAGTGCGAGGACTGGTTCTTCTGCACCAAAGAGCTCCCCAAGGAAGCCGTCGAGACGGCCGGGCGCGCCCAGCAGGTGGACGCCGAACCCGGCCGCCTGCAGGCGTGACCGGACCCGCTACCGGGGTCCGTCCGCAGTTCCCCGGACTTCAAGCCGGGGCGCACGTCAGAGGTCCAGACCGGTCAGGACCATCACCCGCGGCTCCGTGTAGTCGTCCATCGCGCTGCGGACGCCCTCCCGGCCGACACCGCTGTCCTTCACCCCGCCGTACGGCATCTGGTCGGCCCGATACGACGGCACATCGCCGATGATCACGCCCCCGACGCGCAGCGTGCGGTGCGCGGCGAAAGCGGTCTGCAGGTTGTGTGTGAAGACGCCGGCCTGCAGGCCGTACTTCGAATCGTTGACCGCGGCGAAGGCCGCGGCGTCGTCGGCGATCGGTGCGATCGTCAGCACCGGGCCGAACACCTCCTCCGCACACACCTTGGCATCCGGCGGCACATCCGTCAGCACCGTCGGGGCGTAGCTGGCACCGTTGCGCTCGCCGCCGATGAGCACCTTGCCGCCGGCCGCGACCGCCTCGTCCACCCACGCCTCGACGCGTCGGGCGGCTTCCTCGCTGATCAGCGGGCCGACATCCGTGCCCTCGTCGAACGGGTCACCGGTGCGCAACTGCGACACCGCGGTGAGCAACCGGGGCAGGAACCCGTCGAAAAGCCATTCGTGCACGTACACCCGCTGCACCGCGATGCAGCTCTGCCCCGCCTGGTAGTTGGCGAACGTCGCGATCCGCTGCGCCGCCCAGGTCAGGTCGTCGTCCGACGCCCAGTCCGAGCAGATCACCGCGGCCGCGTTGCCGCCCAACTCCAGCGTCACGTGCTTGTCGGGGACGGCACGGCGGATCGCGGTGCCCACCGGCCCGGAGCCGGTGAACGACACCACCGGCAGGCGGGGGTCGCGGACCAGCTCCGCGGCCCGCTCGTTCGGCAGCGGCAACACGGAGAACATGCCGGCGGGCAGCTCCGTCTCGGCCAGGATCTGCCCGAGCACGAGAGCGGAGAGCGGGGTCGCGGGTGCCGGCTTCACCACGATCGGTGCGCCGACCGCGAGCGCCGGCGCGACCTTGTGCGCGACCAGGTTGAGCGGGAAGTTGAACGGCGCGATGCCGAGCACCGGCCCCTTCGGAACGCGCCGGATCAGCGCGATACGCCCGGTCGCGGCCGGGTCCGTGTCCAGCCGCTGCAGGTCGCCGGAGAAGCGGCGGGCTTCCTCCGCGGCCCACCGGAAGGTGGAGACCGCCCGGCTCACCTCCGCGCGGGCCCATTTGATCGGCTTGCCGTTCTCCGCCGTGATGAGCGCCGCGATCTCGTCCGCGCGCTCGGCGAGGCGCCGCGACACGTGGTCGAGCGCCGCGGCGCGTACGTGGGCCGGCAGCGCGGCGGCGCGGTCGGCCACGTCCGCGGCGGCCGCCACCGCCGCCTCCACCTGCTCGGCGGTGGCGTTGCTGGTCCGGCCGACCGCCCGGCCGTCGTAGGGATGCCGGATGACCACGGCGTCATCGCTGCTGGCCGGTTGTCCGGCGACGAAGAAGGCGACAGGCTCCACGGGCCCAGCGTAGAGGATCCCGCAGCAACACGAAACCAGTAGCTCTTACCCCTTGCCCGCCTCGAATTTAGTGGCCAAGATGGCAGGATCACCACGATTACAACCGCTGAACGCCGATCCCAGCCAGCAACCCGGAGAGCGAGAGATGACCGACAAGCAGGTGCTGCGCAACTTCGTCAACGGTGAGTACGTCGACCCGGTGGACGGCCGATACTTTGACCTGATCGATCCGTGTACCGGAGAAGTGTTCGCGCAGGCCCCCGTCTCCGGCCCGGCGGATGTCGACGCGGCCCTGCGGGCCGCCGCGAACGCCTTCGAGACCTGGCGTGACGCGACACCGGGAGAACGGCAGAAGGCGCTGCTCAAATTCGCCGACGCGGTCGAGGCACGAGCCGCGGAGCTGGTGGACGCGGAGGTACGCAACACCGGCAAGCCGCGGCAGCTGACCGCCGACGAGGAGCTGCCGCCGGCCGTGGACGAACTCCGCTTCTTCGCGGGGGCCGCCCGGTTGCTGGAGGGCCGCTCCGCCGGAGAGTATCTGGCCGGCCACACCTCCTACGTCCGGCGGGAGCCGATCGGCGTCTGCGCCCAGGTCACCCCTTGGAACTATCCGCTGATGATGGCGGTCTGGAAGATCGCACCGGCCCTGGCGGCCGGGAACACGGTCGTGCTCAAGCCGTCCGACACCACTCCCGTCTCGACCCTGCTGCTCGCCGAGATCGCCGCCGAGTTCTTCCCGCCCGGGGTGTTCAACGTGGTGTGCGGCGACCGGGACACCGGCCGTAGCCTGGTCGCGCACCCCATCCCGCAGCTCGTCTCCATCACGGGGTCCACCCGGGCGGGCATGGAGGTGGCCGCGGCCGCCGCGCCCGACCTCAAGCGGACCCACCTGGAGCTCGGCGGCAAGGCGCCGGTGGTGGTGTTCGAAGACGCCGACATCGCCGCCGCCGTCGAGGCGATCGCGGTCGCCGGATACTTCAACGCCGGTCAGGACTGCACCGCCGCGACCCGGGTCCTCGTCGCCGCCGGCATCCACGACGAGTTCGTCGCAGCCCTGACCGAACAGGCGCGCAACACCAAGACCGGAATGCCCGACGACGACGTCCTCTACGGACCGTTGAACAACGCCAACCAGCTGGCTCGGGTCAGCGGCTTCATCGACCGGCTGCCCGACTACGCGAACGTGCACGCCGGCGGTGCCCGCATCGGGGACCGCGGCTACTTCTACGCACCCACCGTGGTGTCCGGCGTCAAGCAGGACGACGAGATCATCCAGAACGAGGTCTTCGGGCCGGTCATCACCGTGCAGCGCTTCACCACCGAGGAGGAGGCCGTACGCTGCGCGAACGACGTCGAGTACGGCCTGTCCGCGTCGGTGTGGACCCGTGATCACGGCCGGGCCATGCGGATGACCCGACGGCTAGACTTCGGCTGCGTATGGGTGAACACCCACATCCCGTTCGTGTCGGAGATGCCGCACGGCGGGTTCAAGCACTCCGGGCACGGCAAGGACCTGTCGGTGTACAGCCTGGAGGACTACACCCGGATCAAGCACGTGATGCACGCGATCGGCGAGTGACCATGCCTTCATCTGAGGAACTGCACCAGCGCCGCCTGGCAGCGGTGGCCCGGGGCGTCGGCAGCACCATCCAGTCCTATGTCGAGTCGGCGAGCGGCGGCACGATCGTCGACGTCGACGGCCGGGAATGGATCGACTTCGCCGCCGGAATCGCCGTGACCAACGTCGGCAACTGCGCGCCGCGGGTCGTCGCCGCGGTACGCGAACAGGTCGAACGCTTCACCCACACCTGTTTCATGGTCGCCCCGTACGAGTCGTACGTGGCGGTCTGCGAACAGCTCAACGCCCTCACGCCGGG
This sequence comes from Micromonosporaceae bacterium, assembly GCA_036381835.1. Classification (GTDB taxonomy): domain Bacteria; phylum Actinomycetota; class Actinomycetes; order Mycobacteriales; family Micromonosporaceae; genus DASULK01. Next base: position 24,863 of record DASVCA010000051.1, read on the forward strand.
CACCTTCGAGAAGCGCTCGGCGCTGTTCAACTCGGGCGCGGAGGCGGTGGAGAACGCGATCAAGATCGCTCGCCACGCCACGGGGCGGCCGGCGGTCGTGGTCTTCGACCACGCCTACCACGGTCGGACCAACCTGACCATGGCGTTGACCGCCAAGAACATGCCCTACAAACACCGCTTCGGGCCATTCGCGGGCGAGGTCTACCGGGTGCCGATGTCCTATCCGCTGCGCGACGGCGGGCTGGGCGGTGCCGAGGCCGCGGCGCGCGCCATCGATGTGATCGAGAAGCAGGTCGGCGCGGAGAACGTGGCCGCCCTGCTGATCGAGCCGATCCAGGGCGAAGGCGGGTTCGTGGTGCCCGCCGAGGGCTTCCTGCCCGCACTGGGTGACTGGGCGCGTGCGGCCGGTGCGGTGTTCATCGCCGACGAGATCCAGACCGGGTTCTGCCGGACCGGGTCGTGGTTCGCCTGCGAGCACGAGGGTGTCGAGCCGGACCTGGTCACGCTGGCCAAGGGCATGGCGGGCGGGCTCCCGCTGTCCGCGGTCACCGGACGCGCCGACCTGATGGATTCGGTGCATGTCGGGGGCCTCGGCGGCACGTACGGCGGTAACCCGATCGCCTGTGCGGCGGCGCTGGCCGCCATCGAGACGATGCGGGAGTTGGACCTGTGCGCGGCGGCCCGGCGGATCGAGTCGGTGATGCTGCCCCGGCTGAAGGCGATCGCGGCCCGTGACGGGCGAGTCGCCGAGGTGCGGGGTCGTGGTGCGATGCTCGCCATGGAGATCGTGCAGCCGGGCGGACTCACCCCGGATCCGGCCGCGGCCGCCGCGGTCTCCGCGGCCTGCCATCGGGCCGGCCTCCTGACGCTGGTCTGCGGGACGTACGGCAACGTGCTGCGCTTCCTGCCGCCGCTGGTCATCGACGACGCCACCGTCAACCGTGGCCTGGACATCCTGGACGCCGCCTTCCGCTGACCCCCGACCTCCCCCTCCCCATTCCCGCGATCTTGCACTTTTGGTTGGCCTTTTATGGCTGTTTGCCCTGTTTTGTCGCCGCCAAAAGTGCAAGATCGCGAGGAGGATGCGGGGCGCGGTGTCATGCGAGGGCAGCGCGTACCGCCGCGACGACATAGTCGGGCCGGTGGTAGAGATCCCGATCGGTGAAGTAGCGCATCGTCCAACCCTCGGCGGCGAGCCAGTTCATGCGCTCTCGATCGCGGCGGAACCGGGCACGATCGAGGTGGGTCACACCGTCGTACTCGACTCCGATCCGGCGCTCCCGATACCCGAGATCGATCCGATATCGCAGCACCCCATGACGATCCCGGACCCAGATCTGCGGCTCGGGCGGCGGTAGTCCGCCGTCGAGCAGCACCAGGCGAAGCTGACTCTCCTGCCGACACTCCGCCCGCCCGTCGGCGAGAAGAGCCAGCTCGCGGGCCTGCCGTACGCCCTTGAGACCCGCGTGCCGGCACGCCTCCACGTACAGTTCCTCCGACGTGGCCAGGCCGGCTCCCACCATCGCGTCGAGCACCGGCAGTGCGTCGAACCGACGCAGGGTACGTGCCAGGTCGATAGCGCAGCGGACCGGTGGGACGCATGGAACGCCACGGACCAGAGTGGGTTCGCCGACGGGCAGCGCACCGTGGTGCACCACCAGCCCCGGCAGCCGGGGCCGGGCGACCGTGGGCGGTAGGTGAATGTGCACCGCACCGTCGCCGGGAATGTCGAGGCCGTAACGCCGGGCCGCACTCTGCCGGGCCAGCATCGCCTCGGGCGGAAGACACAGGAACAGTGCCTGAAGGGCGTCTTCGTCGTCGATTTCCGTCCGATCGGTGTAGACGCCGCGGCGCACGCGCCGCAACTCACCGTGCTCTACTCTGGTGCGAACCGTCTGCCAACCGGTCGCCGCGATCAGGTCCCGTCCACGCCACAGTCCCGCCGGCATAGCGGCAGCCTGCCGTGTCGGTGCGAAAGCCGGGGACCTGGACCGATCCGGTTGTGGATAACCCCCTCCCCTTCTCCGCGATCTTGCACTTATGGTTGCCTTTTCGTGACTGTTTGCCCTGTTTTGTCACCCCCAAAAGTGCAAGATCGCGTACGGAGGGGGTGTCGCACTAACGCCGAATCACTGCTCGCGCATCCCCCACGGCGAGCCGTACCCGCCGAGCTTGTCGAGGAACGGCCGGGCCGGGAAAGCCTCCGGGCCGAGCACTCCCGCACCGGACCAGGCACCGGCGGCGAGCAGCTCCAGCGCGACCACCGGGTTGAGCGCGGTCTGCCAGACCACCGCCTGGTGGCCGTACTCCGCCATCGACCACTCGTTGTCGACGACGTGGTAGAGGTAGACCTCGCGCGGCGACCCGTCCTTGCCGGTCCCCCGCACCCAGGTGCCGGCGCAGGTCTTGCCCCGCATCCGCTCGCCCAGCGTCGCCGGGTCCGGCAGGCAGGCGGCGACCACGTCCCGCGGGGCCACCGACACGTTCCCGACCCGCACCGGCTCGGTCGAGTGCAGGCCCAGCTTACGCAGCGTCTTGAGCACCTCGATGAACTCGGTGCCGAGCCCGTATTTGAAGGTGACCCGTTTCGCCGGCACCCAGCGCGGGATGAGCAGCACCTCCTCGTGCTCGACATTGACGCACTCGACCGGCCCGATGCCCTCCGGGAAGTCGAAGATCTCCGGCTCGGAGAACGGCTCGGTGGTGTACCAGCCGCGGTCGGACTCCCAGATGACCGGCGGGTTCAGGCACTCCTCGATCGTGGTCCAGATAGAGAACGTGGGTGCGAACTCGTAGCCCTCGACGGTCAGGTTCGCACCGTCGCGCACCCCGATCTCCTCGATCGAGGAGAACAGTTCGTCTGCGGCGTACCGGGCGAACACGTCGGACAGTCCCGGTTCGACGCCGATGCCGACCAAGGCCAGCCGGCCGGCCGCGGCCCAGCGGTCGGCGGCGGCGAACTGCTCGTCCCCGAGCCTGACCCCGCATTCGGCGTACGGGCGCTCGGGATGCGGTCGGGACAGCGACATCGCCATGTCGAGATAGTCCGCGCCGACGGCGAAGGCACCCTCGAAGATCGGCATGACGAACCGCGGGTCGACGGCGTTGAGCACATGGGTGACACCGTGGTCACGGCACAGCGCGGCGACCGCATCCGCGGAGGAGGCGTCGACCTGAGCCGCGGTGAACCGGTCGTCCAGGCCGGCGACGGCGCGGCCGGCGCGCGCCGGGTCGTAGTCGGCCACCACCATCCGGTCGAAGAAGGAACGGCGGGCCGCGATCGCGGCCACCGCGGAGCCGACGCCACCGGCGCCGATGACGAGTACGCGCATCAGGAATCGAACCCCATACCTAGTCGGTCGAGCGTGCGCAGCCACAGGTTGCGCCGCCCTTCGTTGCGGTCTGCCCGGGCCAGCGACCAGCGGGTCAGGTTGATGCCGACCGAGCGCAGCGGCTCGGGCGGGAACGGCACGGGCTTGGTCCGTACGTAACGCAGCCGGGTCAGCGGTGTGTCCGCACCGGAGAGCAGGTCGAGCAGCACCCGCGCTCCGAATCGGGTGGCGCCCACGCCGAGCCCGGTGAACCCCGCCACGTACGCCAGCCGGCCCTGGTAGGCGGTGCCGAAGAAGGAACTGAACCGGCTGCAGGTGTCGATCACTCCACCCCAGGCGTGGCTGAAGCGCACCCCGGCCAGCTGCGGGAAGGTGGTGAAGAAGTGCCGGGCCAGGGTGGCGAAGGTCTGCTCGCGTTGCTCCAGTGTGGGCGACATCCGGTTCCCGAAGTGGTAGACCGCGTCGTAGCCGCCGAACAGAATCCGCGGGCCCTCCGTCTCGGTCCCCCGGGTGATCCGGTAGTAGTGGAACTGGTTGCCGACGTCCGCCAGGCCCTGCCGGTTGCGCCAACCCAGGGCAGCCAGCCGGGCGGGCGACAGCGGTTCGGTCATGAGCGCGTAGTCGTAGACCGGAACCACGTACTGACGTAGTCGGCGCAGCAGCGGCGGGAAGGCGTTGGTGGTCAGCGCCACCCGTTCGGCCAGGATCACGCCGTGCTCGGTCGACACCTCAAGCGCCGCGCCACTGGAATCCAGCCGGGTGGCGCGGGTGCGCTCGTAGATGCGCACACCCTGCTCGAGGCAGACCCGGCGCAGACCCCAGACCAGGCGAGCCGGGTCGAGCATGGCCACCCGGTCACGGTCCCACATGCCGGCCAGGTACGTCGGCGAGTCGACCTCGGCGCGTACCCGGTCGCGGTCGAGCAGCACCACGTCGTGCCCGAACTCGCGGGCCTGCGCCGCCGCCTCGGCCAACTCGGCGACCTGGTACGGCTCGACCGCCACGGACAGCTCACCGGTCCGTTCGAAGTCGCAGTCGATACCGTAGCGCTCGACGGTGGCGGCGATCTCCGCGAGATTCTGCCGGCCGAGCCGCTCCAGCACGTCGATCTCGTCGGGGAAGCGGGCGAGGCCGTTGGCCAGCCCGTGGGTCAGGGACGCGGCGCAGAATCCGCCGTTGCGACCGGAGGCCGCCCAGCCGCAGGTGGCCGCCTCGACGAGCACCACGTCCCGGTCCGGGTCCGCTTCCTTGGCCAGCAGGGCCGTCCACAGTCCGGCGTAGCCGCCGCCGATCACGGCGAGGTCGGCGGACTCGGGGCCGAGCAGCGGCGGCAGTGGGTCCGGCCGTTGCGGACGGTCCAGCCAGTACGGGCGCGGTGCCGCGTCGGCCAACGCGGCGGCGATGTCCACCGGGGTCATACCGCCGCCCAATTGCGCCGCCCGCGCAGGGAGCTCAACACGACGAACAGCATCGCGATGGCGAACATCGCGGTGCCGATCACGTTCACCTGGGGCGGGATGCCGCGCTGTGCGGCGCCCCAGACGTACATCGGGAAGGTGACGGTGGTGCCGGAGTTGAAGTTGGTGATGATGAAGTCGTCGAAGGAGAGGGAGAAGGAGAGCAGGGCGGCCGCGACGATGCCGGGCAGCACCTGCGGCAGGGTGATCCGAAGGAATGTCTGCCACTCGCTGGCGTAGAGATCCATGGCCGCCTCCTCCAACCGGCGGTCCATGCCGGCGAGGCGGGCCTTGACGGTGACCACGACGAACGAGACGCAGAACATCACGTGGGCGATCACGACCGTCCAGAAGCCGAGCGGCGCACCCGCGGCGACGAACAGTGCCAGCAACGACGTGCCCATCACCAACTCGGGGGTGGCCATCGGCAGGAAGATCAGCAGGTTGACCGCGGAGCGTCCCCGGAAGCGGTAGCGTACCAGGGCGAACGCCATCAACGTGCCGAGCAGCGTGGCGACCAGTGTCGCCAGGAGGCTGATCTGAAGGCTGGTGCCGATGGCTTCGCACATGTTCTCCGTGGCGCAGGGGTTGCGCCAGTTGTCCAGGGTGAACTCGTTGAAGTCGTACGACAGCTTGCTCGACGGCCGGTTGAAGGAGAGCGCGGCGACCACCGCGATGGGGAGGAACAGGTACCCGAGCACCAGCAGCGCGACGGCCATCACCCAGTGATCGGCGATCCACCGCCACAGTCGACGTCCCATGTCAGAGCACCTCCTCGGTGCCGACCCGACGCAGATAGGTGAAGACGATCACGAGTACCGCGGCCATCAGCAGGACGGACAGCGCGGCCCCTTGCGGGTAGTCGAGCCGGACGAGGAACGCCGAGTCGATCACGTTACCGATCATGTACTCGCTCGGCGTGCCGAGCAGTCGGGCGTTGATGTAGTCGCCGGCGGCGGGGATGAAGAACATGAGGGTGCCCGCGACCAGCCCGGGCAGCGACAGCGGCAGGGTCACCCGGAGGAACGCGTGGGCGGGGCTGGCGTACAGGTCGCCGGCGGCTTCCAGCAGCCGGGGATCGAGCCGCTCCAGGTTGGCGTAGAGCGGCAGCACCAAAAACGGTAGGAAGTTGTAGGTCAGCCCGAGGACCACCGCGAGCGGGGTGGCCAGCAGGCGCCCGTCGGGGTCGAGTAGGTGCAGGTCGCGCAGCACTCCGACGATCCAGCCCTGGTCGGACAGGATCGTCTTCCAGGCCAGGGTGCGGACCAGGAAGCTGGTGAACATGGGGGCGACGACGCAGATCAGCAGCAGGTTCTTCCACCGGCCTGCTTTCTGCGCGATGGCGTACGCCAGCGGGTAGCCGAGCAGCAGCGCGAGCACCAGGGCCAGGCCGGCGAACAGGAAGGATCGGCCGAAGTGGGTGGCGTACGCCGCGATGGCCGCCGGGTAGTTGCCGAACGACCAGGTCATCGCGTAGCCGGTGGCGATCGAGCCGTTCGGGTCGTAGAGACTGGTGGCGACGAGCTGCCCGGCCGGCAGTACGAAGAAGAGGATCAGCCAGAGTCCGCCCGGCAGCAGCAGCAGGTACGGCAGCAGGCGTCGCCGCCGACCGGCGGGGGTCGAGGCGGCCGTCGGGGTGGTCGGTCCACCGCCGCCGACCGCCCCGCCCATGTGGGCGAGCACGCTCATGAGGCGGCCCCCGCCACCTCGGCCGGTTCGCGGTTCGCGGCGGCCGCCGGCCCCACCTGGCGGGCGAGCAGGAACGCGTGCGCCGGCAGCCAGTGGACGGCGACCTCGGTGCCCACGGGCACCCGCGCCCCGGCCTCGCTGTTCGGCACGAACACGGAGAACTCGGTGTCCCACGCGGTGCGGACCAGGTACTGGGTGCTGACGCCCAGGTACGACGAGTGGCTGACCACGCCGGCCACCCACTGGTGGCCGGCGGGCACCCGGTCCGGATCGGCGGCCAGGTGTGCCTTCTCCGGGCGGATCCCGAGGTGCACCGGCCCGTGGGTGATCCGGGCTCGTTCGACGGGCAGGGCGAACCGGTTGCCGTACGCGTCGACGAGCAGGTCGTCGCCGGACCGGCCGGTCACCTCCCCGGCCAGCAGGTTGGACTGGCCGAGGAAGTTGGCCACGAAGGCGGTGGCGGGGAACTCGTAGAGGTCGGCGGGCGCGCCGAGCTGCTCGATGCGTCCGGCGTTCATCACCGCGACCGTGTCGGCCATGGTCATGGCCTCCTCCTGGTCGTGGGTGACGTGGACGAAGGTGATGCCGACCTCGGTCTGGATCCGCTTCAGCTCGATCTGCATCTGCCGGCGCAGCTTGAGGTCGAGCGCACCGAGCGGCTCGTCGAGCAGCAGCACCTGCGGGTGGTTGATCAATGCCCGGGCCAGGGCGACACGCTGCTGCTGTCCGCCGGACAGCTGTGCCGGTCGGCGCCGTTCGAATCCGTCGAGTTGCACCATGGCCAGCATCTGCCGGACCTGGTCCGCGACGTGCTTCTGCCCGCGCCGACGCAGCCCGAACGCGACGTTGTCGAAGACGTCGAGGTGGGGGAAGAGCGCGTAGCTCTGGAAGACCGTGTTCACCGGCCGGCGGTACGGACGCAGCCGGGTGAGGTCCTGCTCGCCGAGCAGGATGCGCCCGTCGGTCGGCGCCTCGAGCCCGGCGATCATCCGCAACGTGGTCGTCTTGCCGCAGCCCGAGGCGCCGAGCAGAGCGAAGAACGATCCTTGCGGAACGGTCAGGCTGAGGTCGTCGACCGCGGTGAAGATCCCGAACCGTTTCGTCACGTTGACCAGGCGCAGGTCGCCGGTCGTCCCGTTGCTCGCCATCGCCTCGCCTAAGCCCCGACCACCTGCTGGAACTTCGTCTCGTACGCGCGTTCCTGTTCCTCGGTCAGCGCCATGAAGACCTTGGAGCGGGCCTGCATGTCGGCGTCCGGGAAGATCAGCGGGTTCTCCGCCAGGTCGGGGTCGATCTTCTCCATTTCGGCCTGCGCCCCCTGGACGGGGCAGATGTAGTTGACCCAGGCGGCCAGTTCGGCGGCCACCGCGGGGTCGTAGTAGTGGTTCATCAGCAGCTCGGCGTTGGCCTTGTGGGTCGCCTTGTTCGGCACGAGCATGTTGTCCGACCAGAGCATCACGCCGGAGTCGGGCGCGACGAACTTGATCTGTTCGTCCTCGAAGCCGAGCTGGATGACGTCACCGGACCAGGCGATGCAGGCGGCGACGTCGCCCTTGGCGAGGTCCGGCGCGTAGTCGTTGCCGGTGAACCGCCGGATCTGACCGGAGTCGACGGCCCGTCGCAGCTTGGCCAACGCGTCGTCGAACTGGGCCTCGGTGAAGTTCGCGGGGTCGTGTCCGTTGGACAGCAGGAGCAGCCCCATCGTGTCGCGCATCTCGGACAGCACGGTCACCTTCCCCTTCAGGTCGGGGCGGGTGAGCAGTTCGTCGACCGTCCGGAGCTCGCCGGTCACCCGCCCGTTGTAGGCGAGGCCGGCGAAGCCCGACTGCCACGGCACGGCGTACTCGTTGTCGCGGTCGAAGGGGCGTGCGCGCAGCGACGGCAGCAGGTTCTTCTCCACGTTGGGCAGCCGGCTCTTGTCGAGTTTCTGCACCCAGCCGAGGCGGATCATGCGGGCCGCCATCCAGTCGGTGAGCACCATGATGTCGCGGTCGATCGGCTGGCAGGCGCCGAGCTGGCGCTGCACCTTGCCGAAGAACTCGTTGTTGTCGTTGACGTCCTCGTTGTACGTCACCTGGATGCCGGTGTCGGCCTGGAAGGCCTCCAGGGTGGGGCGCTTCGACTCGTCGTTCTCGTCGACGTCGATATACTGCGGCCAGTTGGAGAAGTTGATCTTCTTTTCGGTCTCTGACAGGTCCTCGCTCACGCAACTGTCCGCGGTCTGCTGGGCGCCTTGCGTGCCGCAGGCGGCGAGCGCGCCACCGGCGGCCAACAGCGCGCCCGAGGCGACCGCCCCGCGCATCAGCGTGCGGCGTGACAGCCGGGACACGGGCAGCAGCGCGGAGACCTCGGGAGACGGCCGCAGACGGGGGCGGTTGTGCATGTACGGCTCCTAGGGGATGTCACGCCGGCGGGAGCGGGCTTACCCAACCGGACGGGAGTGCGTGGTCCGATTCCAGTACGACGACCGATCGTGACATGATGAGCGCCACATCACAAGGGATTCGGTGGCCGATCTCGAGATCTGCTACGAAAAGCGTGCCCTGGCGCGATGGTTCGCAGCGATGGCGGGGCACGTTCGGCGAAACGGGATCGAGGTAAGGATTCGACGACATGGGAGCAGGGATGGTGGCACGCCAACGCGACGACCGCGGCAACGGGAGCCTGGCCGTCGGATCGGCCGGACGGCGGGTGACAACGCGGGAAGGGGCGAATCACGCCCTGCTCGACGACGTGGCCAAACAGATCATCGAACAGCTGCAGGAGGACGGGCGACGGTCGTACGCGACGATCGGACGCGCCGTCGGCCTGTCGGAGGCCGCGGTGCGCCAACGGGTGCAGCGGCTGATCGACGCCGGGGTGATGCAGATCGTGGCGGTCACCGACCCGCTGCAGCTCGGCTTCCCCCGACAGGCCATGATCGGCATCCGCGCCGCCGGCGACCTGGAACGGATCGCCGACCGGCTCGCCGAACTCGACGAGGTCGACTACGTGGTGATCACCGCGGGCTCGTTCGATCTGCTGACCGAGGTGGTCTGCCGTAACGACGACCACCTCCTGGCGATCCTGCAACGGTTGCGCTCGGTCGAGGGCGTCGTCTCGACGGAGGCGTTCGTGTACCTCAAGCTGCGCAAGCAGACCTATACCTGGGGCACAGCCTGAAGGCCGGATCATTGCGGAATCCGTTGCGATCACAGCGATTCACAACGGCATGCACTTGCTATATGCCGGATCCTGTGCGATAACCGTAGGCACTTGGCTTAGCGTACGACCGTTTCGCCAAGGCCCGGCGGCGACCGGGGCGGATCCCGGCGCACCATCAGCGGACATAAGCGAGGCACCCGACCATGGCCGAATCAGCCGAGCATCTCTGGATGCACTTCACCCGCATGTCGAGCTACCGCGACAGCGAGGTACCGACGATCGTGCGAGGGGAGGGCGTGTACGTCTGGGACCGTCACGGCCGCCGCTACCTCGACGGGCTGGCGGGTCTGTTCGTGGTGAACGCCGGTCACGGCCGCACCGAGCTCGCCGAGGCCGCCGCGAAACAGGCCGGCGAGCTGGCCTACTTCCCGATCTGGTCGTACGCGCACCCGCGGGCGATCGAGCTCGCCGACCGGATCGCCGCGCTCACCCCCGACGACCTGAACCGGGTGTTCTTCACCACCGGGGGTTCGGAGGCCGTCGAGTCGGCGTGGAAACTGGCCCGGGCCTACTTCAAACGGGTCGGCAAGCCGAACAAGTACAAGGTGGTCAGCAGGTACATCGCGTACCACGGCACGTCCATGGGGGCGCTGTCGATCACCGGCCTGCCGGCCATCAAGAGCGACTTCGAACCGCTCGTGCCCGGTGGGGTGAAGGTGCCGAACACGAACTTCTACCGGGCACCGGAGCACGGCGACGACCCGGAGGCGTTCGGCCGGTGGGCGGCCGATGAGATCGCCCGGGCGATCGAACGCGAAGGGCCGGACACGGTCGCCGCGGTATTCCTGGAACCGGTGCAGAACTCCGGCGGCTGCTTCCCGCCGCCCCCCGGCTACTTCCAGCGGGTCCGCGAGATCTGCGACACGTACGACGTACTGCTCGTCTCCGACGAGGTGATCTGCTCCTGGGGCCGGTTGGGCGAGTATTTCGGTGCGCAGCGCTACGGCTACCGACCGGACATCATCACCACCGCCAAGGGACTCACCTCCGGTTACGCACCGCTCGGCGCGATGATTGCCAGTGACCGGCTGTTCGAGCCCTTCGCGCAGGACACGAACACCTTCGCGCACGGCATCACGTTCGGCGGGCACCCGGTCTCCTGCGCCGTCGCACTGGCCAACCTGGACGTCTTCGAGCGTGAGGACCTGCCCGGGCACGTGCGGGCGAACGAGGACGTCTTCCGGTCCACCCTGGAGAAACTGCTCGACCTGCCGATCGTCGGCGACGTACGCGGCGACGGGTACTTCTACGGCATCGAGCTGGTCAAGGACAAGACCACCCGGGAGACGTTCGACGAAGCCGAGTCGGAGCGCCTGCTGCGCGGCTTCCTGTCCTCGGCACTGTTCGAAGCCGGACTCTACTGTCGCGCCGACGACCGCGGCGACCCGGTGGTGCAGTTGGCTCCCCCGTTGGTCGCGACCGCCGAACACTTCGACGAGATGGAGCAGATCCTGCGCGCGGTGCTCACCGAGGCGTGGCGACGCCTGTGACCGAGGTTCCGTCCCTGTGGCTGGCCACCGTCGACGACGACCTGTCGCCGCGCCCGGCGCTGCCCGGCGACCGCGACTTCGACGTGGCGATCGTCGGTGGCGGCTACACAGGGCTGTGGACCGCCTACTACCTCGCCGTCGCCGACCCGTCGCTGCGGATCGCGGTGCTGGAGAAGGAGTTCGTCGGGTACGGCGCTTCGGGACGCAACGGCGGTTGGTGCTCGGCGCTCTTCCCGGTGTCGCTGTCGGCGCTGGCCCGCCGGCACGGGCGGGCCGCGGCGGTGGCGATGACTCGCGAGCTGCAGGCGACGGTCGCCGAGGTGGGTCGGGTCGTCGCCGCCGAGGACATCGCATGCCATTGGCATCAGGGTGGCACCCTCATGCTGGCCCGCACCGGGGCACAGTTGGCCCGGGCGCGCGCCGAGATCGCCGAGGCGCGGGAGTTCGGGTTCGGCGCGGATGACCTGGCGTGGCTGGACGCGGCCGAGGCGAGCTCCCGGCTCGCCGCCGACCGGGTACTCGGCGCGACGTACACCCCGCACTGCGCCGCGATCCACCCGGCCCGACTGGTTCGCGGGCTGGCACGGGCCGTCGAGCGCCGCGGCGTGCGGATCTTCGAACGCACCCCGGTACGGGCGCTTCGACGCGGCGCGGTATCGACCGCGGCCGGGACGGTACGTGCGCCCATCGTGGTCCGCGCCACCGAGGGCTACACCCCGACCCTGCCCGGCCATCGGCGGACCCTCGCCCCGATCTACTCGCTGATGATCGCCACCGAGCCGCTGCCGGAGACGTTCTGGCAGGAGATCGGGCTGCGCGACCGGGAGACCTTCGGCGACTACCGGCATCTGATCGTCTACGGGCAGCGGACCGCCGACGGCCGGCTGGCGTTCGGGGGGCGGGGCGCTCCCTATCACTTCCGGTCCCGGGTTCGCCCCGGCTACGATCGGGTGCCGGCCGTCTTCGCCGCGCTGCAGCAGGCCCTGATCGACCTGTTCCCCGCGCTCGGGCCACGGCTGCGCATCGCGCACAGCTGGGGCGGTCCACTGGGCGTTCCCCGGGACTGGTCGCCCTCGGTGGGCCTGGATCTTCGGAGCGGGCTGGCCTGGGCGGGTGGTTACGTCGGGGACGGCGTGGCCACCAGCAACCTGGCCGGGCGCACGCTGGCCGACCTGATCCGAGGGGTGGACAGCGAGCTGACCCGACTGCCCTGGGTCGGCCACCGGTCGCCGCGTTGGGAGCCGGAGCCGTTGCGCTGGCTGGGGATCAACGCCGCTCTGGCGGTGTTGGAATCGGCGGACGCGGCGGAGGCGCGCAGCGGTCGTCCGGCCCGGCGGGCGAGCCTGCTCGGACGGTTGACCGGCCACTGAACTCCGCCGGGACCGAGCCGGTGACGCGGTGGGCCACCGGCAGGATCAGTTGTTCGGCGGGATGACCCGCAGATGTCCGCGGCGGCCCGTCTGCTGCCCGGCGGGCTGCTCGATCTCCTCGCCGGAGGGGGTCGGGCGAGCGGCCTCACGGACCGCCTCGGCGAGCGCGACCAGGTCGTCGGCGGACGGCGGCGGCGGCTTGAACTCGCCCTCATGCCGAACCACCTCCCAACCGCGGGGCGCGGTCAGGTTCCGGGCGTGGGGCTCGCAGAGGTCGTACGTGTGGGGTTCGGGAAAGGCCGCCAACGGGCCTACAACCGCGGTCGACTCGGTATAGACATAGGTCAGCGTCGCGACGGCCGGCCGTGGACAGCCGTTGCGGGAGCAACGCCGGGGGGACCTCACGGCGGCACGGTACCGCTAATTTCCCCTCCGCGCTCGCCTTGGCGTCGCGACACGCCGGTCGATGAGATCACATCTGGCGCGGCGGCCGAGTCACGACCGGTGCCGCACACCGCCGGCGCTACCCTGGCCTGGTCAGTTACGGATCCGAGCGAAGGCGGTCATGACGAGTCCGACACATCGGCGCCCCGGTCGCGGCCGACGGCACCGCAGGGACCGACGCGGGCGTGGACTGCGCGGCCGGCTGGTCCCGGCGACCCTCCCGCTGTCGCGGACCAAGGCCGAGATCTTCGACGAACTGGTGCTCGACACGGTGGAGAATCTCGAACGGCGCTTCGCCCGGGAGCTGGCCGGCGTGGAGTTCGCAGTGGAGGACGTCCCACCGGACCTCAACGTGTACGACTCCGACGTGCTGGAGGACGGTGAGGTGCCGCTGGCCCGGCTGCTCCCGGGCCGGCCGGGTCATCACCAGCTCCCGCCGCGCATCGTGCTCTACCGCCGGCCGCTGGAATTCCGGGCCGCGGACCGGGACGACCTGGCCGACCTGGTACGCGATGTGATCGTCGAACAGGTCGCGAACCTGCTGGGCATCGATCCGGAGGACCTGTCCTGAAGCCGACCGGATCAGGCCACCGCCCGACGCTTGAGCTTGCGCCGCTCGCGCTCCGACAACCCACCCCAGATGCCGAAGCGCTCATCCTGCGCGAGCGCGAACTCCAAGCACTCGGCCTTCACCTCGCACCGGGAGCAGATGCGCTTGGCTTCCCGCGTCGAACCACCCTTCTCCGGAAAGAACGCCTCCGGATCGGTCTGCGCGCACAACGCCCGCTCGTGCCACTCCGGAGCATTCCCGATCAGGTCGGCGACGATGAGTCGGCCGTCCATCAGTGCCTCCTTATCGCGCGTCGACTCCCGCCGACGCAACCCCCCACGCGGAAGGCGTGTCTTTTGCCCGCGTAACGCCCTGTTTATGGCGTTCCGTCGAACAACCCCGCTGAAATTACACGCGTGCGGTGCGTGCGTAGTCAAGCCAAACCTTGATAGACAGGGCTGTTTCCGGCACACCCGGCGCGACGCGGAACGTTCCGGTCCTGCACCAGGCCCTACCGATCGAAACCCGCGATGAGTAACGGCCAGCGCGCAAGTCGTGGCCGGAACGTTATCCGCCGAAGCCGCCGGGGTCAGCCGACCCGCGCGTACAGCGTGGAACGCTCCCGGGCGGGACGGCCGGCCGCCGCGGCGATGGCACGCAGCTGATCGACGGTCCGGGCCGAACCGTTCTCCGCCCCCGCCATCCGCGAAATGGTCTCCTCCATCAGCGTGCCGCCCAGGTCGTTGCAGCCGCCGCGCAGCATCGCGACCGTGCCGTCATCCCCCAACTTCACCCACGAGCACTGGATGTTCGGGATACGTCCGTGCAACAGCAGCCGGGCCAGCGCGTGCACCGCCCGGTTCTCCCGCCAGGTCGGCCCCGGCCGGGCGATCCCGGCCAGGTAGATCGGCGCGTTCGTGTGCACGAACGGCAACGGCACGAACTCGGTGAAGCCGCCGGTGCGGTCCTGGATCCCGGCGATCACCCGGAAGTGGCCGAGCCATTGCCGCGGCTGGTCGACGTGCCCGTACATCATGGTCGCGCTGGACCGGATACCCAGCTCGTGAGCGGTGGTCACCACCTCGATCCAGGTCGCCGCCGGAAGCTTCCCCTTGGTCAGCACCCAGCGCACGTCGTCGTCGAGGATCTCCGCGGCGGTGCCCGGGATCGTGTCCAGCCCCGCCTCCCGAAGCATGATCAACCAGTCGCGTACGGGGACGCCCGCCTTCGCCGCCGCCGTGACGATCTCCATCGGAGAGAAGGCGTGGACGTGCATCCGCGGCACGCGATCCTTCACCGCCCGCACCAGATCGACATACCCGGTCACCGGCAACCTCGGGTCGATGCCTCCCTGCATGCAGACCTCGGTGGCCCCCGCCCGCCACGCCTCCTCCGCCCGATCGGCGACCTGCGCGGCCGACAGACGGAACGCGTCCGCGTCCCGCTCGCGTTGCGCGAACGCGCAGAACCGGCAGCCGACATAACAGACATTGGTGAAATTGATGTTGCGGTTGACCACGTAGGTCACCTCGTCGCCGACCGCGTCCCGGCGCACCTGGTCGGCGATCCGGCACAGCTCGTCCAGCGCCGCCCCGTCGGCGGCGAACAACGCCAAGGCCGCCGCCTCGTTGCGCGGCTCCAGCAGCGCGGCCGGGTCGGCGGCGGCCAACCGCAGCCCGGCGATCAGGTCGCGGTCCCACCCCGTGCCCGCCCGGCCGGGTCGGGCCAGCGCGCCGGCCGTGGCCGCGACCTCGGACCAGTCTCCGTAAACGGTGTCGAAGTCGCCTCGGCGATCCCCGGTGCGGCCGACCGTGTCGATCGTCCGATGCAGGTCGGTCCGCCCGCCCGGCACGAACCCGTCCTCCGGCTCCTGCCACGGCCGCCCCACCGGCCGGGAGTCCTCGACCGCCAGGCCGGTCGCCGGATCGGCGAGCGCCGCCACATGCGCGGACAGCCGCGGATCCAGCCACGACTCACCCCGCCGGACGTACTCGGGATAGATCGTCAACCGCTCGCGCAACTCGAAGCCGGCGGCGGCGCACCGACGCGCCAGCTCATCCAGCTGCGGCCACGGCCGCTCCGGGTTGACGTGGTCGGGCGTCAAAGGTGAGATGCCGCCCCAGTCGTCGATCCCGGCCCGCAGCAGCAGGTCGTACTCGTCGTCGATCAGGTTCGGCGGTGCCTGCAGGCGCACGCGCGGTCCGAGGACCAGCCGCGCCGTCGCCACCGTCGCGGCGAGCTCGTGCAGGTCCGCGTCGGGCAGCGCGCGCATCGCCGTGTCCGGTTTGGCGCGGAAGTTCTGGACGATGACCTCCTGAATGTGGCCGTACTCCCGGTGCGTCCGGCGGATCGCGAACAGCGACTCGGCCCGTTCCGTGCGGGTCTCCCCGATGCCGACGAGGATGCCGGTGGTGAACGGGACACCCACCCGGCCGGCATCGTCCAGGACCCGCAGCCGTACCGCCGGTTCCTTGTCCGGTGAGCCGTAATGCGGGCCGCCGGGATCGGACCACAGCCGGGTCGCGGTGGTCTCCAGCATCATGCCCATGCTGGGAGCGACCGGTTTGAGTCGCTGCAGCTCCGTCCAGGAGAGCACTCCGGGATTCAGGTGCGGCAGCAGCCCCGTCTCCTCGAGCACCGTGATCGCGCAGGCCCGCAGATAGTCCAGGGTGGAGTCGAAGCCGCGCTCGTCCAGCCAGCGTCGCGCCACCGGCCAGCGCTCCTCCGGCCGGTCGCCGAGAGTGAACAGCGCTTCCTTGCACCCCAGTTCCGCACCGGCGCGCGCGATCGCCACAACCTCGTCCCGGTCCAGATAGGGCGCGGGCAGCCGGTGCGGCACGGTGGCGAAGGTGCAGTAGTGGCACCGGTCCCGGCACAGCCGGGTCAGCGGGATGAAGACCTTCTTGGAGAAGGTGACGACCCCGGGCCGGCCGGCGTCGTGTAGCCCGGCGTCGCGGACCGCCCCGGCGATCGCCAGCAGTTCGTCGAGGAACTCGCCGCGCGCCCCGAGCAGCACCGCCGCCTCGGCGACGTCCAGCGGTCGCCCGTCGGCGGCGCGCCGCAGCGCGCGCCGCAGGCTCGCTTCGGTGGGCGCGATCTCCGGACCGGGTTGAGTGCGAGACGACACCCGGACAGGGTACGGCCAGGGATGCGTCGGTCGACCGACGCCACCGCCCGCCGAGGCGCAAGCGGGCCCCACCCGTGCGTCGCCGGCGATCTGGGTAGGCGAGGATGACCAGCATGCGGATCGTGGTACTGGCCGGCGGGATCGGCGGGGCACGCTTCCTGACCGGCGTGCGGGCGTACGCGACGGAAGCCGGCGCCGAGGTGACCGCCGTGGTCAACGTGGGCGATGACATCGTGCTGCACGGCCTGCGGGTCTGCCCCGACCTGGACAGCGTGATGTACACGCTCGGCGGCGGCGCCGACCCGGACCGCGGCTGGGGCCGGGCGGATGAGACGTGGACGGTCAAGGAGGAGTTGGCCGCGTACGGCGCGGAGCCGACCTGGTTCGGACTGGGTGACCGGGACATCGCCACGCACCTGGTGCGTACCACGATGCTGGCCGCCGGCTACCCGCTGTCCGCGGTGACCGAGGCGCTCTGCGCCCGATGGCGGCCCGGCGTCCGGCTGATCCCGGCGACGGACGATCCACTGCAGACCCATGTGGTGGTGGACGTGGACGGCGGGCAGCAGGCCATGCACTTCCAGGAATGGTGGGTACGCCACCGGGCCGGGCTGGCGGCCCGCAGGTTCGTGTTCGTCGGAGCCGAGTCGGCCGAGCCGGCGCCCGGGGTGCTCGACGCCCTGGCCGCCGCAGACGTGGTGCTGCTGGCCCCGAGCAACCCGGTGGTGAGCATCGCCCCGATCCTCGCCGTGCCCGGGATTCGAGAGGCGCTGATCGGCGGGCGGGCACCGGTGATCGGAGTGTCGCCGATCATCGGCGGCGGCCCGGTTCGGGGAATGGCCGACAAATGCCTGGCCGCAATCGGCGTGGAGTGCAGTGCGGCGGGCGTCGGCGGTCTCTACGGTGCGCGCGCCGAAGGCGGCATCCTCGACGGGTGGCTGGTCGATCCGAGCGACGCCGCCGCCCGGGTGCCGGGGCTGACCGTCCGCTCCGTACCGCTGTGGATGACCGACGAAGCGGCCACCGTGGCGATGGTGCGAGCCGCCCTGGAGCTGCGGTGAGGATCGAGATCCTGCCGGTGCACGGCATCGGCGACGTGTCCCCCGGCGACGACCTCGTGGAGATCATCGCGCAGGCCGCGCCCTGGCTGCGGGACGGGGACGTGCTGGTCGTGACCAGCAAGATCGTCTCCAAGGCGGAGGGTCGGCTGGTGGACGTACCCCCGGCGGGACCGGAGCGGGAAGCGGCCCGGGAGGAGATCCTCGCGGCCGAGACCGCCCGCGTCGTGGCTCGCCGGGGAGCGACCCGCATCGTGCAGACCCACCACGGGTTCGTCATGGCGTCGGCCGGCATCGACGCGTCGAACGTGGACCCCTCGACACTGGTCCTGCTTCCCAAGGATCCGGACGCGTCCGCCCGGGCGTTGCGTGCGGGCCTGCGCGAGCGGTACGGCCGGAACGTCGCCGTGATCATCTCCGACACCACCGGCCGCCCGTGGCGCAACGGGCTGACCGATGTCGCCCTGGGCGCGGCCGGAATCCCGGCCATCCGCGACCACCGCGGCGAACTCGACCCGTACGGCAACGAACTGCACCTCACCCAGATGGCGGTGATCGACGAACTGGCCGGCGCCGGTGAGCTGGTCAAAGGCAAATGCGACCGGGTGCCGGTGGCGGTGATCCGGGGCTACCTGACTAGCGTGGAGGCGGCAGACGGAGAAGGAGCCGCAGCGCTGGTCCGAGACGCCGCGCTCGACCTGTTCTCGCTCGGCACCGCCGAGGCGCGGGCAGCCGGGCTGCGCGCGGCGGCGACCCTGCGGGACGAGGTCGCCGCACACCCGGAGGCGGTGGACCGGGACGCGGTCGCCCGCGCCGTCACCACGGTCGCCGCGGTCGCGGCACCCGGCACGATCTTCGAGGTGGTGTCCGACGAGGAGGCGCGGTCGATCGCGGCGGCGATGCCGGGCCGGCCGCCGGCGGCGAACGGCATGATCACCGCCACGATCACCGGTCCGCACGAGGCGGCGAGGCTCATCCGGTTCGGCGCCGATCTGCACCGGCTACGGGCGGCGCTGGCCGCCGAGGGTGTGGCCACGGCCCTGCTGGCCCCGCCACCCGGCAGCGACCTGCTCGCCGTGCTCGCCTGGTGACCGGCGAACCGGCCGGTCACCAGGCAAGCCAAGGCACCGGGCCGGTGCGCGGTCAGACGTAGGCCGACTCGCCGCGACCCTTCAACTCCTCGACCAGCTGCTTGACGTCCTGCGCCCGCTCCCGTGGGCAGACCAGCAGCACGTCGGGGGTGTCCACGACGATCAGGTCCCGCACGCCCAGGGCCGCGATCAGGCGGCCGGCCTGCGGGACCACGACCAGTCCGTGACTGTCCCGCAGCAGCACTCCGGGCTTGGTCTCCCCGGCGCCCAGCACCGTGTTGCCCGCCGCATCGGTCGGCAGCACCTCGCCGAGGGTGTGAAAGTCACCGACATCGTTCCACCCGAAGTCGCCGGGCACCGTCGCCACCCGCCCGGCGGCGGCCGCCCCCTCCATCACCGCGTAGTCCACCGAGATCTTGGTCAGCGTCGGCCACACCTCGCCGAGCACCTCGGCCCGCTCCGACGTGTCCCACGCCTGCGCGATCCGAACCAGTCCGGCGTGCATCGCCGGCTGCTGGCGGGCGAGCTCGGCGAGGAAGACATCCACCCGCCAGACGAACATGCTCGCGTTCCACAGATGACGGCCGGAGTGCAGGTATTCCTGCGCCACCTCGAGGGTGGGCTTCTCCTTGAACTCCGCCACCCGCCGCAGGGGGCCGGACCCGAGCTGCGCACCCAACTGCAGGTAGCCGTAGCCCGTCTCCGGGCGGGTAGGGGTGATGCCGACGGTCATCAGCAGCCCCTGCTCCGCCCCGGTGATCGCCGCCCGCACCGCCTGTTCCCACCGCAACTGGTCGATGATCAGATGGTCGGCGGCGAACGACCCCATGACCGCGTCCGGCCTCCGGCGGGCGATCAGCGCCGCGGCCAACCCGATCGCAGCGCAGGAATCCCGCGGCGACGGCTCGACCACGATGTTCTCCTCCGGCAGACCGGTCAGCTGGCGAGCCACCGCCGCCGCATGGGCCACGCCCGTGACCACCAGGGTCCGTTCCAGCGGAGCCAGCGGCGCGAGTCGGGCAACGGTCGCCTGCAGCAGCGACGCGGCCGTACCGGTGAGCGGGTGCAGGAACTTCGGATGGCCGGCACGGGACAGCGGCCACAGCCGGGTGCCGCTGCCGCCGGCCGGAATGACGGCGAAGAACATCAGGCCATCATGCCGGACCTCGGCCCACCGTACCGGCGACCCCGGCACCTACCCGCGAGACCGTTCAGGAACAGGCGCGGATCCACGCCGCCAGGTGGGCCTCCGCACTCGACTCCCAGGTGAACTCCTTCGCCCGTTCCACCGCCGCGACGGCCAGCGCCCGCCGGCGGGGCTCGTCGTCTAGCAGGGCGGCCAGGTCAGCGGCGATCCGGGCCGGTTCCTCCGTGGTGTAGGCGACCGCCTCGCCACCCACTTCCGGCAGGGACAGCCGCGGGGTGGTGAGCACCGCCGCACCGCAGGCCATCGCCTCCAGCACGGGCAGGCCGAAACCCTCGCCGTACGACGGGTAGGCGGCGACCAGGGCACCGCCGAGGAACCCGGGCAGATCGGCGTAGCGCAGGTAGCCGGGCCGCAGCAGCCGCAGATGCGCCGGCACCTCCGCCGCCGCCCGGTCGATCTCGTCATCGTGGCCCTGCCCACCGGCGATCGCCAGGACCGGTGGCTGCTCGCGGTCACGGACCGCCTCAACCCAGCCGCGGATCAGGTTGGGCACGTTCTTGCGGGGCTCCTTCGCCCCGAGGAACGCCACATATCCGCTGTCGCCGAGCCCGAGGCGGGCGCGCACCCGGGCCTTCTCCTCCTCACCGGGCAGGTGGAAGGCCGCCGGGTCCACCCCGTGGTAGGCCACATCGATACGGGTCGGGTCGGCGTCGAGGAGCCGGATCAGTTCGTCCCGGGTGGCCTTGCTGGGCACGATCACCCGTTCGGCCCGACGCAGAGCCGTCCTGATCGCGCTGCGGAAGAAGGCACCCCGGGTCTTGTCGTAGTGCTCCGGCTCCGTGAAGAAGGTCGCGTCGTGCACCGTGACCGTCACCGGACAGGCGGCCCGCAACGGGCAGGTGTAGAACGGCGAGTGCAGGACGTCCGCGGACTGCTGCTGGGCAAGCAACGGCAGCCCGGTCTGCTCCCAGGCCAGCCGGGCCGGACGGTGCGCCACCGCGGCCGGGGCGGAGATCACCTCCGCGGTGGGAAGCAGCCGTGAGTAGCGTTCCACGTCTGTCCGCAGCGCCACGACGACAAGCTGCAGTTCGCTACCGGCGACGCTGCTCAAGGCCCCGAGCAGGCCGTCGACATATCGGCCGACGCCACCTCGATCGGCGGGCACGCTGGTGGCGTCGAAGAGGACACGGGGCGGGCGACCGGCGGTCACGACAACTCCTCAGATGGCGAAGTTGTGGGATGAAACACTCGCGCGCCTAGCCTACGCCGGTTGCGCGGCGGCGCGCAGATCGCACCTCGCCGCCCCGATTCGACGCGCGCCGGCCGGCGGTATCGTCGCCGGTGATGACCGACAACATCGCGCAGTGCTTCACGGCCGCGATCGCCCGGGATCCGACCAGGCCGCTGCTGACGTTCTACGACGACGCGACCGGGGAACGGACCGAACTGTCCGGGGCGACGCTGGACAACTGGGTGGCCAAGACCGCGAACCTGCTGATCGACGCGGCCGGGACAGCCCCCGGTGACACCGCGGCGGTGCTGTTGCCTCCTCACTGGCAGACCGCCGCGGTCCTGCTGGGCTGCTGGTCGGCGCAGCTCGCGGTGACGGTCGATGCGCCGCAACCGGTGGACGTCCTGTTCGTCGCCGCCGACCGGATCGACGAAGCGTCCGCCTGGCCGGCCGGCGAGCGGTATGTGCTCGGCCTCGCCCCGCTCGCGGCTCCGTTGCGGGAAGTGCCGGCCGGCTTCGCCGACTACGTGGCCGAGGTACGCGCCCACGGCGACCACTTCGCCCCGTACCCGGGGGCCGGGCCGCAGGACGCGCAGCTTGGCCGGCGGGCGGCCCGGCGGGCCGCGGAGCTCGGGATCGGGATCGGCGACCGCGTGCTGATAGCCGCCGCCCGCCACACCGACCCGGTCGACTGGCTGCTCGGACCGTTGAGCGTGGGGGCCAGCATCGTGCTGTGCGCCAATCTCGACCCGACCCGGCTGGAGGATCGGGTGGCGACGGAGAAGGTCGACGTCGTCCTGGTCTGAGTCCGCGCCGGGGCCGGCCGGTGCGGGCCGGCCCCGGCGCGACAGCCCTCAGCCGCCGTAGGTCACCGTGCGACGCGCTCCTCGGCCAGCCGGGCGAACGCCGCCAGTGATTCCGGGTTGGTCAGCGCGCCGGCCGCCGCCGCGGACTGGATCGGCGTGCCGGTCAGGATCCGCTTCACCGGCACCTCCAGCTTCTTTCCCGACAGGGTGCGCGGCACCGCCCGCACCTGGTAGATCTCGTCCGGCACATGGCGTGGCGACAGCGAGTCACGCAGCTCCCGGGCGATCTTCTTCCGCAGCTCGTCGTCGAGCTCGAGGCCGTCGGCGAGCACCACGAACAGCAGCAGCTCCCCAGCCCCGCCCTCGGGGTCTTCCAGGTGGATGACGACCGAGTCGAGTACCTCGTCGAGCCCTTCGACCACCGAGTAGAACTCGGCGGTGCCGAGGCGCACCCCGCCCCGGTTGAGGGTGGCGTCGGAGCGTCCGGTGATGACGCACCCGCCGCGCTCGTTGATGGTGATCCAGTCACCGTGCCGCCACACCCCGGGGAAGACGTCGAAGTACGCCTCCCGGTAGCGTCGGCCGTCCGGGTCGTTCCAGAAGCCGACCGGCATGCTCGGCATCGGCGCGGTGATCACCAGCTCGCCGAGCTCGCCGATCACGGGGCGGCCGTCTCCCGAGTACGCCTCGACCTTGGCACCGAGACACCGGCAGGAGATCTCCCCGGCCCGTACCGGCACGAGCGGAACACCCCCCACGAATCCCGTGCACACGTCGGTGCCGCCGGACAGCGACTGCAACTGCAGCGTGTCGCTCACGTTCTCGTACACCCAGGTGAAGCCTTCGGCGGGCAGGGGCGCGCCGGTCGAGCCGAGGCCGCGCAGCTTGGTTAGGTCGGCGAGGTCCTTGGGCACCACCCCGGCCTTGCGGCAGGCCAGCAGGAACGGCGCCGAGGTGCCGAAGAAGGTGGTGCCGGTCTCGGCCGCCAGCCGCCACAGCGCGCCGAGGTCCGGATGGCCGGGGTTGCCGTCGAACAGCACGATCGCCGACCCCACCGCGGGGCCGGAGATCAGGTAGTTCCACATCATCCAGCCGGTGGTGGTGAACCAGAAGAACCGGTCCCCAGGGCCGAGGTCGTGGTGCAGGGCGAGCATCTTGAGGTGTTCGAGGAGGATGCCGCCGTGGCCGTGCACGATCGGCTTGGGCAGGCCGGTGGTGCCGGAGGAGTAGAGCACGTAGAGCGGGTGGTCGAACGGCACCGCCTCGAACTCCAGCGGCTCGTCGGTCTCGGCCGCCAGGTCGGCCCAGGCCAACGCGCCGTCGAACAGCGCGGCGTCCCGGTTCAGGTAAGGGAGCGCCACCGTGTGCTCGACCGACGGCAACGCGGCTCGGATCGCCTTCACCTCGGCAGCCCGGTCGATCGGCTTGTCCCCGTAGCGGTACCCGTCGACGGCCACCAGCACCTTCGGTTCGGTCTGCTGCCACCGGTCGGTGACGCTGCGGGTGCCGAACTCCGGCGCGCAGGAGGAGAAGATCGCGCCCAGGCTCGCCGTGGCGAGCATCAGCACATACGTCTCGGGGATGTTGGGGGCGTATGCCGCGACCCGGTCGCCCCGGCTCACGCCGAGGCGCATCAGCCCGGCACGGACCCGGCGGACCTCGTCGCGCAGTCGGGCGGCGGTCAGGGTGACCGGTGGCCGGGTCTGGCTGTGCCCGATGACCACCGGGTCGTCGTCGGCGAGTCCGGGCATTCGCAGCACGTTCTCGGCGTAGTTCAGGGTCGCGCCCGGAAACCACCGGGTGCCCGGCATGGCCAGGCCCGACATGGTCGCCGTGGGCGCTTCGTGGGCGATGACCGCGAAGTAGTCCCAGATGGTGCGCCAGAAGGCGGCCGGGTCGGTGACCGACCACTGCCAGAGTGCGTCGTAGTCGGCGAGGTCGAGGCCGCGGTGGTCGTGCAGCCAGCGTAGGTAGTCGCCGATCCGGGACGTCTCACGTACGTCCGCCGGCGGCGTCCAGAGGATCTCACCGCTCATCGTCTACCGCTCCTCCCCGACCGCATGCCTGTGCTGGGCCGTGGCTGTGATGGGCCGTGACGCCATCTTGCCGTACACCGAGGTGCCATTGTCCGCCCCCCGTGGCCCGGCCCGGTGCGTGCCCAGCCCACACCCGCCGCCCACGGATCATGTGCTGATCCTCCGGGTCGACTGCATCGCTGACGACATCTTCGACAAGATCGAAACCCGGGGAGCTCTGCCCCAACGCGCGGCCCTGGCCAAGCCGCCACCCGCGAACGCTGACCCTCGACCGTGCCCGAGATCGAGCCCGGTAGCGCGACCGAGGATCCGTGCCCGCCGGTACCCGGCTCGAACTGACCGCCTAGAGGGGTCGCTACCAGCAACGATGCGCTGAAACTCGCTCGACTCCACGTCGACAGTCGATGATTGCCCCACCAAGTCACACCGCAGTTCTAATTCCGTTTCCCATGGCACTACCTTGAAAGGCCCGTTAGGATAGCAGTCGAGCTAGGCGAGCAGTTGGCACGCTTCTCTGGATTCCATCGATGCAAGTTGCACATCGTCTGCGCCTGCCAATGCATGCCTTCTTCGCACACGCCTCCAGTAGATCTTGGTTCCACTGCCGGGAAAGTAAAGGCCCAGCCAGTTGATTGCGACCGACCTATCACACCGATCTAGTGCATCGAGTGGCGGTTCGGTATATACCTCTTCCCAATAATTTTCCGTCGCCATTAGCACTCGAGATTGCCATGGACTCTCCTCACGGTTGTCTCGGAGGCATTAAGTGACCTACAAACCCTTCTCCTTGCCGCTCCCGACATGAATGTGACCTCCGCTCCGCTCATCGATCCCTACGCTGAACCATGTCTTTTGCCATCGGTCGCCTGCATGCCAATCGGCTTTCCTCTAATATCGCCAATCCAGGCTATCGTCGTCCTTTCGGCCCACTATGTGCACGACGACTGGCGTTTGCCGGCGCACGGCTGGGTCGACCGCTGCCGGAACAGCCGGGCGATCAGGTCCGCACCCGGGTCAGGGTCCAACGCTGGTCTCACACCCTGCACGGGATGTCGTTGTTGTTGCACCGCCTCGGGTTCAGCCCGCAGGTGCCGAAGCATCGACCAGTCGAACGCGACGAGGAGGCGATAGTGGCCTGGCGGTGGGAGATGTGATCGCAGGCAAAACCCAGCTACACTTCGAGACATGGATCCGAACAATTTGAAAGATCACATCCTCATCATACGCTCCGCAGTGGCAGGATTTCTCTTCTTTTATCTTTTTCTCGGGCTAATCATGATTGAAGCAATAGGGTTAACAGTAGGCTGGAATTCCGCCGTCCTCCCCGGGCTCCTCGGCAGTGGAACCTTGAGTGCACTGATTTTTATTGCAGCCACTCCAATCGCTATGAGAGTTACCAGCTCTGCTGTCGGCTTGCTTTATGTTCGAACATTGATCCGACTGGCGAGTGCACTGCTAGTAGGCCAAAGCGGCGTGTTCCTGTCCTTTATGCTAGACGCTGGCATCACCCCGGGTCTCCTCGGCGGCGGTAGCGCCATTCTTATGTTGGTGGTTGGAGTCTGGCCCCGCCATTCCACGCTGAGCCGTTACGCGAACCGCAACGACGCCTAACTCTCTCTTGATCGAAATCGCCCGCTGGGGCCTGTCCTGCCGATCATGAAAGCCAGATGATGGCTGTGGCGAGGAGGAGACTGGTCCGCTAGAGGGAGGAGCGTTTGGCGTAGCGGATGACCAAATACCGCCACTGCTTAAGTCAGTTTAAGCGGCGCTCCACCACGTTGCGCTTCTTGTAGAGCACCTTGCCGAAAGCTGGTGATTGCCCGCCGGCGCTGCATTTGGCGGCAAGGCGGTCGATCTGATCGGATTGTTCGGGGATGACGTGCCGGATGCCGCGCTGCCGTAGGGTTCGGCGAATGGAGTCGTGAGCGTAGCATTGCTGCGATCAGCACCTCGGGCCGTTTGCAGCCAGGCCGGGGCCAGGGGCTGGTTGACCCCTATGGTGTCCAGCAGCGCCAAGAGTTGCGGGTTGTGGCCGGCCAGGCCTGGGGTGAGCAGGATCGACAATGGCTGGCCACAACCGTCAACCGCGAGGCAAATCTTCCGTGGCGCAGATCCCAACAGCGGAGCGGAGCTGAATGCGTGGTGCTGGGTGGTGTTCAGCACCACGACGTAGCCGTCATCGGCCTTGACGGTGAGATCGGTCAGATCCGTGCCGCTATTGACGTGAGTATCGGTGACCTCGCGGACCCCGGTCATACCGGTCTCCGGAGATCGTGAATACGTTACGTCGCCTGACGGCAGCCGTAACGGCGACCCATGCCGACACCCACGAACGTGTACAAGCAGCCATCACGTTCAGTGATCGCGGATGGACCGCCACTACTGCGCTCTAGGCCC
>DASVCA010000052.1:0-20181 GCA_036381835.1 Micromonosporaceae bacterium
CCGTCGATCCGCAGCGGCTGGTGCACTCTCTGCACGGCTACTTCGTCCGTCCCGGTGATCCGGCGGAGCCGATCGAGTACCGGGTGGAGAACATCCGCGACGGTCGCTCCTTCTCGGTCCGCCGCTCCGTCGCACTGCAGCACGGCAAGCCCATCTTCTTCATGTCCGCCTCGTTTCATCGACGCGAGGAAGGACTCGACCATCAGGCACCGCAGCCGCCCGACGTGCCCGGACCGGACGAGGTGCCGACGATGGCCGAGCGGCTGGCCCGCTATCCCGAGCGGCTGGGCATCTGGGCGAACATCCCACGTCCGATCGACGTCCGGTATGTCGGCGAGCCGGGGTGGGTCCGACCGGGTGAGCGTCCGGCGGACCCGTACCAGCGGGTCTGGATGCGCATCGACGGCGTGCTGCCCGACGATCCGTTGCTGCACGCCTGCACGCTGACGTACGCCTCGGATCTCACCCTGCTCGATTCGGTGCTGTCCGCGCACGGGGAGGTCTGGGGGCCGGGCGGGGTGGTCGGTGCCAGCCTCGACCACGCGCTCTGGTTCCATCGCCCGTTCCGGGCCGACGAGTGGTTCCTCTACGACTGCTGGAGTCCATCGGCTGCCGGCGCGCGAGGACTGGCCACCGGGCGGATGTTCACCAGAGACGGGCGGCACATCGCCTCTGCTGTGCAGGAGGGCCTGCTGCGCCGGGTCGGTGCCTGAACGCAGGCCGCCGGGATCGGCCGCGACGGTTCGGGGCGGCCGGTCCCGGTGGTGCTCGTCGTGCCCTGGTCGCCGGTCGCCCGTACCACCGACACCGCCGCGGTCGCGGGCAGGTTCAGCCGACGCCCCGGGCCTGTTCGAAGATCAGGCTGGTCCGGGTGTGCTGCACCACCGGGTCCACCGCTAGGTGATCGAGGACGAAGTCGCGCAGCGCGTCGCCGGACGCGGCGCGAACGTGCAGGACGTAGTCGTCGGCACCGGCCACGTGGAACACGCTGACCACGCCGGGCAGCCGTACGGAGCGGGCCCGGAAGGCGTCCACCGCGGCACGTTCATGCGCGGCCAGCCGCACCGAGATGAGCGCCTGCAGCGGCAGCCCCAACGCGGTCGGATCGATGTCGGCGTGAAAGCCCCGGAGCACGCCGCGTTCGCGCAGCGCTCGCACCCGGGCCAGACACGTCGACGGTGCGATTCCGACTCGTTCGGCGAGCGCCTTGTTCGAGATGCGCCCGTCCACCTCCAGGACGGCGAGGATCGCGCGATCGGTGTCGTCCAACTCCCCGAAGGGCCGCATGTCGTTCGGTTGGGCCATCATCCCGCGATCCTCCTCCGAACTATCGATGGCCAAACAAGTGGAATGCAAAATTTTCTGCGAAGCTATTGCCAAATTGTGGCATCATATTCGACCCTTCGGCCATGACTGCCCTAGACACCCGGGCCGTGCACGCCGGCCGCGAAGACCTCGCCGACCTCGGTGTGCACGTGCCACCGATCGATCTGTCCACCACCAACCCGCTGCCGTCGGTGGCGGAGGGCGGAGCCGCCTACGAGATCCTCGCGGGCGGCGGCGGTCTGCCGGCCGGGCACAGCGCCGTCTACCAGCGACTCTGGAACCCGACGGTGGCCCGCTTCGAGCGGGCCCTCGCCGAACTGGAAGGCACGGCCGAGGCGGTCGCGTTCGCCAGCGGCATGGCCGCGCTGACCGCCTGCGTGCTCGCGGCCACCCGCGACGGGCACCGGCACATCGTCGCCGTCCGTCCGCTCTACGGCGGGACCGACCATGTCCTGGACAGCGGCCTGCTCGGCACCGAGGTCACCTGGGCGCGCCCCGAGGAGGTGGCCGACGCGGTGCGGCCCGACACCGCGCTGGTCATCGTGGAGACGCCGACCAACCCCACCCTCGACCTGTTCGACATCGCCGCGCTCGCCACCGCGGCCGGGAGGGTACCGCTGCTGGTCGACAACACCGTCGCCACCCCGGTGTTGCAGCAGCCCGCACGTCACGGGGCGGCGCTGGTCCTGCACAGCGCCACCAAGTCCATCGGCGGCCACGGCGACGTCCTGGCCGGCGTGGTGGCCTGCGACCCGGAGTGGGCGGCTCGACTGCGCCAGGTCCGCGCGGTGACCGGGGCCGTGCTTCACCCGCTCGGCGGCTATCTGCTGCACCGGGGTCTGCAGACGCTTCCGCTGCGGGTGCGCGCCCAGCAGTCGAACGCCCGTAAACTCGCCGACTGGCTGAGCTGTCACCCGGCCGTGGAGCGGGTCTACTACCCGGGGGTGCACGATCCCGCGGGGCTTGTGGGGCGGCAGCTCACCGGAACCGGCAGCCTGCTCTCCTTCGAGGTACGCGGCGGGGCAGCGGCTGCGGAGGCGGTCGCCAACGCCTGCCGCCTCATCACTCACGCCGTCTCGCTGGGCGGGGTCGACTCGCTCATCCAGCACCCGGCCTCGCTGACCCATCGCCCGGTCGCCGCCGACGCCAAACCGGTGCCCGGTCTGCTGCGCCTGTCCGTCGGCCTGGAAGACGTCGAGGACCTGCGCCTCGACCTCGCGCAGGCGTTGGCCGTCCTGCCCGAGGCGTAGCGCCCAGCCGTCGGCGCGCCGCGGCGCGCCGACGGCGACCTCCGTGTCCGGCCGCCGGGACCGGTCAGGGCGCCAGCGCGGACGCGGCCTCGGTGATCACCGTCCAGGCGTCGACGAGGTGCCGACGACTGGTGTGCGGCGACCCGATCGCGAGGCGCAGCGTGTAGCGGCCGCCTACCCGGGTATGGGTCAGGAAGATCCGCCCGGTGGCGTTGACCCGGGCCAGCAGCGCCTCGTTGCCGGCGTCACCGCCGCCCGGGACGTCCTCGCGCAGCCGGAAGCAGACCAGCGAGAACGGGTGCGGTGCGACCACCTCGAACCGGTCGTCGGCGCGTACCCAGCCGGCGAACTCCTGCGCCAGCTCGACGCCCGTGCGAATGTGCGCGCGCAGCCCTTCCGCGCCGTACCAGCGCAGCACGAACCACAGCTTCAGGGCCCGGAAACGCCGGCCCAGCGGCACCTGCCAGTCGCGGTAGTCGATCACCGCACCGGATTCGGTCGCCGCGTTGCGCAGGTACTCGGGCAGTACGCTGAGCGCTTCGATCAGTTCGGCCCGGTTCGCCACCCAGAAGGCGTCGCAGTCGAACCCGGTCAGCAACCATTTGTGCGGATCGAAGCAGTACGAGTCGGCGTGCTCGACCCCGGCGTGCGTCCAGCGCAGCTCCGGGCAGACCGCCGCCGCACCCGCGTACGCCGCGTCCACATGCAGCCAGATGCGGTGTTCCCGACAGATCGCCCCGATCTCGGGCAGCGGGTCGATGGCGGTGGTCGATGTGGTGCCGATCGTGGCGACGACCATGGCCGGGATCACCCCGGCGGCCCGGTCCGCGGCGATCGCCGCCCGTAGCGCCTCGGGCCGCATGGCCAGCGTCCGCGGATCCGTCTCGATGAGCCGCACCCCGTCGTCGCCGAGTCCCGCGATGCGGGCGGCCTTCTCGATCGACGAGTGCCCGTCAACCGAGGTGTAGACCCGGTACCGGCGGTCGACGCCGGCCCGCCGCCACCGCCCGGCACCGGCTCGGTGCAGGGCGACCACGGTGGCGACCAGCACCGCCGAGGACGCCGAGTCCTGGATCACCCCGCCCCCGCCCGCGGCGGAGCGGAACCGGGCCGGCAGATCGAGCAGGTCCGCCAGCCAGTCCATCGTCACCGTCTCGACCTCGGTGGCGGCCGGGCCGGTGGCCCAGAGCATGCCCTGTGTGCCGAGGCCGGCGCAGACCAGGTCGCCGAGCACGCTGGGTGCGGAGGTGTTGGCCGGGAAGTAGCCGAAGAAGCCCGGGTGCTGCCAGTGCGTGGTGCCGGGCAGGACGACCGTGTCCAGGTCGGCGAGGATCCGGCCGAAGTCCTCGCCGCGCTCGGGCGCGGTCCGGGGCAGACGAGCGGTGATCGCGCCGGGTTCGACGGGCGCAACCACCGGTCGCTCACCCAGCGTCTTCCAGTAGTCGACGATCCAGTCGACGACCGCGTACCCGTTACGGCGGAACTCCTCGGGATCCATGTGCGCTGGCATGTACGGAATCTAGGTCGGGCCCGGTCGGGATCCTCGACCGGGCCCGACCGTCGATATTGACCGGTGGCGATCAGTCGGCGTAGTCTCCACGAAACTGTTTGCTTACTCGTCAACATATTGGGTTCCGTGATGAGCCGAACCGAGCTGAGCCAGCAGGTCTACGACCGGTTGCAGCAGATCTACGTGCTTCTCGACGACGGCGACCGGCGCAGCCTGGCGCCCGTCGGACTCACCCCCACGCAGTACAACCTGCTGCGCCGGCTGGACCGACCGGACGCCGCTTCGATGACCGTCACCGGCCTGGCCGCGGCGCTGCTGTGCACGCGCGGCAACGTCACCCGGCTCGTGCAGCGGCTGCAGCAGCTCGGACTGGTCCGCACCGTCGCGGACCCCGACGATCAGCGACTGGTCCGGGTCGCGCTGACCGAGGAGGGAGCGCGCCGGCTGGCCGCCGCACGCGCCGTCCACACGGCAGTCACGCAACGACGGCTGGGCGGCCTGGACCGCGAACAGTTGCGCGCACTCCGCGACCTCACCGCCGTCGCCGCCGATCTGCTCGCCAAGGATCTGATCGAGCACCCCGCCGACTCGCCGCCCGCCTCGCTCCGTCCCGGGAGGACGCCATGACAGCTCGCCGTCGCCGCCGCCGAACCCCGACGGCCCTGCTCGCCGCCGCGGCGTTGGCCGTCACCGGTCTCGCCGTGCCCGCCCGCGCCGACGCCCCGGTCAGCAACCGGGCCAGCCTCAAATCCGACCTCTGCTACCAGATCGTCACCGACCGCTTCGCCGACGGGGACAGCGCCAACAACAACCCGGCGAAGAGCCCGGGCATGTACGACTCGACCCGCTCGAACTGGAAGCTCTACTGGGGCGGCGACTTCGCCGGCATCCAGCAGAAGCTGTCCTATCTCAAGGGCATGGGCGTCACGGCCATCTGGATCTCGCCGCATGTCGACAACATCGACCGGCCCGCGGTCTACGGCGGGGTGCCCAACGCCGGCTATCACGGCTACTGGGCGCGGGACTTCCACCGGACGGAGGAGCATTTCGGCACCCTCGCCGAATTCGACGCGCTGATCAACGCCGCGCACAGTCACGGCATCAAGGTCATCATGGACTGGGCGCCGAACCACACCGGTCCCGCCGATCCCGCCGACCCGGGCTTCGCCGAGGCCGGCGCCCTGTACCGAAACGGCAGCCTGCTGGGCAGCTACGTCAACGACCCCAACGGCTACTACCACCACAACGGCGGCATCACCGACTGGAACGACCGCTACGAGAGCCAGTACAAGAATCTCGCCGACCTCGCGGACCTCGAGCAGCAGCACCCGACCATCGACGCGTACCTGAAGGACGCGGCGGACTACTGGATGAACCGCGGTGTCGACGGCGTGCGGGTCGACGCGGTCAAGCACATGACCGCCGGGTGGCAGCGGTCGATGGCCGACCGGTTCGTCACCGGCAAGGACACCTTCCTGTTCGGTGAGTGGTATCTGGGTAGCAAGAACGACCCGCTGTACGCGGACAACGTGCGGTTCGCCAACGACAGCGGCATCTCGGTGCTGGACTTCTACCTGAACATCGCGATGCGGGAGACCTTCGGTCAGACCGGCACCATGTACAACCTGGACGCCGCGATCGCCAAGACCGGCGTGGACTACCGCTACCCGGAGAACCTGATCACGTTCATCGACAACCATGACATGTCGCGGTTCCTGACGCTGCGCAACGACCACACCCGACTGCACCAGGCGCTGGCGTTCCTGCTGACCGTGCGCGGGACGCCCTGCATCTACTACGGCACCGAGCAGTATCTGCACAACGACACGGCGGGCGGCGGGGATCCGTACAACCGACCTATGATGCCCGGCTTCGACACCGGCACCACGGCCTACCAGGTCATCAAGAAGCTCTCCGACCTGCGCCAGAATCAGCCGGCCCTGGCCTGGGGCAGCCATCGGCAGCGTTGGATCAACAACGACGTATACATCTATGAGCGCCGCTACCACGACGACGTGGTGCTGATCGCGATCAACAAGGGCACCACGGCCTACTCGATCGGCGGTCTGTACACCGCGCTGCCGCCCGGCTCGTACGCCGACCAGTTGACCGGCCTGCTCGGCGGGGCGGGCATCCAGGTCAACGGCGGCAGCGGCGGGAACAACCCGGTGTCCACCTTCACCCTCGGGGCGGGTCGGGTGGCGGTCTGGTCGTACCGCGCTCCCGAGCCGGCGTCCCCCACCGTCGGTAGCGTCGGGCCGACCCTGACCCGGGCCGGCAACAAGATCACCGTCGAAGGACGCGGCTTCGGCACCGGCGGCACCGTCCGGGTCGGCGGGGTAGCGGCGACCACGCTGAGCTGGTCGCCCAACCGGATCGTGGTGCGGGTCCCCGCCGGAGTCAGCCCCGGGCTGCGCCCGGTCACCGTGACCACCGCCGGCGGCACCAGCAACGGGTACCACGTCAACGTGCTGTCCGGGGCACAGGTACCGGTCACCTTCACGGTCAACAACGCGGTGCCGACCAACTGGGGCGACCACATCTATCTCACCGGCGACGTCTTCGAGCTCGGCAACTGGTCGACGAGTCGGAACGTCGCGATCGGTCCGATGCTGGCACCCAACTACCCGAACTGGTTCGTCACCGCCAGCGTGCCCGCCTGCGCCACCATCGAGTTCAAGTTCATCAGGATCACTTCCGGTGGGGCGGTGACCTGGGAGAACGGTGCGAACCACCGGTACACCGCGCCGTGTGCCGGCACCGGGTCGGTCACCGTCGACTGGCAGTACTGAGCCCCGCAAGACGCCGCTGCGGGCCGGTCGATCACCGGCCCGCAGCAGCGGGTTCTGCTCCGGTGCCGGGAGCGGGATTCGAACCCGCACGCCCTCTCGGGCAGGTGCTTTTGAGGCACCCGAGTCTGCCATTCCTCCATCCCGGCCGGGTGACGCCCACTGTACCGGATTACTCTCAAGCGCAGGCAGCACGGCATCGGGGTGCACTGATCGCACATTTGGGGGTTGGCTTCGTGGCCGAGACGAAGGCGCGCGTGGATCGCCGGCGGGTGTTGATCGCCGAGGACGAGGCGCTCATCCGGCTCGACCTGGCCGAGATGCTCACCGAAGAAGGCTACGAGGTGGTGGGTGAGGCCGGGGACGGCGAGACCGCCGTACGTCTCGCCGAGGAACTCCGGCCCGACCTGGTCATCCTCGACATCAAGATGCCGATCATGGATGGCCTGGCGGCGGCGGAACGGATCGCCGGTGCCCGAATCGCACCGGTGGTGATCCTGACCGCGTTCAGCCAGCGTGAGCTGGTGGAGCGGGCGCGGGCGGCCGGCGCGATGGCGTACCTGGTCAAGCCGTTCCAGAAGAGCGACCTGGTGCCGGCCATCGAGATCGCCCTGTCCCGGTACGCGGAGCTGGCGGCGTTGGAAGCCGAGGTGGCCGGACTCACCGAGCGGTTGGAGACCCGCAAGGCCGTGGAACGGGCCAAGGGCATTCTGATGACCACGTACGGCCTGGCCGAGCCACAGGCGTTCAAGTGGATTCAGCGCACCGCGATGGATCATCGGATGACCATGCGGGAGATCGCGGAGCGGATCATCGCGGATGGCGCGGACAGCGGCCCGGTCACCCCGTGACGTTGCGGAGATCGACTGCGCTCGTGGGGTCGAGAGCCCGGCCTCTTACACTCGAAGAATCCAACTGGCCGGTACGTGTAACGGTTAGGTCAATGGGACCCCGCGGGGTCTACCGATGCGGTCTTCCTTGGGATAACGTCCCGCCGGAAGACCGGGTAACGGTCCAGCTCGCCCCACCCGCAATAGCCAATCGACAGCGGGTGGTTCGGGTAATCGGACGGAGGAGGGGTTCGAGCCGTGAGGCAGAGTTTTGCACGGGCACTCGGCGGAGTCGCCGCGCTGGCGCTCGCCGCGAGCGTGGCCGCCTGCGGTGGCGGTGACAGCGGCGGTGACAGCGATGCCGCGTGCGGCTACAAGATTGGGTTCTTCGGTGCGCTGACCGGTCCTGCGGCGGCGCTGGGCATCAACGAGAACAACGGTGTCAAGCTCGCGCTGAAGCAGTACAACGACGCCAACCCGGACTGCAAGGTCGAGCTGGTCGAGCTCGACTCGCAGGGCAGCCCGGACCAGGCGCCGGCGCTGGCGCAGCGGGCGATCGACGACGAGAAGATTCTCGGCATCGTCGGCCCGGCGTTCTCCGGCGAGTCGGAGGCGGCCAACCCGCTCTTCGCCGAGGCGGGCCTGGTGCACATCAGCCCGTCCGCCACCCGGCCCAGCCTGGCCGATCAGGGGTGGAAGACCTTCTTCCGCGCCGTCGGCAACGACCTGAGCCAGGGCCCGGCCGCCGGTAACTACATCAAGAACGTGCTCAAGGCGGACAAGGTCTTCGTGGTCGACGACCAGTCCGCGTACGGCATGGGCCTGGCGGACGAGGTCAAGAAGGTGCTCGGTGCCGCGGTCGTCGGTTCCGACCGGGTGCAGGGCGAGGGCAAGCAGACCGACTTCTCCGCACTCGTCACCAAGATCAAGAACTCCGGTGCCACGGCCGTCTACTTCGGCGGCTACTACCAGGAGGCGGGCCTCATCCGCAAGCAGCTCACCCAGGCCGGCGTCACCGCCGTCCTGGTCGCCGGTGACGGCGTGAACGACCCGGCCTACATCGAGTCCGCGGGCCAGGCCGCCGCCGAGGGCACCGTCCTGACCTGCCCCTGCGCACCGGCCACCGAGGCTCGGGGTAGCTTCGCCGCCGACTACAAGGCCCTGCACGGGGTCGACCCGGGCACCTACAGCGACACCGCCTACGACGCCGCCAACATCCTGCTGGCCGGCATCAAGGACGGTGCGAAGACCCGTGCCGAGATGCTGGAGTTCGTGAAGAACTACAACGGCGAGGGCGTCGCGGCGACGTACAAGTTCACCGACAAGGGTGAGCTGGACCCGGCTCAGGTGAAGGTCTGGGCGTACAAGGTCCAGAACGGCCAGGTCGTGCCGGACCAGGAGATCAAGCTCAGCTGACCCCCGGTACCTCACGTAACGACTCTTAGGTAGTTCAGTGTGATCGCGGGTGCGGCCGGACATGCCGACCGGCCGCACCCGCGGCTGTCTCTACAAGCCCCCTGGAGCGTCCTTTCTTGAACGTCGACGGCCTTATCTCCAACTTTGGAGAGCTCACCTCGACCGGTCTGACGTTGGGCGCGATCTACGCGCTGGTCGCGCTCGGCTACACGCTGGTCTACGGTGTGCTGAGACTACTCAACTTCGCCCACTCCGAGGTATTCATCGCTGGTTCGTTCGCCGCGATCTGGATTTGGGGAGCGTTCGGGCTGAACCAGGACTCGCACGTCGCGGGCGTGGGCACGATCGTCTTCTACCTGCTCGTCGCGATGATCGGGGCGGCCCTCGCCTCCGCGCTGACCGCAGCCGCCGTCGAGCGGGTGGCCTACCGTCCGCTGCGCCGGCGCAACGCGCCGCCGTTGGCCTTCCTGATCACCGCGATCGGTGCCTCGATCGTGCTGTCGGAGGCGCTCGGCATCTTCACCCGGCGCCGCCCGAGCGGCGTGCCGGTGCTGGTGTCGAACGAACCGCTGTTCACCATCGGCAAGGTGGAGATCTCCACCCAGCAGTTGCTGATCATCGGTGCCGCGCTGACGATGATGATCGGACTCGATGTCTTCATCAACCGCAGCCGGATCGGTCGGGGTATCCGCGCGGTGGCGCAGGATCCGAACACCGCCGCGCTCATGGGCATCAACAAGGACCGGATCATCCTGGCCGTGTTCGTGGTCGGCGGCCTGATGGCGGGCATCGCCGGCGTGCTCTACGACATGCGCATCGGTTCGGTGACCTACAACGTCGGGTTCCTGCTCGGCCTCAAGGCCTTCACCGCCGCGGTTCTCGGCGGCATCGGTAACCTGCGCGGCGCGCTGCTCGGTGGCCTGCTTCTCGGGTTGACGGAGAACTACGCCTCCGGGCTGTTCGGCACGGAGTGGAAGGAACTCACCGCTTTCGTCGTGCTGGTCGTGCTGCTGATGTTCCGCCCGACCGGCCTGCTCGGTGAATCACTCGGAAGGGCACGGGCATGACGAGCGTTCTGGAAAAGATGCGCGCCGGCAGCGCCGCTGTCGGCGACCGGTGGCGGGGACTGCCCCGCTCCGTGCGCTGGGCGGCTCTCGGCGCGCTCATCGTCTTCTTCTATGTTCTGCCGAACAAGGAGTTCTATCAGTACCTCGGGCCCATCCCGACGGTCGAGTCCAACTTCGGCCACGTGCTGTTCATGATGTCGATCTACGTGTTGCTGGCCGTCGGGCTCAACATCGTGGTCGGCTTCGCCGGGCTGCTCGACCTCGGCTACTTCGGCTTCTTCGCGGTCGGCGCCTACACCGTGGCGGTGCTCACCTCGCCGAGCAGCGACGTCAAGACGCTGTGGCCCTGGCTGCTGGTCGTGCCGATCGCGCTCGCGCTGACCATGATCTCCGGGGTGCTGCTCGGCACGCCGACGCTGCGGCTTCGGGGTGACTACCTGGCGATCGTCACGCTCGGCTTCGCGGAGATGATCCGGATCGCGGCGACGAGCTCGGAGTTCCTGCGCGGCCAGCGTGGCTTCAACCAGATCCCGCACCCTCCCGGCAAGTACGCCGACGGCACGCCGATCTTCGGTGTGCTCGATCCGCGGCCGTACTACTGGCTGGTGCTGACCGTGATCATCCTGGTCATCATCGGTGTGCGGAACCTGCAGAACAGCCGGGTCGGCCGGGCCTGGGTGTCGATCCGCGAGGACGAGGACGCCGCTCAGCTGATGGGTGTGCCCACCTTCAAGTTCAAGATCTGGGCCTTCGCCGCCGGTGCGGCGCTGGGCGGGTTGGCCGGTGCACTGTTCGCGGGCAAGAACAACTTCGTCAACTCCCAGAACTTCGAGCTGCTCAACTCGATCATCATCCTCGCGGCGGTGATCCTCGGCGGTTCCGGGAACATCATCGGAGCGATCGTGGGCGGTGCGCTCGCGTACTACCTGATCGAGCGGTTCCGAGGCATCGAGCTGTTCGGAGTGGAGCTGTACGAGTACCGGTTCCTGTTCTTCGGCGCGATCCTCATCATCATGATGATCTTCCGGCCGCAGGGTCTCATCCCCAACCGACAGCGAGCCGCCGAGATCAAG
The DNA here is from genome assembly GCA_036381835.1 of Micromonosporaceae bacterium. GTDB lineage: Bacteria > Actinomycetota > Actinomycetes > Mycobacteriales > Micromonosporaceae > DASULK01. Next base: position 11,262 of record DASVCA010000052.1, read on the forward strand.
GAACGCCGCAAGGAGGTGATGGTCGGTGGCTGAGACCGCCCAGAAGGTACCCGCGCCGCGTCCGGCACCGGACGAGGCCGGGCGTGAGCCACTGCTCGAGGTCGACCACGTCACGCTCCGCTTCGGCGGCGTTGTGGCGCTCGACAACGTCGACTTCACCCTCTACAAGGGGGAGATCCTCGGGCTGATCGGACCCAACGGCGCCGGTAAGACGACCTGCTTCAACGCGATGACCGGGATCTACCAGCCCACCGAGGGGGAGATCCGGTTCCGCGGCAAGCGCATCACCGGCATGAAGCGGCACCACATCACCAAGATGGGCATGGCCCGGACGTTCCAGAACATCCGGCTCTTCCCGGAGATGACGGCGCTGGAGAACGTCCAGGTCGGTGCCGACGCGCACCACAAGACCAGCGTGATCTCGGCGCTGTTCCGGCTCCCGCGGCACTGGCGCGAGGAGCGGCACGGCCTGGAGAAGGCGCGGGAGATGCTCGAGTTCGTCGGCATCGGCCACCGGATGCACGACATGGCTCGCAACCTCTCCTACGGCGAGCAGCGCCGGCTGGAGATCGCCCGGGCACTGGCCACCGATCCGGTGCTGCTCTGCCTGGACGAGCCGGCGGCCGGCTTCACCCCGGCGGAGAAGCAGGAGCTGCTGCAGCTCATCCGGCAGATCCGCGACCGGGGCGTCACCGTGCTGCTCATCGAGCACGACATGCGCCTGGTCATGGAGGTCACGGACCGGATCGTGGTGCTGGAGTTCGGACGGAAGATCGCCGACGGGCTTCCCTCGGAAGTGCGGGAGGACCCGAAGGTGATCGCGGCCTACCTGGGAGTGGCGGACGATGCTGCTTGAGATCGACGACGTCAGCCTGCTCTACGGGCGCATCCAGGCGCTGCACGGCATCAGCCTGCACGTGAACGAGGGCGAGATCGTCGCGCTGATCGGTGCCAACGGAGCCGGCAAGACCACCACCATGCGGGCGATCTCCGGTCTGCGGGCGATCGCCTCGGGCAGCATCCGGTTCGCCGGCGAGGACATCAGCCGGTTGCGTGCGGATCTGCGGGTCCGCCGTGGCCTGTGCCTGGCGCCGGAGGGGCGCGGCATCTTCCCCGGCATGACCGTCATGGAGAACCTGGACATGGGTGCCTACACCCGCCGGGACCGGGCCGCGGTGGCGGCCGACCTGGATCGGGTGTTCTCGCTGTTCCCGCGGCTGGCGGAGCGGCGTAGGCAGCCCGGCGGCACGCTCTCCGGCGGCGAGCAGCAGATGCTCGCGGTCGGCCGGGCGCTGATGAGTCGGCCGAAGCTGCTGCTGCTGGACGAGCCATCGATGGGGCTGGCGCCGATGCTGATCCAGCAGATCTTCGAGATCATCACGGAGATCAACCAGCAGGGCACCACCATCCTGCTGGTGGAACAGAACGCCCAGCAGGCGCTCTCCCGGGCGCACCGCGCGTACGTGTTGGAGACCGGCCGGATCGTCAAGGAAGGCAGCGGGCGGGACCTGCTGCACGACCCGGCGGTCAAGGAGGCGTACCTGGGTGTGGCCTGACGTTCTGTCGGCTAGTGGAGGAAGAGAACGATGTTCATGAATAGCAGCCGCAAGCGGTCGGTCGGTGTACTGGCCGGCGCGACGCTCGCGCTCGCCCTCGCCGCCTGCGGCCAGGGTGACTCCAAGGAGCAGCCGGGCGGCGGATCGTCACCCGCCACCTCCGTCGATCAGGAGCTCGCCGCGCGTGTGCCGGACGCGATCAAGGCCGACGGCAAGATCGTGGTCGGTACCGACTCGACCTACGCCCCGGCCGAGTTCCTCGCCGACGACGGCAAGACCGTCGTCGGCTTCGACGTCGACCTGTTCAACGCGGTCGCGGCGAAGCTCGGCCTCGAGGTCGAGTACGTCTCGGCGCCGTTCGACTCGATCATCACCGGCGTGATGTCCGGGAAGTACGAGGTCGGCGTCTCGTCGTTCACCATCAACGACGAGCGCAAGCAGCAGGTTCACATGGTCAGCTACTTCGCGGCGGGCACCCAGTGGGCGACGAAGGCGGGCAACCCCAACAGCGTCGATCCGAACGACGCCTGCGGCAAGAAGATCGCGGTGCAGGTCGGCACGGTGCAGGTCGACGACATCCAGGCCCGCTCGAAGAAGTGCGTCGACGAGGGCAAGCCGGCCATCACCATCGACCAGTACCAGGCGCAGAGCGACGCCACCGCCGCGGTGCTCAGCGGCAAGGACGACGCCATGCTGGCCGACTCGCCGGTCGGCGCGTACGCGGTCAAGCAGACCAACGGCCAGTTGGAGCTGCTCGGTGACATCTACGACTCCGCGCCGTACGGGTATGTGATCCACAAGGATCAGACCGCGTTCGCGGAGGCGATCCGGGACGTCCTCAAGGCGATCATCGCGGACGGCAGCTACGAGGCCGCGCTCAAGGAGTGGGGCGTCGAGGCCGGAGGCATCACCAACCCGGAACTCAATCCCTAACTGATGACCACTGAAACCGTCAGCCCGGAACGGGCACGGCCTGAGCCCATCAAGGCCGTGCCCGTCCGGCACCCCGGACGTTGGATCGCGGTCGCGGTGATCGCCGTGCTGGCCGCGATGTTCGTGAACCTGCTCGTGACCAACGACGCGTTCCAGTGGTCGTTCATGGTCGAGCAGATGTTCGCCCCACCGGTCGTGGAGGGGCTGCGCGGAACCCTCGCCCTCACCGTGTTCTCCCAGTTGCTCGGCGTGGTGCTCGGCATCGTGTTGGCGATCATGCGACTGTCCGCCAACCCGATCCTCAAGGGTGTCGCCTGGCTCTACATCTGGTTCTTCCGGGCCGTGCCGCGGCTGGTGCTCGCCATCCTGTTCGGCAACCTCGGCATTCTGTGGGCCCGGATCGAGTTCGGTCTTCCCTTCGACCGGCAGATCGGGGCGCTGTTCGGCATCGAGAACTTCGAGGCCCGGCTGTTCGGCTTCACCGCGGTGGAGCTCCTCACCGGCTTCGTCGCCGGCATGCTCGCCCTCGGCCTGTCGGAGGCCGCGTACATGGCCGAGATCGTGCGCGCCGGCATCCAGTCGGTCGATCCGGGGCAGACCGAGGCCGCGGCGGCGCTCGGCATGAGCCGGGGCCAGATCCTGCGCCGGATCGTGCTGCCACAGGCCATGCGCGTGATCATCCCGCCGACCGGCAACGAGACCATCGCCATGCTCAAGGACACCTCGCTGGTGGCCTTCGTGCCGGTGACCAGCGAGCTGTTCTTCCAGCTCAAGGCGATCGGCACCCGCACGTACCAGATCTTCCCGATGTACGTGGCGGCCTGCCTGTGGTACCTGGCCCTGACGAGTGTCCTGCTCGTCGGGCAGTACTACCTGGAGCGGCACTTCGCCAAGGGCTACGACCGGACCGAACGGGCCAAGGCTCGACTGCGTACGCTCGCCGCGGAGACCGGCGGCGGAGGACCGGCAGGAGGGACGCCGTGACCGAGCGACGCGTTCCCGCGCAGGCCGCACCCTTCGTCACCGAGTCCCCGGTCATGGTCCGGGCGGAGAACGTGCACAAGTCCTTCGGGTCGTTGGCGGTGCTCAACGGGGTCGACCTCGAGGTCCGCACCGGTGAGGTGTGCTGCATCCTGGGCCCGTCCGGTTCGGGTAAGTCGACGTTCCTGCGCTGCATCAACCACCTGGAGAAGATCAACGCTGGTCGGATCTGGGTCGACGGGCACCTGGTCGGCTACCGTGAGCGCGGCGGCAAGCTTTACGAGCTGCGGGAGAAGGAGGTGGCCGCGCAACGCCGGTCGATCGGCATGGTGTTCCAGCGGTTCAACCTCTTCCCGCACATGACGGTGCTCGCCAACGTCATGGAGGCACCCCTGCGGGTGCGCCGCGAGTCGAAGGCCGAGGTACGCGAGCGGGCGCTGGCCCTGCTGGCGCGGGTCGGTCTCGCCGAGAAGGTCGACAGCTATCCCGCGCAGCTCTCCGGCGGGCAGCAGCAGCGGGTGGCGATCGCCCGGGCGCTCGCCATGCGTCCCAGGCTGATGCTCTTCGACGAGCCGACCAGCGCGCTCGACCCGGAGCTGGTCGGCGAGGTGCTGGACGTGATGAAGGATCTGGCCCGCGACGGCATGACCATGATCGTGGTCACCCACGAGATCGGCTTCGCCCGGGAGGTCGCGGACACGGTGGTCTTCATGGACGGCGGGGTGGTGGTCGAATCCGGCCCGCCGAGCGAGGTGCTCGGCAACCCGCGGCACGAGCGGACCAGGTCGTTCCTCGCGAAGGTGCTGTAGCCCGCGGTCCTGCGACGGCGTGGGGTCGGGGCTCGTCGGGGCGGCCGACTAGAGTCGGCAGACGTGACAGCCTCGACCCCGCGCCTGCTTCTGCTCGACGGTCACTCGCTGGCCTACCGGGCGTTCTTCGCCCTGCCGGTGGAGAACTTCGCCACCACCACCGGGCAGCCGACCAACGCGGTGTACGGCTTCACCGCGATGCTGATCAACGTGCTGCGCGACGAGCAGCCGACGCACATCGCGGTCGCCTTCGACGTCTCCCGTCGGTCGTTCCGCACCGAACGCTACGCCGACTACAAGGCCGGACGGGCCGAGACGCCGCCCGACTTCGCCGGCCAGGTCAGCCTGGTCAAGGAGGTGCTCGCCGCGCTGCGCATCCCGGCGCTGGAGCGGGAGGGGTACGAGGCCGACGACGTCATCGCCACGCTCGCCTGCCGCGCCCGGGACGCGGGCATGGAGGTGCTGATCTGCACCGGTGACCGCGACGCCTTCCAACTCGTCGGCGAGCGGATCACCGTACTGTACCCCCGCAAAGGGGTCTCGGACCTGGCCCGGATGGATCCTGCGGCGGTGGCCGCCCGGTACGGGGTCGGCCCGGAGCGCTACCGCGACCTGGCCGCGCTGGTCGGCGAGAGCAGCGACAACCTGCCCGGGGTGCCGGGCGTCGGCCCGAAGACCGCGGCCAAGTGGATCAACCAGTACGGCGGTATCGAGGGGATCGTCGCCCACGCCGACCGGATCAAGGGCAAGGCGGGGGAGAGCCTGCGGGAGCGACTCGCCGACGTGATCCGCAACTACGAGCTGAACTGCCTGGTCACCGACTTGGAGCTGCCGCTGGGGCCGGAGGACACCCGGTGGGCGGGGTGGGACCGCGAGGCGGTGCACCAGGTCTTCGACGCCTTGCAGTTCCGCATTCTGCGGGACCGGCTCTACCAGTACCTGGAGGCGGTCGAGCCGGAGGCCGAGGCGGGGTTCGAGTTGGTCGGCGAGGTGCTGGGCGCCGGCGCGGTGAGCGGCTGGCTGGCGGCGCACGCCGTGGCCGGAGTCCCGGTCGGGGTGGCGGTCGCCGGTTCGTTCGGTCGCGGTACCGGATCATTGACCGCGGTGGCGCTGGCCACCGCGGCCGGCGCGGCGGCCTGGTTCGACCCGGTGACGCTGGACGCCGTGGACGAGGCCGCGGTCGCGGACTGGCTGCGCGATCCGCAGCGGCCGAAGGTGCTGCACGACGCCAAGCCCGCCCTGCTCGCGTTCGCCGCCCACGGCTGGCAGTTGCAGGGCATCGCCCGCGATACCGCACTCGCCGCGTACCTCGCCCGGCCGGACCAACGGTCGTACGACCTGGCCGACCTGGCCCTGCGCTATCTGCACCGCGAGCTGCGCGTCGACGCGCCCGAAGACGGGCAGCTCACCCTCGACGGCCTGGGTCGGGACGGCGCCGTAGAGCAGAACCTGATGCTGCGCGCCCGGGCCACTCTCGACCTGGCCGATGCCCTCGACGCGGAGCTGTCCCGCGACGGGGAGTCGGCGGCTCGACTGCTCGCCGAGGTGGAGCTGCCGCTGGTGCGGGTGCTGGCGGGCATGGAGCAGGCGGGGATCGCGGCGGACACCGAGTACCTGTCGGAGTTGGAGGCGCACTTCGCCGCCGAGGTCAAGGCGGCCGCGCAGGAGGCGTACCAGATCATCGGGCGCGAGTTCAACCTGGGCTCGCCGAAGCAGCTGCAGGAGATCCTGTTCACCGAACTCGGGCTGCCGAAGACCAAGCGGATCAAGACCGGCTACACCACGGACGCAGAGGCGCTGCAGAACCTGTACGCGCAGACCGGGCATCCGGTGCTGGGGCATCTGTTGCGCCATCGCGACGTGGCGAAACTCAAGTCGACGGTCGACGGGCTGCTCAAGTCGGTCTCCGACGACGGACGTATCCACACCACCTTCAACCAGACGGTCGCGGCGACGGGCCGGCTCTCCTCGACCGACCCGAACCTGCCGAACATCCCGATCCGCACCGAGGAGGGCCGGCGCATCCGGCGGGCGTTCGTGGTCGGCGACGGCTACGAGACCCTGCTGACCGCCGACTACAGCCAGATCGAGATGCGCATCATGGCCCACCTGTCGGGTGACCGGACGCTGATCGACGCGTTCCGTTCCGGCGCCGACTTCCACGCCGTCACGGCGGCGTCGGTGTTCGGCGTGTCCGTGGACCAGGTCACCGCGGACCAGCGGCGCAAGATCAAGGCGATGAACTACGGCCTCGCCTACGGCTTGAGCGCGTTCGGCCTCTCTCAGCAGCTGGCCATCCCCACCGACGAGGCCCGCGCGTTGATGGCGGAGTACTTCAACCGGTTCGGCGGGGTGCGCGACTACCTGCAGGCGGTCGTGGACCAGGCCAGACGGGACGGCTACACGCAGACCGTACTGGGGCGGCGGCGCTATCTGCCGGATCTGGGCAGCGACAACCGGCAGCGTCGGGAGATGGCGGAGCGGATGGCGCTCAACGCCCCCATTCAGGGCTCGGCCGCCGACATCATCAAGGCGGCGATGCTGCGCATCGACGCCGCGTTGCGCGATCGAGGGCTGCGGTCCCGGATGCTCCTGCAGGTGCACGACGAGCTGGTCTTCGAGGTGGCGCCGGGGGAGCGGGAGACGCTCGAGGAACTGGTGCGCCGGGAGATGGGCGGCGCGTACCCGTTGTCGGTGCCGCTGGAGGTCTCGGTCGGGGTCGGTGCCGACTGGAACAGCGCGGGCCACTGATCCCGGCTCGTGCCGCCCCGGTCCGCCTACTTGAGCGGGTCGTGTCCCCAGTTCATCAGCGAGTAGCGCCACCGGGTGTGGGTGACGTCGCCCGCCGGGCGTTGTGCCAGGTGCCGGTGCACGTACCCGATGACCTTGCGCATGTGTTTCACGTCGTCCGCGGAGAGCTCGCTCTTCTTCCGCCGCAGCAACTCGACGATTCTCCGCCCGGACTCGTGCCCGACCGATTCGCCGCCGTCCTTGTGCCGGCCGACCGCCTTGGAATCGTCGCTCTCCAGCCATCGTGCGAGCTCACCCGGTGTCATGTTGACCGCCTCGGTGAACTCGCGATGCACGTCCCGTCCCGGTTCGTCGCGGCTCATCGGCACCTCCGTCGGTCGCCGACCGCGTGCCCCGGGAGGCGCGGGGATAAACGTCGGGCTCAGGGCTTGTCGGCGATGAAGATCGCGGTGCCGGGGAAGAGCCGGCCGCGCAAGGGGCTCCACTGCCCCCACACCCGCTCGTGTCCCTCCGGCCATTCCGGCTCGATCAGGTCGACCAGGCGGAAACCGGCCGCGACGAGCTCACGTACGCGGTCGCCCAGCGTGCGGTGCTGCTCCACGTAGGTGGGGACGCCGTCGGCGTCCTGCTCCACGTACGGGCGGCGGTCGAAGTAGGAGTGGACGGCGACCAGGCCGCCCTCGCCGGGGTCGTCGAGGAAGATCCACCGGATCGGATGGGTCACGGCGAAGGCCCAGCGTCCGCCCGGGCGCAGGACCCGGAACACCTCCCGCATCACGGCTGCCGAGTCGGCGACGAAGGGTACGGCCCCGAACGCGGTGCAGACGATGTCGAAGGCGTCGGCGCGAAACGGCAGCGCCAAGGCGTCCGCCTGCACCAGCGGCACCCGGACCCCGGTTCTGGCCGCGCCGAGGGCGGCGTGCCGCAGCATCCCGGCGGACAGATCCATGGCGACGACGTCGGCGCCCTGCCCGGCCAGCCACCGGGCCGCGGCCGCCGCGCCGCAGCCGAGCTCCAGCACCCGGCGCCCGCGTACCTCGCCGAGCAGTCGCGCCCGCTCCTCGCGTAGGCCCTCCGGACACCAGACGAAGTCCGCCTCGCCGAGGAACGTGCCGTGCTCGGCCTGGTAGTCGTCCGCGTCGCGATCCCACCAGAGGCGGCTGGCCCGCCGACTCTCCGCGTCGGTGACGGGCCGCCGGACCACACCGTCGTGTTGCACGTCGCCACGCTACGGCGGTGACGGCAGGAGACGGAGGGCGTGTGATGTATGCCACTTCACGGTCTAGTGGGTTGATCGTCCTGCTAGCCCGAGCTAATCGCCGACGTCGACCCCCGGAAGGGCTTGCACGCTCGCCCGTAGCGCCAGGTAAGCTATCCGATGCGCTTGCGGATCGTGGGCCTCGGCAGGGAGTAGGTCCGCAGTCGTCGAGCCGTGGACGGTCGGCGTGACCGTCTCGATGATCGGTGACGGATCCGCTCGCGTAGACAGTAGCTGCGACAGCGATTCGCTGTGACACCCATCCGACCGGAGCAACCGTCCACATGACGAGCAGCATCGAGGCCACCTCGAGCGCCAACAAGGTTACCGTCGACGACCTCGGTTCCGAGGAAGCCTTCCTGGCCGCGATCGACGAAACCATCAAGTACTTCAATGACGGCGACATTGTCGAAGGCACCGTCGTCAAGGTCGATCGGGACGAGGTCCTGCTCGACATCGGCTACAAGACCGAGGGGGTCATCCCCTCCCGCGAGTTGTCGATCAAGCACGACGTCGACCCCGCCGAGGTGGTGTCGGTCGGAGACCACATCGAGGCCCTGGTCCTGCAGAAGGAGGACAAGGAGGGCCGCCTGATCCTCTCGAAGAAGCGGGCGCAGTACGAGCGCGCCTGG
>DASVCA010000053.1:0-2162 GCA_036381835.1 Micromonosporaceae bacterium
CGGCCGTTCCAGGAGTTGGGGTTCGACTCGCTGATGGCGGTCGAGCTGCGTAATGCCTTGGGGTCGGTGACGGGGTTGCGGCTTCCGGCGACGCTGGTGTTCGACTATCCGAACTCGCAAGCTGTCGCCGATCACATCCTCAGCGAGCTTGACGGGCAGGCGCGGTCGGTTCGGCCGGTGGTCTCGGCCCGGCCGGTGGCGATCGACGACGACCCGATCGTCATCGTCGGGATGGCCTGCCGCTACCCCGGCGACGTCAAATCACCCCAGGATCTGTGGGATCTCGTCGTAACCGGTCGTGACGCCGTCGGTGAGCTGCCGGCGGACCGGGGCTGGGACCTCGACAGTCTGTACGACCCCGATCCCGAGCGGTACGGGCACAGCTACGTCCGCGAGGGCGGGTTCCTCTACGACGCCGCCGACTTCGATGCGGAGTTCTTCGGGATCTCGCCGCGTGAGGCGGTGTCGATGGATCCGCAGCAGCGCCTGCTGCTGGAGACCTCGTGGGAGGCGATCGAGCGGGCCGGGATCGACCCGACCGGGCTGCGCGGCAGCCGCACCGGCGTGTTCACCGGTGTGATGTATCACGACTACGCCCTCGGCAGTGCGCCGGCGGCCAGCAGCGGCGGCAGCCTGGTGACGGGCCGCACCTCCTACACCCTGGGCCTGGAAGGCCCCTCGGTCACCGTCGACACCGCCTGCTCCTCCTCCCTGGTGGCGCTGCACCTGGCGGCTCAATCCCTGCGTTCCGGTGAGTGTGACCTGGCGCTGGCCGGCGGTGTCACCGTGATGGCCACGCCGGGCATGTTCATCGAGTTCAGCCGCCAGCGCGGCCTGGCACCCGACGGCCGCTGCAAGGCGTTCGCGGCCTCCGCTGATGGGACCGGATGGTCCGAAGGTGTCGGCCTTGTCGTCCTGGAGCGAATGTCGGACGCCCGCCGCCAAGGGCATCGTGTGCTGGCCGTGGTCGCCGGTTCGGCCGTCAACCAGGACGGCGCCAGCAACGGGATGACGGCCCCGAATGGTCCGTCGCAGCAGCGGGTGATCCGGCAGGCTCTCGCCCAGGCCGGGCTGACCGAGCGGGACATCGACGTGGTCGAGGCCCACGGGACCGGGACGCAGCTCGGTGACCCGATCGAGGCGCAGGCCCTCATCGCCACCTACGGGCAGGGCCGTGACGAGGACAGGCCGCTGCTGCTGGGGTCGCTCAAGTCGAACATCGGTCATGCCCAGGCGGCCTCGGGTGTCGCGGGTGTGATCAAGATGGTCGAGGCGATCCGGCGCGGCACGGTCCCGGCCACGCTGCACGTGGACGAGCCTTCCCCGCATGTGGACTGGTCGGCCGGTGCGGTCGAGCTGGTGACCGAGCCGGTTCCCTGGCCGCAGACCGACCGGCCGCGCCGCGCCGGAGTCTCGTCCTTCGGACTCAGCGGCACCAACGCGCACGTGCTCCTGGAAGCCGCACCGGAGCCCGACACCGACTCCAGCGACGACGCTCCCGTCCCGGCGCCGGAAGTGGTTCCGCTCGTCCTGTCCGGCAGGACCGCCCCGGCCGTGGAGCAGATGATCGAGCGGTTCCGCGAGTACGCGGGCGCCTCGGCGGTGGACGCCGGTGCCTCGCTGCTGTCCCGCGCGACGTTCGACCAGCGGGCCGTGCTGCTGGGGACGGCGGTCGTCCGCGGAACGGCGTCGCCCGGCAGCCTCGGCATCCTCTTCACCGGGCAGGGCAGTCAGCGCCCCGGGATGGGCCGGGAGCTGTACGAGGCCTTCCCGGTGTTCGCCGAAGCCTTCAACGAAGTCGAGGAACTGACCGGCCTGCCGCTGCGGGAGACGGTGTTCACCGACAACCCGGACGGGTCGCTCGATCAGACCGGCGTCGCCCAGGTGGCCATCTTCGCCATCGAGGTGGCGTTGTGGCGGCTGGTGACCTGGCTGGGCGTGCGTCCCGCCTACGTCAACGGGCACTCGGTCGGCCAGATCGCCGCCGCCCACGCCGCCGGAGTCCTCTCCCTGGAAGACGCCTGCACGCTGATCACCGCACGAGCCCGACTCATGCAGGCGCTACCGCCCGGCGGGTCGATGGCGGCGGTAGAACTTCCGGAAGAACAAGTGGCCGGGTCACTGCCCGAGGGCGTGGTGATCGCGGCGGTGAACGGCCCGAC
>DASVCA010000054.1:0-15772 GCA_036381835.1 Micromonosporaceae bacterium
CGCCACCTCGGCTCCGCGCTATCCGAGCGTCTGGTCGAGAGTCCGCCGGTAGCCGAGCGGCAGTAGGAGCAGCGCCACGGACGCCGCCCCACCGTCGGGCGGCGGCTCGCTGCTGCTCGGCGTGGCTCCGGCGTAGGCGTCGGCGAGGCAGCCGGTGCCTTGCTCACCGTGAGCACCACCACGGTGCTCTTCTTGACTTCCTTCCCGACCGTCGGGTCCTGGCGGAGAACGATGCCCGGGGTCTTGTCGGACTCCTCCTCCACCACGTCGATGTTGCTTTCGTCGAAGCCGGCGCCTTCGAGGGTTGCCTTGGCGTACTCGACGACCATGCCTACGACGTTGGGGACGAGGGCGAGGTTGTTGCGGGAGATCTGCACGACCACCTCGCTGTCGAGCGGCACCTCCTTGCCGGCGTCCGGCACCGCGACCACCTCGTCCTTCGGCGCCCGATGATCGACCGCCTCGAATTTCGCCTTCAGGTTCGCGTCCTTCAGGCGCTGCTCGGCGTCGTCCTTGGAGAGGCCGACGAGGTTGGTCGGCACGGTCGTCAGCTCCGGGCCGGCGCACACGGTCAGCTGGACCTCCTGGCCGGGTGCCAGGGTCGCACCGACCACGGGACGCTGCGTGAGCACCTTGTTCAGCTCACATTCGGCCTGTTTCTCGAAGGTCGAGTTCGCCTTGAGGCCGAGTGCCTCCAACTCCTGCTCCGCCTGCTCGACCGTCTTGCCGGTCACGTCCGGCACGCCGATCGGCTCCGGCTCTTTCTCTCCGCCGAGCCAGAACATGCCGGCGAGGAGCGCGGCCACCGCGAGCACCCCGAGGGCACTGAGGCTGGCGATCACCCATGCGGAGGCCCTGCGGGAACGGGAGTCACCGACCCGGGCCGGCGGCATCGGCCGGGTCGATCCGCCGCTGGCCGGGTTCACCGCGGTGGGTGCCGCCGCCAGGTCGTCCTCCCGCAGCACCGGGGTGGCCATGACCGGCCGCCCGGCGGCCGCGCGCAGCAGGTCGGCCCGCATCTCCTGCGCGCTCTGATAGCGGTTGATCGGGTTCTTCGACAGCGCCTTGAGCACGATCGCGTCGATCGCCGGCGTGACCTCGGGGTTGATGTCGCTGGGGCGGGGAGGGTCCTCCCGCACGTGCTGGTAGGCGACGCTGACCGGGCTGTCCCCGACGAAGGGCGGGTGCCCGCAGAGCAGTTCGAACAGCACGCAGCCGGCGGCGTAGACGTCGGATCGGGCGTCGACCGCCTCCCCGCGCGCCTGCTCCGGCGACAGGTACTGGGCGGTGCCGATCACCGCGCTCGTCTGGGTCATGGTGGTGGCACCGCTGGCGAGGGCCCGGGCGATGCCGAAGTCCATGACCTTGACCTGGCCGGTCACGGTCAACATGACGTTGCCCGGCTTGATGTCCCGGTGGATGATCGAGTGCCGGTGGCTGAACTCCAGCGCGGCACAGATGTCCGCGCAGATCTCCAGCGCGCGGCGCGGCATCAACCTTCCTTCGGCGGCGAGCACCTCCTTGAGGGTCCGGCCGTTCACGAACTCCATCACGATGAACGGGATCGTCTCGCCGGTCGGTCCGACCTCCTCGCCGGTGTCGTAGACGGCGACGATGGCGGGGTGGTTGAGGGAGGCGGCATTCTGCGCCTCGCGACGGAAGCGCATCTGGAACGTCGCGTCGCGGGCGAGATCCGTGCGCAGCATCTTGATCGCGACATCACGGCCGAGCCGCAGGTCACGCCCGCGATGCACTTCAGCCATGCCGCCGTAGCCGAGCAGCTCGCCGACCTGGTACCTGCCACTGAGCAGGCGGGCCTGCGCGGTCATCTCGTCTTTCGTCCTTCGCTCATCGGGTTGTCACCCTGACAGCTTGTATCGAGGGCTCCACAAGACGGTACGGTGCCGTGCCCGTATCGTCGCGTCCGCCGTCCGGTTGATGGCCAACTGCAATGATTCGCGCCGCCGCTCCGGCCGCGCCGTTCGCGGTGTCGTCGCCGGCACCCAGCAGGTACACGATGAAGCTGCCGCAGAGCAGCACCAGTATGCCGAGCACGATCGCCAGGGTGATCAGGAACGACCGGCCGCCGGACGACCGCTGGTGCGGGACCGCGGACGGATGCCCGTACCCGGGGTACGGGTGCTGCCAGGCGGGCGTCGGCTGCACCGGGAGCCGATGGGCCGCCGCCCCGGTCGCGGCCGGCGACGCCGGCTGTACCACGGGCGGGTGCCCCGTCCCGGGCCGGCCCGGGACGGGGGGCGAGGTGGGGCGGTTGGTCGTCGTCCCGATCGGTGCGCTGGCCCGTGCCACCGTCGGCCTCCGCTGCGCCGTGGAGGGGTCGGGTGCGGCGATCATGCCGGCGGCCTGCCGGGCCACGGCGGCGAAGGCGGCCGCGGTGGGCCAGCGGGCGGCCGGCTCCTTGGCCATCGCCCGTTCCACGATCGACCGCACGGCGGGCGGGATGTCGGGGGGCAACGGTCGGGGCAGCTCCCGTACGTGTTTGACGGCGATCTCAAGCGGACTGTCGCCGTCGAACGGCTTGCGCCCGGACAGGCACTGGTAGGCGACCACGCCGAGGGCGTAGATGTCGGAGGCCGGGGTCGCCGTCTCCCCGGTGGCCTGCTCGGGGGAGATGTAGGAGGCGGTGCCGAGGACCGCCCCCGCCGCGGTGAGCTGGCCGACGATCGCGGACCGGGCGATACCGAAGTCGGTGAGCACCAGCGTGCCGTTGGGGCGCACCAGCAGGTTGCCGGGCTTGACGTCCCGGTGCACGATGCCCTTCTCGTGGGCGGCGTGCAGCGCCTCCGCGGCCTGGGCGACGAGGGCCATGGTCCGGCCGGGGGTGAGCCGGCCGACCCGGGCGAGGGTGCGCGAGAGCGGGTCGCCCTCGACGTATTCCATGACCAGGAAGGCGAGCTGCTGGTCGCTGCCGTAGTCGTAGACGTCGACCACGCCCGGATGGTTGATCGTCGCCATGGTCCGGGCTTCGCCGCGGAACCGTTCCGCGAAGCCGGGCTCGTCGAGCAGCGCGGGCAGCAGGATCTTCACCGCGACGGTGCGGCCGAGCACGTCGTCGGTGCCACGCCAGACGTCGCCCATGCCGCCGCCGGCGATCCGCTCGTCGAGGCGGTACCGGTTGCCGAGCTTGAGCCCGGGGCCGATCATCTCACCTGCCTCCCCGGTCCTGGATCACGGCGCGCATGATCTGCCCCGCGATCCGGGCCGCCTCGGCGCTGCCCCCGTCGCCCGCCTCCTCCAGTACGACCGCGACCGCGGAGATCGGCTCGCCGTCGCGGAGCACGAATCCGATGAACCAGCCGTGGTTCTCCCGGTCGCCGTCCTGCGCGGTCCCGGTCTTGCCGCCGACCGTGTAGCCGCTGATGCGGGCGTTGCGACCGGTCCCGTGTTCGACGACGCTGACCATCATGGTGCGCAGCTCGGCGGCGACCCGGCTGTCCACCGGCTCGCGCAGCTCGCGCGGCGCGGCGGTGTAGTAGTTGGTCGTCCGGTCCGGCCCGAGCAGCTGCTGGACCAGGTACGGCCGCATCTGCCGTCCGTCGTTGGCCACCGCGGCGGCGATCATCGCCCCTTCCAGCGGGGTCATCCGCACGTCCTTCTGCCCGATCGAGGACTGGGCGAGGCCGGCCGGGTCGGGGCTGCCGTCCGGGTTCTGGATGTCCCCGGTACGGCTGGCCGCCACCGGGATGCCGCCGCCGTTGAGCCGGCCGACCGTGAGGTCGTCGTCTTCGAAACCGAACTTGCGTGCCGTCTCCTTGAGCGTGTCGGCTCCCAGTTCGACGCCGAGTTTGGCGAACCCGGTGTTGCACGACTCGGTGAGCGCCTCGATGAGGCTGACTTGCGGCTCGGGGCAGATGTGGCGGGCGGCGTTGCGGATGTCCTCGCCGGCGGTGGGGGGACGCCACACCGGCCCGGCGGGGATCATGGTGTCCTTGGTGTATCCGTTTTCGAGCGCTGCGGCCGCGACGATCACCTTGAACGTCGAGCCCGGTGGCAGCACCTCGGCGAGGGCGCGGTTGCGCAGCGGTTCGCCCTTCGCGTCGCGGAGCTTCTCGTACGCCGCGAAGGCGGCCGCCGTGTCGTGGCCGACCATCGGGTTCGGGTCGAAGCTGGGCATGGACACGAGGGCCTGCAGGGCGCCGGTCCGCGGGTCGAGCGCGACGGCGGCGCCTCGGTCGGCACCCACCCGGTTCTTGGTCAACTGCTGGTAGGCGGCCTGCTGGGCGCGCGGTGAGATCGTCAGCAGCACGTTCCCGCCCGCGGTCCGGCTGCCGGTGAACATGTCCCGCAGCCGGTCGACGAAGAGCTGGTCGGCGGTGCCGGCCAGGAACTCGTTCTCGCTCTTCTCGATGCCGGTCGCGGCCATGTTGACCGGCTTGTAGCCGAGTACGTGCGCGTAGAGCGGGCCTTCCGGGTAGGTGCGCTGGAACTTCAGCCGGCTTTCGGTCTCCTTGCTGGCCGCGATGGCGACCCCGCCGGCTTCGATGTTGCCGCGCCGCCGCTCGTACTCGGCGACCTGGACCCGCCCGTTGTAGTCGCTGTTGCGGTAGTCGTCGGCCTTGTAGCCCTGCACCCAGTTGAGGCGGCCGAAGAGGAGCCCGAACATGACCAGGACGACCACGCCGACCCGGCGTAGCGGTGCGTTCATCGCCGGATCACCTCCGTGGGTGCCTCGTGTAGTTTGGCCGGTCCGCCGCCCGGCTGCGGGAGCTGCCCGCCGGAGGCGCTGGCCACCGGTTGACGGCCGGCGTCGGAGATGCGCAGCAGCATGGCGATCAACAGCCAGTTGGCCATCAGCGAGGAGCCGCCGGCCGACATGAACGGGGTGGTCTGTCCGGTGAGCGGGATGAGTCCGGTGATCCCGCCGACGACGACGAAGACCTGCAGGGCGAGGGTGAAGGCGAGCCCGCCGGCCATGAGCTTGCCGAAGGAGTCGCGCACGGCAAGCCCGGCTCGCAGGCCGCGGGTGATGATGAGCAGGTAGATCAGCAGGAGCGCGGTGATGCCGAAGATCCCGAGTTCCTCACCCATGCCCGCGAGGATGAAGTCGTTGTGCACCTCGGGGACGAAGGTCGGCCGCCCGGCTCCCGGGCCGGTGCCGAACAGGCCACCGGTGCCGAACCCGAGCAGCGACTGGACGAGTTGCAGACCGCTGTCGTACGGGTCGCCGAAGGGGTCGAGCCAAATGCCGACGCGCTGGTAGAAGTTGTAGAACGGCCCGGCGATGGTGGCACCGAGGAAGTACGCCAGCACGACGCCCCCGGAGAAGAGCAGCAGGCCGATGATCAGCCAGCTGACCCGCTCGGTGGCGATGTACAGGGTGACCACGAACATGCCGAAGTAGAGCAGCGAGGTGCCCAGGTCCTTCTGCAACACCAGGACCATCAGGCTGATGGCCCAGACCACGAGCACCGGTCCGAGGTCTCGGCCGCGGGGGAAGTCGATACCCAGGAACCGGTGGCTGGCCAGCGACAGCACTTCGCGTTTGCGTACCAGGTAGTAGGCGAAGAAGGCGAGCAGGGCGAGTTTGGCGAACTCGCCGGGCTGGATCGAGAAGCCGCCGATGATGATCCACAGCTTGGCGCCGTTGATCTCCGAGAAGGAGGCCGGCAGGAGCGCGGGGATCATGACGAGCACCAGGCCGGTCAGCCCGAGCGTGTACGCGTACCGGGAGACCATGCGGTGGTCGCGGACGAGGATCAGCAGGGCGGCGGCGAGGATCACGCCGACCAGGGTCCAGGCGAGCTGCCGTCCGCCGGTGCCGGCGAAGACGGGCAGGTCGGCACGGTCGGCGGCGTCGGCGCGGGCCAGGTCGAGGCGGCGGAGGAAGCCCACCCCCAGGCCGTTGACCAGCGCGACGATCGGCAGCAGCACCGGGTCGGCGTGCGGAGCCACGAAGCGGACGACCAGGTGGATGCCGAGGAAGACCGCGGTGAGCAGCGCGGTCGGCACCCAGAAGTCGCCGGTGACGGTGTCGAGCAGGCTGGCCTCGACGGTGGCCGCGTAGGCGGCGACCAGGGCCATGGCGAAGAACAGCAGCCGCAGTTCGGCGTTGCGACGGGAGTTCCGCACGCGGACACGTGGCAGTTCGCCCGTGGCTGCGGGCGTGCCTGCCGATGCGACGGGTGCGGTCACGGTCTGTTCCTCAGCTCGGTCGGTAGCTCACCTGGGGGAACGGCATTCGGTCGGGTCGATGACGGGCGCGAGGTCGGCGGGGAGGGCGTCTCCGTCGAGTTCGGTCGGGGTGGGGTGCGCGGATCCGCTCGGAGTGACGCCGGCGGGGCTCGCGGGTGCTGCCGCCGGGGTGGCGGCCGGGCTCGGGGTGGCGGCCGGACTTGGTGTGGCTGGGGGTGGCGTTACCGCTTGGGGAGACTCCGTCGCCTCCGGTGCCGGGGTCGGTGACGGACTGGGGGGACAGATCGGCTTGAGGTTCGGGTTCGACGGGTCGTCGTCAGTCAGCTCGGCCAGGCGACGCGCCGCGTCGGCTTCGCCGGCGGCTTGAATGCCCTGTTTGACCTGCTCCTGCGCGGCTGCGGTGAGGTCGTCGAGTCGGAGGTCGCTCGTCTCGTGAACGCTGGACAGGTCGAAGCCGGCGATCTGCCCCGGGATGCCGCGGAAGATCGCCAGCTGTCCGCTCTCGGTGGCCCCGACGTAGTACTGGCGTTGGATGTAGCTCCAACCGGCCCAGCCGCCGGCGGCGAGCAGGCCGAGTACCAGGGTCGCCAGGACGAGGCTGCGGATCGGGTTCCGCTTGGCTCGGGTGGGCTCCTCGCCTTCGATCGGGGTGGCGGCGGGCGGGGTGCGCGGGCCGGCGAGCGCGGACGCGCGGGCGGCGGGGGTCGAGGCGTCCGCCGCGGTCATCATCCCCCGGTCGCGGGCCGCGGCGCCGCCGACCACCGGGGCTGACTCCACGATGTCCTGGTCGGTGGCGTCGGCGACGATGACGGTGATGTTGTCCGGCCCGCCGCCGCGCAGCGCGAGCTGCACCAGCCGCTCGACGCACTGGTCCGGGTCGGGGTAGTCACGCAGGGTCTGGGCGATGGTCTCGGCGCTGACCACGCCGGAGAGGCCGTCACTGCAGATCAGGTAACGGTCGCCGGGCAGCACCTGGCGGACGGAGTATTCGGGGTCGACGTCGCGCCCGTCGAGCGCTCGGGTGAGCAGCGACCGCTGCGGGTGGGTGCTGGCTTCCTCCACGCTGATGCGGCCCTCGTCAACCAGCATCTGGACGTACGTGTCGTCCTTGGTGAGCTGGGTGAGCCGGCCGTCTCGGAACAGGTACGCCCGGGAGTCGCCGATGTGTACGAGGCCGAGTTTGGTGCCGGCGAAGAGGATCGCGGTCAGGGTGGTGCCCATGCCTTCGAGGTGGGGGTTGGCCTCGACGGCATCCCGCAGCTGCTGGTTGGCCGCTTTGACGGCGGAGCGCAGCGCGTCGGCGAGGGTGTCGCGGGGGACGTCCTCGTCGAGCGCGGCCAGCGCGCCGATGACGATGTTGCTGGCGACGTCACCGGCGGCCATGCCGCCCATGCCGTCGGCGACGGCGAGCAGGCGGGGCCCGGCGTAGACGGAGTCCTGGTTTCCGTCTCGGATCAGGCCGCGGTCGCTGCGGGCCGCATAGCGGAGGATCAGAGTCATGGCCGTAGTTCGAGTGAGGTGCGACCGATGCGGATCGGTACGCCGAGGGGGACAGGGGTCGGTCCGGTGACCTTAGCGCGATCCAGGTAGGTGCCGTTAGTCGAGCCAAGATCTTCGACGACCCACTGACCGTCCCGGGGTACGAGCCGGGCGTGCCGGGCGGAGGCGTAGTCGTCGGTGATCACGAGGGTGCAGTCGTCGGCCCGTCCGATGGTGATCGGCGAGTCTCCGAGGGTCAGTCGGGTTCCGGCGAGTTGTCCCGCGGTGACTACCAGCTGGTGTGCCGCCCGGCCCCGTTTCACCTTCGCCGGCCGCTGCTGCCCGAGCGAGGCGCCGAGTCCGCGCGGGGCGGCGACGATCCGGTCGGCCCGCGCGCCGGCGAACAGGTCGCGTCGAATCACTCCCACCACCGTGAACACGAAGATCCACAGCAGGATGATGAACCCGAACTGGGCGACGGTGATGACGAGTTGTGGCAATGCCGTTAGCCGTCCAATCGGAACGTGAGGGTGGTCGTTCCGACCTGGATCACGTCACCGGGGTTGAGCGCCACGGCCGAAATCCGCTGTCCGTTGACCATCGTGCCGTTGGTCGATCCCAGGTCGGTGATGACCACCTGGTGTCCATCGAAGTCGATTCGGGCGTGGCGGCGGGAGATGCCGACGTCGGGCAGTCGGAGGGTGGCCTGGTCACCGCGGCCGATGATGGTGGAGCCCATCTGCAGCGGGTAGCTGCGCCCGTCCGCGGTCATCAGCCGGGCCATGGGACCACCGGGTCCGGGGGGTGGGCCGTAGCCGCCGCCGGCCTGTTCGTAGGGCGGGTAGCCGGAGTAGCCGCCGCCCATGTCGTAGCCCGGGGAGACCGGGGCGACGTCGCCGCCGGTGTAGACCTCGGCGGTGACCCGGAACATGCCGGTGTCGAGGCCGTCTCCGCGCTCGATCTCGACGATGACGTCCCCGTAGACGGTCCAGGCCTGCTCGCCGATGAACTCCGCCTGCGACTGCGCGAGCTCCTGTGCCAGCGCGGCGGCGTAGGGCGCCAGGCGGCTGTGGTCGTACGGTGAAAGGTCGATCACGTAGCGGTTGGGCACCAGGGTGCGTCCGCCCGCCAGGATCGCCTTGTGCGCCTCTGCCTCCCGCTGCATGGCGTTGAGGATCTCCACCGGGTGGACGACCCCTTTGAACACCTTCGCGAAGGCCCCTTCGACCAGACCTTCCAGTCGCTTCTCGAAGCGTTGCAGCACGCTCACCGGCTCCTCCTCGGGTCCCGAGGACACGATGGTATCCCGGCTTGCTCGGTACTCGGCACGACGCCGAACCCGCCGGCCCCCTGTTCAGTATGCATCCGGGTGGAAAGCGGTAAGTCTATCCCGATGATTCGCGTCGGGCCGCGGAACGGACAATTCTCCCGATCAGCTGGCATTACCGGCGCGCCCCGGCGTCGTGCTACGCTTCCGAGGCGCAACGCGGTGGTATCGCACTCGTGCCACAGCGTTCGAGCGCGTAATATGGCCCAGCGCCCGCGATCGGGTAAGGGTCAGCTTACGCAGACCTGCCACGGGGAAGTGGCGGAATGGCAGACGCGCACGGTTCAGGTCCGTGTGCCCGAGAGGGCGTGAGGGTTCAACTCCCTCCTTCCCCACCACCGAGGGCCTCGTCCACCGGACGGGGCCCTCCCCGTTTGCGGGGCGTCGTCCGGTTCTACCGTCGGGTTATGCTCCGTACGCTTTCCGCCCCGACCCAGGAGTGACTGTGGCTGTCGCGTTGGTGACCGGATCGAGCGGTCTTATCGGTTCGGAGGCCGCCCGGCACTTTGCCGGCCTCGGCCTGGATGTAGTGGGCATCGACAACGACATGCGCCGGTATTTCTTCGGCGATGACGGTTCGACCGCGTGGGCGCTGCAGCGTCTCGTCGCCGATCTGGGTCCGGCCTACACCCACTTCGATGTCGACATCCGCGACCGGGACGGGCTGGCGCGGATCTTCAAGCGGTACGGCTCGGACATCGCGGTGGTGATCCACGCGGCGGCCCAGCCGAGCCACGACTGGGCGGCGAAGGAGCCGTACACCGATTTCGACGTGAACGCGGTGGGCACGCTCAACGTGCTGGAGAACACCCGCCAGCACGCGGTGGAGGCGGCGTTCATCCACTGTTCCACGAACAAGGTTTATGGCGACCGGCCGAACAGCCTGCCGCTGGTGGAGTTGGAGACCCGGTACGAGATCGAGCCGGGGCACCCGTACGAGCAGGGCATCACCGAGGACATGTCGATCGACACCTGCCTGCACTCGATCTTCGGTGCCTCGAAGGTGGCCGCGGACGTGATGGTCCAGGAGTACGGGCGTTACTTCGGGATGAAGACGGCCTGCTTCCGCGGGGGGACGCTGACCGGCCCGGCGCACTCGGCGGCCGAGCTGCACGGCTTCCTCGCCTATCTGATGCGCTGTGTGATGGAGGGCCGGACCTACAACCTGTACGGCTACAAGGGCAAGATGGTCCGCGACGCGATCCATTCGCACGACGTGCTGACCGCGTTCGAGGCGTTCTTCCGCAACCCGCGCTCCGGCGAGGTCTACAACCTGGGCGGCGGGCGG
This sequence comes from Micromonosporaceae bacterium, assembly GCA_036381835.1. Taxonomy (GTDB): domain Bacteria; phylum Actinomycetota; class Actinomycetes; order Mycobacteriales; family Micromonosporaceae; genus DASULK01. Next base: position 10,248 of record DASVCA010000054.1, read on the forward strand.
CACGCCAACACCTCGCACATCGAGGCGTTCCGCATCGCGGAGGAGATCACCGGCCAGCAAGCGAAGATCAACTACGTCGATCGGCCCCGGATCGGCGACCACCAGTGGTGGATCAGCAGCATGGCCCGGTTCGAGGAGCACTATCCGGACTGGAAGCCCACCTACGACATCCCGATGATCCTGCGGGAGATCTACGAGGCCAACGTCGACAAGTGGGTGCCGCGGTCATGATCGCCCTCGGTAAGCGGAATGTGCTGGGCGTCCTGGTCGACGCGATCGACTACGCGGCGGCGGTCGAGCAGGTGCTGGTCGCGGCCCGCCAGCGGCGTCCGTTCGCGCTGACCGCGCTGGCCGTGCACGGAGTGATGACCGGGGTGCTGGACCGGGCGCACAACGCCCGGCTGAACGCGTTCGACCTGGTGACCCCGGACGGGCAGCCGGTGCGCTGGGCGCTGAACCTGCTGCACGGGGCGGGGCTGGCGGATCGGGTGTACGGGCCGGAGTTGACGCTGCGGGTGCTGGCCCGCTGCGCGGAGGAGGGGCTGCCGGTCTACCTCTACGGCTCGACCGAGGAGACCCTGTCCCGGCTGGTCCCAGCGTTGGAGCGGATGTTCCCGGCGTTGAAGCTCGCCGGGGTGGAGCCGTCCAAGTTCCGCTCGGCGCAGCCGGGTGAGGCCGAGGAGATCGCCGACCGGATCCGCGCTTCGGGGGCGCGGCTGGTGCTGGTGGGTCTGGGCTGCCCGCGTCAGGAGGTTTTCGCGTACGCGATGCGGCCCCTGCTGGACATGCCGCTGCTGGCGGTCGGCGCTGCTTTCGACTACCACGCCGGGCTGCTGCGCAGGCCGCCGGCGTGGATGCAGCGGGTGGGTCTGGAGTGGCTGTGGCGGTTGGGTCTGGAGCCGAGACGGCTGTGGCACCGGTACGTGGTGCTCAACCCCGCCTACCTGGCTCGGCTGGTGGCGCAGCGGACCCGCCTGTGGCGGCCGGTCCCGCCGCAGCCGGCGACGGAACGGCCGACCACCTTCGCGATCTAGGGCTCGGACGTGGTGGTCCCGGGCGCGCGCAGCGCGCCCGGGACCACCGTCGGGTCGGCCCGGTTACAGGGTCAGACTCCAACTGTTGATGTATCCGGTGTCGCCGGCGTAGACGTCCTGGACCCGCAGTCGCCAGGTACCGTCTGCGGCCTCACCGGAGAGGTCCACGGTGTAGGTGGTGTTCACGTTCGGGAAGAAGTCCCAGATGTTGGCGTTCTTCAGCCGGTAGCTGGATCCGTCCGGCGCGATCAGGTCGATGACCAGGTCGCCCCGCCAGCTGTGCACGATGTCGACGGTCACCTTGGACGACGAGGAGGCGTTGCGTCCGCAGCCGGTGATGGTGATGCTGCTGGTCGCCGTGCCGCCGTCGGGGATGGACACGTCGGTGTCGTTGCTGCCGGTGCAGCCGCCACCGCCGCCACCGGTCACGGTCAGTGTGTAGGTCGCGGTCCGGGTGGCCGACGATCCGGTGCCGGTGATCGTGACGGTGTAGGTGCCGGCCGGGGTGCCGGTGCCGGTGGTGATGGTCATGGTGGACGAGTCGCCGGAGGTCACGGTCGCCGGGTTGAACGCGGCGGTCGCGCCGGAGGGCAGGCCGCTCGCCGACAGACCGACGGTCTGGGGCGAGCCGGAGGTCGTGGTGGTGGAGACGGTTGCGGTGACCGAGCCGCCGGGGGCGGTGGAGCCCGAGGTCGGCGAGACGGAGACCGCGAAGTCGTCCGCCGGCGGCTGCCCGCCGCCGATGTCGCCGACGTAGAGCAGCCGGTTGGGGGTGCCGCTACCGGGGTTGCTGATCACGTTCGGCGTGGCGCTGTTGACCAGGAAGTCCCGCACCTGCTGGGGGCTCCAGCTCGGGTTGGCGGACAGGACGAGGGCGGCGGCCCCGGCGACGTGCGGGGTGGCCATCGAGGTGCCGCTGATGGTGTTGGTCGAGGTGTCGCTGCTCGCCCAGGCCGAGGTGATGCTCACTCCGGGGGCGAGGATGTCCACGCAGGTGCCGTAGTTGGAGAAGCTGGCGGCGGCGTCGCTGGAGTCGGTGGCGCCGACGGTGATCGCGTTCGCCACCCGGGCCGGCGAGTAGTTGCAGGCGTTCTGCCGGTTGCCGAGGAAGTCACCGTTGCCGGCGGCGACGGCGTAGGTGATGCCGGAGTTGATGGAGTTGTCGACCGCGTCGTCGATGGCGGTGTTGGCCGAGCCGCCGAGGCTCATGTTGGCCACGGCGGGCTTAACCGCGTTGGCGGTGACCCAGTCGATGCCGGCGACGACCTGCGCGTTGGTGCCGCTGCCCTGGCAGTTCAGCACCCGTACGGCGACGATGCGGGCCTGCTTGGCCACGCCGTAGGCGGTGCCGGCGACGGTACCCGCGACGTGGGTGCCGTGCCCGTGGCAGTCGTCGGCGGTGCCGCCGTCGACGGCGTCGTAGCCGCTGACCGCGCGTCCGCCGAAGTCGGTGTGGGTGATCCGCACACCGGTGTCGATGATGTAGGCGTGCACGTCGCTCGCGGTGTTCGGGTAGGTGTAGGAGTTGTCCAGCGGCCGGTTACGCTGGTCGATGCGGTCGAGGCCCCAGGAGGGCGGGTTGGTCTGGGTGCCGGCGATGGTGACGATGTGGTTCTGTTCCACGTAGGCGACGGCGGGGTCGGCGGCGATGCGGGCGGCGGCTCGCTTGTTGACGTTGAGTTCGAAGCCGCGTAGCGCTGCCGTGTAGGTGCGCATGACCTTGCCGCCGTGCCGTCCGGTCAGGCCGCGTGCGATCGCGCCGACCCGGTCCCGGCTGACGGCGCTGTCCTTGAACACCACGATGTAGCTGTCGGGTACGGCGGTGGGACCGCCAGCGTGCAGGATGGTACCGTTCGGCGGTTCCGCCCCGGCGGGTGCGGCGGCGGCGAGCATCGCCAGTGCCGCCACCCCCACGATTGCGGATCTGCGCGAGAAACGCATGTCCTCTTCTCCCCTCGATCGGCCAATCCATCGATCCCCCACCAGGGATCAATAGAAGCTGATCTAATCGAGGTTAGACCGAATGATTAGATAACGATAGATGTTGACTTTCATTTATATTGTGCACAGGATGGATCGGATACCTTGAATTCGTTGCGGTCCGGCCGTTGCCCGGATATGTCGCCTCCCCGCCCCTAGACTCGAAGACGCCACCCCCGGCGGGCGCGTTTGCGCCCGACTGCGGCCTGGGGAGACGGCATGGTTATCCGATCCGGCGCACTGCTGATCATCGCGGCCTTCTGCGGCCTACTGTCCGTTCCCGGCGCAGTGGTGATCGCCGCCGTCCCGCCGAGCACACCACCGGCCGTCGAGCCGGTGCAACGGGCCGCCGGCCTATCCGCCGTCCACGCCACCCCGACGTCCGATCCGACAACCGAGCCCGAGCATTCCGCCCGGCCGCACACGGAACGGACTCCCAAGCGGCCGCCCGACCTCGCCCGGTCCCTGATCTTCTCGGGCGTGCTCGGATTGACGATCTCGATCACCGGATTGGTGATGGTCTGCCGCCGACGGCGAATGTGGTGACATTAGGGGACTCGCCCGATCAGGCCGCAGAGGCTAGGCTGCCCCGCATGGCCGGACGCAATTCAGGATGGGCGGCCGCGGCCGCGCTCGGGATCGCCGCCGGTGGCGGCGCCGCCCAGTTGGGACTGGCCTACGGGCTGGAAATCATCGCCTGGCCTCCGACGGTCGAGTACGCCGGCGGCGACTGGACGGCGAGCATGGCGTGGGCGGTGTGGATCGCGGCCATGTCGACGGTCGTCGGCGCGGTCTGCGCACAGCGGCTGGTCCGGAGCCGATCCGACGCCGCCGACCCGAACCCGCCCGCCGCCCGACGGGCCACCGTCTCGGCCGTCGTCCACCGCGTCGCGCTCGCCGTGGCGGCGGCGCTGGGCGCGCTGGTCACCGTTGTACTGATCGCGGTGCCCGCCCGATCCACCGCGGACACCGCGTCCGACACCGCCGTCTGGTACGCGGTCGCGGGGGTCGCCCTCGGACTGGTCGCCACGCTCTGGGCGCTGTCGTCGCGTCCCGCCGCGACCAATCTGATCGCCACCGGCTCCTGGATGTGGCTGCTCGGCGCGGCCGTTGTGATCGACGGGATCGTCTCGGCCCGCGCATCCCTCACCGTACCGCTCGGGGTCTGGCCGGTTACGGACGACCGTCTGTGGTTCCGTGACCACCTGCACTGGCCCACGGCCGCGCTCTCTCTCGCCGCCGCGCTGCTGATCGGGGCGCTGACCGCCCGTTCGTCGGCCAAACGACCGGAACGCCGGGTGGGTGCGGCCGTCTCCGGTCTGGCCGGTCCGGTGCTCGTCGCGGCCGCCTACCTGGTCGCCACGCCCCGGCTCGCGGAGGTCGCCGCCGGCCAGCGTTCCGCGCACCAGGCGGCCACCTTCGCGGTGCTGGCGGGTGTGATCGGCTCCGCGCTGGTCGCGGCGCTCGCGCAGCGCGGGGAGAACCGTCTCGCGGAGAACCGTCTCGCGGCGGCCGAGCCGACACCGCAGACCACAGAAACCCCGGCCGTGGAGACTCCGACTGCGGAGACTCCGGCTGTGGAGACTCCGGCTGTGGAGGCTTCGGCTGCGGAGGGCGCCTCCGCTGCGGCGGATGCCCCGACCGCCACGGCGGTCGTCGTGCCCAGCCAGCCGTCCGGCCCGCCTCCGGCGGCGGAGAAGAAGGCGACGGAGAAGAAGGGGGCCAAGCCGCGGCGTACCAGCCGTCGACGTACCGATCAGGTGGCGGACGGGGAGGCCGACCAGCCGTCGGACGACGGGGGCGGCGTCGCCTGAGTCGCCGTCGATCGCGGCCGCTATTCGATCGGCCAGGTGTGGACGGGCTCGTTGGTGCGCTGCAACTCGCCGTAGCGGTGCAGCATCCGGTGGAGTGCGGCCAACCGGTCGAGCCGGTCGCGGTGCTCGGCGATGCGTACCATCTCGGTCTGCCACACGGCCCCGTTGCGGCGGGCGAGGCAGCGCTGTTCGACGACGCCGAGCAGGCGGTCCCGGTGTGTCGGGTCGACGTCGAACCGGTCGAGACCGGCGGCCGCCTTCTCCAACAGCACGTCACGAACCAGGTCGGTGACGGGCACGTCGCCCAGCCTGGGCCAGTAGACGGTGGCGGCGAGCCCTCGGCGCGCCCCGGCGTGGAAGTTCTCCTCCGCCGCGCCGAACGGTAGCTGTGTCCAGATGGGCCGGTCGGCTTCGGCCAGTTCACGGGTGAGCCCGAAGTAGAAGGCGGCGTTGGCGAGCATGTCGATCACGGTGGGTCCGGCGGGCAGTACCCGGTTCTCCACCCGCAGGTGGGGGCGGCCGGACATGATGTCGTAGACGGGCCGGTTCCAGCGGTAGACGGTGCCGTTGTGTAGTCGCAGCTCGGCGAGTCGGGGTACGCCGCCGGCGCGGAGCACTTCGACCGGGTCTTCGTCGTCGCAGATCGGCAGGTGGGGCGGGAAGTAGCGGACGTTCTCCTCGAACAGGTCGAAGATCG
>DASVCA010000055.1:0-2011 GCA_036381835.1 Micromonosporaceae bacterium
CCCAGTTCAGCGTCACCCCGCAGACCGACTGGCTGGAGCCGAGGTCGACCTCCAGCCACTGCGGATCGGAGAACCCGCTCGACCACCGGGTCCCGGTGTTCCCGTCCACCGCATTGGCCGCCGGGAAGCTCGCATTCTCCACCGAAGACGCCGACGCCGCCTTGCCTAGGGCCACGTTCGTCGTCCCGCAGGTGGCGGCGGAGGCAGCCGGCGCGCTCGCGGCCAGCCCGCCGACCATGGCGGACACGATGAGGGCGGCGCAGCCGAGGAGGCTGGTCACCGACCGCAAGGAGGATCGCGCGAGCCTGGCGCTCCTCCGGGGTAGTCGCGGTAGTGGGGATGGCACGTCCATGCAGGCCTCCGAGAACCGGCGGGGGTAAACTAAGAGACTTAATTCAAGGCGGAACATAGCTCTGGCAAAACCGGCGGTCAAGAGGTCACGACAGCAAGGCAACCCATGGGGCGCGGGGGGCGACAATAGAGTGAATTCCGACGTCAGGAAAGTGGGGCCGACGGGATGCGGGAGCGGAAGCGCGGGACGGTCCGGGACCTGCGGCGGGAGAACCGGGCCGCTGTCTTGTGGTCGCTGTACCTCAGCCAGTCGCGCAGTCGGCAGGACCTGAGCACGGCCACCGGGCTCAGCGCCGCATCGGTGACCAACGTCGTCCGCGACCTCCTCGATGAAGGCATCGTCATCGAGACCGGGCAGGCGGACTCCGATGGCGGCCGGCCCCGCGCGCTGCTGGGCATGAACCCCGGGTACGGCTACGTCATCGGAGTGGACGTTGGCGAGACCCGGACCCGGGTCGAGCTGTTCGACCTGACCATGACCGAGCGGGCGAAGGCCGAGTATCCGCTGGACCCGTACATGCACGACGTCGACGTGGTCGTCTCGCAGATCCTGACCGGGCTTGGCGCGGTCCTTGACGACAGCGGGATCGACCACACGGCCGTGCTTGGCGTCGGCATCGGCGTGCCGGGAATCATCGAGCAGCGGCCCGAGGTGCTCGTGCACGGCCAGACCTACGGCTGGGACGCCGTGCCGCTCGGGCGGCTGCTGCGCGCGCACACGGGTCTGCCGCTCTACTTCGACAACGGCGCCAAGACCATGGGGCAGGCCGAGATGTGGTTCGGCGCCGGCCGGGGCGCGCATAACGCGGTCGTGGTCCTGATTGGCTCCGGCGTGGGCGCGTCGTTGATCTCCGGCGGCACCACCTACCGGGGAGCCACGTCGAGTGCGGCGGAGCTCGGCCACATCGTCGTCGTGGTGGGCGGGCGGAAGTGCCGGTGCGGGTCAACGGGATGCCTGGAGGCCTACGCCGGAGCGGAGGCGATCCTCGAGCGGTACGGCAGGCCCATGGCGGCTGCCGATCAGGAAACGGCGCTCGCGGAGCTGATCGACGCGGCGGGCACGTCGGCGCTCGCGGCCGCCATTCTCGAGGAGACCGCCCGGTTCCTTGGCGCCGGCATCGCCAGCCTGATCAACCTGCTCAACCCCGAGCGGGTCATCCTCGGCGGCTGGGCCGGCTTGCAGCTCGGCGTGCGGCTGCTGCCGGAGATCCGCGAGTCGGCGCGGCAGCACTCGCTGCGCCACCCGTTCGACGCGACCTCGATCGAGCTCGGCCATCTCGGTCCCTGGGCGGTTGCCTTGGGGGCCGCGACCCTCCCAGTCGAATCCTTCCTGAACGGGTCGCTGGGCCCGGCTGCCTGACGACCGCCGGGTCCAGCTGGTAGCTGTCACCCGGTCGCGAGCACCTGGAATTCCCATAGCGAGTACCCGTACTGGGTGCCCCGCACCGTCCCGAACATGCGGATGTAGCGGCCGGTGCCGGACAGGCCGGTGAGGTTCTGGACGCCCCCGGTGCCGGCGGTGGTGGAGAAGATGCTCGTCCAGTTCGTGTTGTCGGACGAGACCTGGATCTGGAACGCCTTGCCGTAGGCGGCCTCCCAGTTCAGCGTCACCCCGCAGACCGACTGGCTGGAGCCGAGGTCGACCTCCAGCCACTGCGGA
>DASVCA010000056.1:0-10336 GCA_036381835.1 Micromonosporaceae bacterium
ACACGACATCCACCAAGGGACGCCACACGCGCCACACGAGCGTGAGAACACAAAAGCCTTAAAAAGAAGCCACGCCCTGGAACAGGGCGGCAAAGAACAGAGAAGACGTCCGCGGGCCCATGCCCTTGCGGAACATCCGGCATCGTTTCAACACCCGCCGGCCGGCCGCCATTCCCGGCGACCCCACACCCGACCCACGATCAGGCGATCCGGGGGTCAGCCCAGATACAACGCCACCCGGCCCGCCGAAATTCCGACCCGATCATGACAACATGCGATGGTGTGCGGATAGCGTGGACTTAGCGACTTATGTCCTGTATGTCCGGGTCACCCCCTCAGCCGGGGCGTGGCCGACATGCCCTGTCAGTGTCTGCGGTGCCCGGTACCGGTCAGTGGCCAATATGGAGCCTCTGTGATGATCTGAGCTGCCCCTGCCGCTCGTTCGAAGGAAGTCATGCGCGACGTATTCGAGCAGTTCGTCGTCGAGGATGGCGACCTGCGCGCGGACCTGCTCGTCCAACCGGCGATCAACTACGCCCTGGTACACAACCGGGTGCCGCTGGTCCGCCACCTGTCGGTACGCAACAAAACCGACGGTGCGGTCGCAGGCGTACAGGTCACCCTGGAACTGACCGGCCCGGACGGACCGCTAGCCGAGCCGTGGACCAGATCCGTCGCCGCACCGATCCAGCCGGGCGGGACCACCCGGTGGGAGGAGTTCGCCGACTTCCGACCCGACCAGGCACGGCTTCGAGGCACCGACGAGGCGTTCCCCGTCGAGTACCGGCTGACCGTGACCCGGCCCGGCGGACGCGTCCTGCGCGGTACCGCGCCGTCCTGCGTGCTCGCCCACAACGAATGGTTCAACAGCCCCGCCCTCTACGACTCGCTCGCCGCGTTCGTGCAGCCGAACAGTCAGGCGGTCCAGGAGATCCTGCGGGAAGCCGCGCGGATCCTGCAGGCCGCGACCGGCTCGGGCCTCCTCGACGGCTACCAGGCCGGTCCGAAGCGCGCCGCGCAGATTGCCGGAGCCACGTACGAGGCACTACGGCGGTTCGGCCTCACCTGGCAGGAGCTGCCCACCTCTTTCGCCAACACCGGCCAGAAGATCCGTACCACGGCCGCGGTCCTGACCGACCGGCTCGGCACCTGCCTGGACCTGTCGGTGACGTACGCGGCCTGCCTGGAGGCAGCCGGGCTGCGTCCGCTCATCTGGCTGACCACCGACCGCGCCTTCGCCGGGTTCATGCTGGAAGCCGAACGCCTGAAAGCGACCTCGGTCACCGAGGCCAACCTGCTGATCTCGATGGTCGAATCGGGGCGGGCGGTGCCGGTGGAGCTGTCCGGCCCGGGGTCGGGCCCGGAGGCGGAGCCGGCGGTCGTCGACTTTCCAGCCGCGGTGCAGGCCGGCCTGGCCCACTTCCGGACCCACGACCACCGGTTGCAGGGCGTCATCGACGTACGCCTCGCCCACCGCTCGGGCATCCGGCCGATACCCGACGCCCCCCAAACGGTGGCGCAGGCGGGGTGGATCCCCGGTGACGGTGCCGTCGGCTCCATCGAACTGCCGCCCGGGGTGGCACGGACCAGGCTGCGCAAGCGGGTCGAGGAGGACGGCGACCTGACGCAGCGGTCCGACGACGCGCCCCCGCGTATCCAGCAGTGGCGGAGGTCCCTGCTCGACCTGAGCCTGCGCAACCCGCTGCTCGACCTGCCCAAGCGTGGCCGGGACCTCGACCTGCACGTGCCGGTGGGAGCACTGTCCCTGCTGGAGGATCTGATCCACGACGGACGGCCGTTGGAGATCGTGCCCCAGGACGCGATCAGCCGCATTCACCGGCTCGCCGGCGCCCGGCGGGCGTCGGACCTCGAGCCGGACATCCTGATCCGGGAACTGCGCGCGGACCGCCGCATCTACGGCGCGGTCACCGAGCAGCGGTACAAGTCCGTGATGCGTACCCTGCAACGCGACGCCCGCACGATGGAGCAGGAGACCGGCAGCAACTACCTCTACCTCACCATCGGCACGCTGGTGTACGCCAAGGCGGGTGGCGGCGAGGCGCACGCCCCGCTGTTCCTGCTGCCCGTACGCATCGAAGGGGGCACCGGACACCGGCCGTACCACCTGGTCATCGACGGTACCGAGGTCGCCACCGCCAACCACTGCCTGATCGAATGGTTACGCCTGCGGCACGGGGTGGAGATCCCCGAACTGGAGAACCCGGCCCGCGACGACCACGGCGTCGACATCCCCAAGACCCTCGCCGCGATCAACGCCCGGCTGCTCGACAACCGTCTCAACTACCGGGTCGACGAGACGGCCAGCCTGCGGCTGCTGCGGTTCTCCACGTTCCAGATGTGGCGCGACCTCGTCGACCACTGGCGCCTGTTCCTGGAGAACCCGGTCGTCCGACACCTGGTGGAGTCCAGCGGTGCCACCTTCGACGATCCGGTCGGCACCGACGACGCGCTGATCGACGAGGCGGAGCTGCACTTGCCGATCCCGGCCGACGGGTCGCAGATGAAGGCGATCCTGATGGCCGAACGCGGCCAGTCCTTCGTCCTGGAGGGGCCGCCCGGCACCGGCAAGTCGCAGACCATCACCAACCTGATCGCCCGGGCCATCGTGGCAGGTCGTTCCGTGCTGTTCGTGGCCGAGAAGCAGGCGGCGCTCGACGTCGTCAAACGTCGCCTGAGGCAGATCGGCCTGGCACCGTTCACCCTGGACCTGCACGGCCGCAAGCAGTCGATGCGGGCCATCCGGGAACAGCTGCGGGACGCCCTCGACCAGCAGGATCCGGGCGAGGACCCCACGTGGACGGCGATCGAGACCGCCTACCGCGCCCGGCTGGAACCGTTGCGGACCTACCCGGAGCGGGTCCACGGGCGTAACGCCCTGGGGCTGTCGGCCTGGTCGGCGTACGAAACGCTACGGGCCTACGGCGAGGGGCCGACCGCCCGGGTGGGCCCGCACTACCTCGGGGCCCCCGACGAGCAGCGGCAACGGGTCGAGCTGACACTGCGCGAGTTTCCCGCGGCGGCCCGGTCGGCGCGGCTGCGCCCGGCGCATCCGTGGTCGCTGAGCGGCCGACGTCACCTGGAGGGACTGCACCCCGACGCGGTCACCCAGCTCGCCGCCGAGCTGGAGCAGGTGCGGCGTGAGCTGTCCGACCTTCCGGAGCTCGCCGCGCTGATGCGGGGACTCACCGACCCGGACGAGGCCGCCCGCCTGCTGCCCGTCGCGGTGCTGGCCGCCCAGGGCCGGCTTCCCGACCGGGCCGCCGTCGAACAGGCCGCCGACCCCCGGTGGCCGCAGGCGGTGGCCCAGCTGCGTACGGAGCTGGCCCGGTTCCGGCAGACGTACGCCGCGGAGCTGGAGCTGTTCCGGCCGGAGGTGCTGACCGCGCCGGAACTCGACCTGTGGCTGACCCAGGCGCAGGAAGCGTCCCGCCGCTTCTTCGGCCGGGGCAGACATCTGCGGGCCGTCGCCACCCGACTGCTGCCCTACCTGCGGCCCGGCGTCGCCGAACTGCGCGAGGATCTCGTACCCCCCGTCCTGGCCCGCTTGGCCGCCGCCCGTGACCAGGCGCGTGAGCTGCACTGGCAGGCGCAGCGGATCCCCGGCCTGCCGCTGTCGCCGGCCTGGCGGCCCACCGACCCGGCGGCGGAGGAGGAGTTCGCCGAGGCGGAACGGGCCGTCGCAGCCGGCCGTGACCTGCTGGCCGCGTACCCGGCCGGCTGGTCGCTGTTCGAGGCGGGCGTCAGCCCCGCCCAGCTGGCCGTACTGGACCGGTTCGTGTCCGGGTGGCGGGCGTGGCGCGGGGTGCTGGACAGCGGGCCGGACGAGCTTCGCCTCTGGACCGGCGGGGCGCACTGGTACGACGCGTGGCAGCGGGACGGCGCGACCTGGCACAGCGACCTGAGCACGAACGGGCTGCTGCCGCTGCAGCGGTGGGCGACGGTACTCGCCCACGCCGACGTGCTGCGCGACGGCGGCCTGCCCGAGTACCGGGACCAGCTGCTGCGCGCCGAGATCGCCCCCAACCTCGCCGAAGAGGCGTACCGCCGGGGTGTGGCGGCCGCTTCACTGGCCGAGCGGCTGCGGGCCGGGGCGCTCGAATACTTCGACCCGGAGATCCACGACAACCATGTCGGGGAGTACGAGCTGGCCGCCGAGCGGCTCCGGTCGGCCCTCCCCGGTCGCCTGCCCGCGGTGCTGGTCCGCCGTCGCCCGTTCCACCCGGGTGAGCGGCGGGGCCGCTTCGCCGACTTCGCGGCGGAGCTGCGCCGCAGACGCGGCGGAAAGTCCTTCCGCGAGCTGTTCGAGGCGTACGCGGACATCATCCTCGCGTTGACCCCGTGCGTGATGGTCAGCCCCGCGTCGGCGGCGAACTTCCTCGCTCCGGGCGCGGCCCGGTTCGACCTGGTCGTGTTCGACGAGGCGTCCCAGATCCGGGTCGCGGAGGCGATCGGCGCGATGGGCCGTGGCCGGTCCACCGTCATCGTCGGGGATTCCCGGCAGATGCCGCCGACGACCATGATGCAGGCGTCGCACAGCGGCGACGACGATCTACCGGTCGATGACGGGCCGGTCCCGGAGGACCTGGAGAGCATCCTCAGTGAAGCCGTCGAGTCCGGGTTGCCGCAGCATTGGCTGTCCTGGCACTACCGCAGCCGGGACGAGTCGCTGATCGCCTTCTCGAACCGCTACTACTACGACGGCAAGCTGTCGAGCCTGCCGTCGCCGGGCAGCGGCGGCAGCGCCGGGATCAGTTGGCGGCGGGTGGCCGGCCGGTTCGACCGGGGCGGTACCCGCACCAACCCGGTCGAGGCGCGGGCGGTGGTCGACGAGATCGTGCGCAGACTCTCCGACCCTGCCACCGCCGACCAGTCCCTCGGGGTCGTGACGTTCAACGTCCAGCAGCGGGACCTCATCCTGAACCTGCTGGAGGAGAGCAACCACCCGCTGGTCCGGGACCGCCTGGCCGCCGACGCCGCCGATCCGATCTTCGTCAAGAACCTGGAGAACGTGCAGGGCGACGAGCGGGACGTCGTACTCTTCTCGCTGGCCTTCTCCACCGATCCGCGCACCGGGCAGTTGCCGCTGACCTTCGGACCGCTCAGCCAGGCCGGGGGAGAGCGGCGGCTCAACGTGGCGATCACCCGGGCGCGGCGCGAGGTGATCCTCTTCGCCTCCTTCGACCCGGGTGACATCGACATCTCCCGGACCTCGGCGGTGGGCACCCACCACCTGCGCGCCTACTGCGAGCTGGCTGAGGCGGGCATCGACCGTCTCGGGGACCTCGCCGTCGACGGCGCCGGACACCGGGACCGGGTGATCGACGAGGTGGCCGAGGCCATCCGCCTGCGCGGGTACGAGGTCAAGATCGGACACGGCTTGTCCGACTTCACCGTCGACATCGCGGTGCGCGCGGCGGGGGCCGCCCGGTGGCAGGTGGCCGTCATGGTTGACGGGCCGCAGTGGAGCCGCCGGCCGACGGTCGCCGACCGGGACGGCGCACCCGGCCTGCTGCGCACCATCATGGGCTGGCCGGAGGTCGTCCGGTTCTGGCTGCCGGCCTGGATTCAGGACCGTTCGGCGGTACTCGACCGGGTCGAGGCGGCGGTGGCCCGCGCGGTGGCGGCGACCCGGACGGCGACGGCCGACCCGAGGACCGCCCCGCCCGTCCGTGACGCGATCGCGCCGGTCGTCTTCGAACCCTACGTGCCGAACGTCGTCGGAACCCGGCAGGATGTCGCCGCGATCCGGTCGAGCGCGCAGGCGCGTGAGACCGTGCGCGCGGCGCTGGCCGAGGTCCTGGCCGCCGAGGCGCCGGTCGAACTGCACCGGCTCGCCCGGCTCACCCTCGCCCGGTTCGGTTTCGTCAAGCCCCCCAAGGGGCGCCGGGAGGAGGTCCTGGCGCTGCTGGACCAGCGCCTGATCCGGCACCACCCGACCGTCGGCAGTTTCGCCTGGCCGGAGGGGGTCGACCCGGACGGGTGGCGCGGGCTGCGGACCGGTCCGGAAGACGGTGGCGCCCGGTCGTTCGCCGAGATCCCGCCGGAGGAGATGGCCAACGCCGCGGTGTACGCCCTCAACCTGGCCCCGGCGTTGGACGAGGAAGCGCTGTTGAAGTCGGCGCGTGAGCTGCTCGGTTACCGACGTAGAACCGAGCAGAACGACCGTCTCCTGCGGTACGGGTTGCAGATGGCGGTCAGCGGCGGGCGGATCGTACGACGCGCCGACGGACGGTACGAGGCGACCTGACGCCAGGGTCGGGCAGCGGAAAGCCTTCACCCCGTGGCGTCGTCGTGCGAATCACCGGGTCGGCGAGGGACGCGAGAAGACGTCGCCCTCCGCGACGTGCCGCCGAACGCTGGCTGCACCCATGCTTTCCGCCCGGGCTTCGACCGCGCCGGGCAGGTTTCGGAATAGCACCGCCAGTACCAGTCCGACTTGCCGCGTCGCAGGTCGATCTTGGTGTCGCCGCACGCACCACAGCGCGGCGGCGCCGCGAACGTCTTCGCATGCTCGTGCTCCAGCAGCTTGCGGGCGAAATGCGCACCCCGGACGGTGAGCATCACCTCACGGGTACGCGACTGTGAAAGTGCGTTCAGACTGCCGAGCAGCACGGTCTCCTCGTCGATGACGACGATCTTCTGGTGCATCTCATTGATCTCCACGACCGTGTGGAGGAGCTCGCGCAACTTGTTCAGGTAAATCTGGTTGTCGGGTCTGCCCTGTAGACCGTCCCGTGGACTTCGGACGAACAACGTGACCTCGACGCCGCGGGCCACCACCCGGGACAGGACGGGAAGCAGGCTCTCGACCCGGCTCGTGGTCCACGGAGCCCAGATCCACACCGACCGTCGCGCATCTTCGAGGTGCTCCGCGAACACCCGGTAGAACCCGCGTTCGTCGTGGATGTCGGTGACCCGGACGTGCTCCGCCAGCAGCTCCGACAGCTCCCTGCTGAACGGGCCGAGCTGCAGACGGTCCGCTTCACCGGCCGCCGTCGGAGTGATGAGCCTGGTCGCCGGTACGGCCCGAGCCCGACGGTCGCGCAGCAGCGCGGCGACCTCGGCCAGCGGGCTCCCGGAGGGTGCGGCGTTGACACGCTGCCGACTACCGATCAGGTACAGCCGGGTCCGGGTGCGGGTGACCGCGACGTTGAACAGTCGGACCCCGTCCCGCTCCCACGTCTCCCCGCGAAGCGACGCCTTGGCTATCCACCGGGCGCGCTCTGCGTCTTCGACCATGTCGAAGACGACGATCGGGAACTCGCGACCCTGGAAGCGGTGTGCCGTGCCGACCTCGGTGATCGGCTTCGTCGCGCTCTCCTGGTCGCGCAGCGCCTCCAGGGTCGCGGCTACCTGATCCGCGTAAGGGGCGACGATGCCGGTCTTCTCACCGCGTGCCTGGTGGTAGTCGGCGAGGACTCGGCTGAGCAACGCACCGGCCGGCCACCATCCGGCGCTCCGGCTGGTAGGCCGTACCCGGCCGAGATCATCCAGCCCGTCCGTGTCGATCAGCACGATCTCCGGATCGTCGTCATCGTGAGCGCGTACGCCAGGACCCGGCTGCAGCAGGCCGTCGTAGGCGATGACATTCACCAGCCCCATGATCTCGGGACCGAACCGATGCTGCACGTCCAGCGCGGTACATCCGCGATGCCGCTGCGCCTCCTTCGCGGTTGTGATGCCGCAGTGCGCGAAGACGTCCGTGGCCAACCATCGCCGGACATCGGCGCGGTCGCAATCCTGTACCGCCTTGTCGATGACCGCACCGAGCTGTCGGAAATCCCCGAACAGGACAGCCGCCTGTTTCGCCCGAGAGACGGCCAGCAACACCTCCGGTAGGTTCGCGGCACCGACCTCGTCGACGAGCACCACATCGTACGCTCCGTCCAGCAACGCCTTCGTGGTGCGCAGCCGGGCCAGGGTCGTAGCGACCACTTTGGCCTGCCAGATGATCTCACCTTCGGCGTTGCGGCGATGGCGGTCGAACCGTTCCTGAAGTTTTGCGTGCTCCTCCTCCAACCGCGAGCGCTCAACCTGGTTGGTGGCCTGCCTCGCCTGCAGTTCGGTCACCTTCGTGGCAAGCGACGGAAGCTGCTGCCGGTCGGCGCGCTCTGCCAAGGCACGTTGCGCTTCGGTCGGCCGGGGGCCGGCTTCTGCGGCCAGCAGCGCCTGCTGCGCCCGCGCCAGCTCGTCGTCGACTCGTCGAGCCGAGTCCTCGGCCTGCCGGAAGGCGCGTCGGGCGGCGGCGAGCGCAGCGTCGGCGGCGGCGACGTCCTCCCGGGTCCACCGAGCGGTGGAGGACAGCTGTCCGATCTGCGCTCGGACGACCGCACGTCGGCGGTCGAGCAGTAGCGAGGCGTTGTCCGCCCGGCGTCGATACTCCGCCGCCTGCTGTCGGGCCGCATCCAGCGCGGCCCGCTGCTGCTTGATCCGCAACCGGTTACGCAGCCGGGCGAAAGCGCCGTCGCCTTCGAGCCGGCGGAGTTCAGCCTCGATCTGATCGGCCTGGTGGGAGGCGGTCAAAGCCTTCGCGTTCAGCTCGTCGGTAGCGGCGGCCAGACTCGCCAGGTCTTGCTCGAGGCGGTCGATTTTCATGTAAGTCGACCGTGCCGTGGACAGCTCTCGTACGCGTTGTTCAGCCGTGACCAGGTCGGCCCGTCGGCGCTCCGCCGCCCGCTGACATTCCTGCGCTCTCGCCGTCAACCTGGCGGCGGCTTCGGCCAGCGTCGGTATCTCCGCCTCTGCCGATAGGAGGCGCTTCGCCAGCCGGTACTCCCGCTCGTCGAAGCCGTCGAGCCGCTCGCGTAGCCGGGCGAGTTCGTCATCCTCCTCCCGCATGCGCAGCAGCCGCTCCTCGACGGCGCGTCGGCGCTGCTCGATCTCCGCCAGCTGGGTGCGGACCAGATGTGTGAGGCAGAGTTCCGGATGTGCGAGCACGTCGGGGTGGTGTGGGGGACCGACCCGCAGCAGGACTCCCCGTTCGCGGCGGTGGTCGACGGCGCCGAGCAGGGCGTTGTCGACCGCGATGTTCGTGGCCGAGACGAGGAGCACCCGCTTGCCGATGGACGACAGAGTCCTGATCGCCTCCGCCAGTACCCTCGTCTTGCCCGTGCCGGGAGGCCCCCAGACGAGACGGACGCCGGTGGCCAGGCACGACTCGTACGCCTCCTGTTGGGTGGCGGTGAACCCGGCAACCGGGTCCCGGATGCGGGGAGCGGCCGCGAGACGTCCGGCGGCGAGATCGTCGGCCAGGCCTGGCTCGACGAGCCCGGCGATGCCCTCGCGTAGCTTCCGCAGCAGGTGGGCGGGTGGCTGCTTGTTCTGGTACAGGTACGCATGGTTGAGGCTTACGAACGCCGCAACCCGCACCCGCAACAGCGGCCCGTCCCGCACGGCTTCCATCACCGGGTGAGTAGGTCCGTCCGGCCTGGAGCTGTCTTTCAGGAACAGCGACTCCACCTGGTCTGGATCGGCCCAGGCCCGATCCGTGCCGCGAGTATCGACGACGTACCAGCCCGGCTCGCTCTCCTGGCGCGCCTTTCCGACGGGGATCTGTCGTTCGGACCGGCCGCCCCCGACCGCTCCGATCCAGAAGTTCAGGGCTCCGCAGACCTCGTCCCGCCAGTCCGGCAATACGACCCCCTCGAGCCATATACCCGACTCGATGCTACTCTCCGCAATCGGGTGATCACTAGCCCGAGATCACACCCCCGCATCCCCCTTGCATACCCCCCCCCGCGATCTTGCACTTTTGGTGGGGACTTTTATGAACAAACTTCGTGAACCACCAACCACAACTGCAAGATCGGTGAGGGGTTGGGGCACGGCGGGGTGTTCCCGCTGGCGAGCAGACGCACCGCCACATGCCGGTCGTCTTAGGCGTGCCGTATAGGTGCTAACGCCGCATATCTCCCAACCGGATGTGCAAGATCACGCCCGGAGGGTGCGGGTGGTCAGGCTGTCCCCGAACTCGAAAGGGGCGGTCCGGTGAATCGGACATGCGGGACATGGGGTTGGTTTGTTTCCGACGGTTTCGTCGGGGCGGGTGGGGTTGGAATGCGGGGTGGGTCGGGGTTGTTGTATTGGGGTGCGTGGCCGTGGGGTGCCTGGTCTGATCGTGGGTCGGGTGTGGGGTCGCCGGGAATGGCGGCCGGCCGGCCGGTGTTGAAACGAGGCCGGATGTTCCGCAAGGGCATGGGCCCGCGGACGTCTTCTCTGTTCTTTGCCGCCCTGTTCCAGGGCGTGGCTTCTTTTTAAGGCTTTTGTGTTCTCACGCTCGTGTGGCGCGTGTGGCGTCCCTTGGTGGATGTCGTGT
>DASVCA010000057.1:0-8198 GCA_036381835.1 Micromonosporaceae bacterium
ATCAGGCGTTTATGTGTGCGGAAGATCCACACCGGCCCTTCGTTACGCACGTACCGATAGACGCCCTCGGCTGATCCCCGAGGGAAGGAAGCCCCGACGTTCCCAGGCGTCGGGGCTTCCGCATACCTGGGAGGTGCACCATGGCGAAGAAGCCCGATACCCCGTGCGCCGGTGGCTGCGGTCGACTGCTGTGGGGCGGGTCGTCGTCTCTCCCGGCTGGCGAGCGGACGTGTCGTCCGTGCCGCCGAGCAGGACGCGGGCCTCGCCGTGGCCGGACTAGGGACTGTGCCGTGTGCGGCGGGACGTTCTACCCGAACGACCACCGGGAGCGCAAGCAGCTCACCTGCTCGCTCCGGTGCGGTGCCGCGTCTCGCCTCGCCAAGCCCCACGCGTGGAGCAGGTCCCCGCATCCCTGCGAGGATTGCGGAGCTACGACGACACGGCACAGCCAGTGGTGTGAGGCGTGTGCGGATGTCCGCCGGTTGGAGCACTACCAGCGGAAGAACCTGAAGCGCCGGGCCGGCGGCACTCGCATCATGTCGATCCAGGAACTGGCCGAGCGGGACCGGTGGCGCTGCCACCTATGCCGACGACGGGTCAGCCGGACGCTGCGCTACCCGCACCCTCGGGCGGCCAGCCGCGACCACCTGGTACCCGTCGTGGACGGCGGCACGAACGACCCGGCGAACCTGGCCCTGGCTCACTGGGACTGCAACGTGCGGCGGCGTACCGGCGGCAGCGTCCAGCTCCAGTTGGTGGGTTGACGATGGCGGACAGGACGAACGCCGAACGGCAGCGCCGGCACCGTCGCCACAAGGCCGGCGATCACTCGCTGTGTGACCCGAGACGCTGCGATGACGCCGTTACGCCCGTTGTAACGCGCCCGTTGGAAAGGCGGCTCGGCCCCCGTGGGGCGCGACTGTGGGAGGAAGAGGGCGGCGACAGTCTGACCGGTGTGCGCCGGAACGTCCTTGAGGAAGCGTGCCGGCTGGTTGACCGGCTGGATCGGCTCGACGCGATCCTCAACGGCCGGGACCGGGCGTGGTTGACGTTGGAGGTCGACGACGAAACCGGCGGGATCACGGTGGTCGTCGACAAGATCCTGTCGGAGGCTCGCCAGCAGCAGTTGGCGTTGAAGCAGCTCGCCGCGGAGTTGCGGGCGGGTGGCGGCGCCGCGAAGCCGGCGACGGAGGGCAGCATCCTTGACCAGCTCGCTGCTAGACGTGCGCAGAGGCTCGCAAAGCCCGCGGGTTAGCACCTACCCGCCCGCCGACTACAGCTCCGGCCCGGACGTGGCCGATCTGGCGGAGGCGGCGGGCCTGGTGCTGGACCCGTGGCAGCGGTACGTGCTGGAGCACGGCCTGGGTGAGCGTGCGGACGGGAAGTGGGCGGCCCGTGAGGTCGCGGTGTGGGTGCCCCGACAGAACGGCAAGGGCGCCATCATCGAGGCCCGCGTGTTGGCCGGTCTGTTCCTGTTCGGGGAGAAGCGGATTCTCTGGTCCGCGCACGAGTACCGGACGGCGCAGGAGGGCTTCCTGCGGATCCGGGAGCTGATCCAGAACGCGCCCGACTTTGACCGGCTGGTCAAGCGGTACTGGGAAGGTTCGGGAGAGCAGGGCATCGAGCTGACCACCGGGCAGCGGTTGAAGTTCCTTGCCCGCTCCCGAGGTGCCGGCCGCGGGTTCTCCGGTGACTGCATCATCCTCGATGAGGCGCAGGAACTGACCCTGTTGCAGATGAAGGCGATCTTCTCGACGATGAGCGCCAAGTCAATCCACGGGAACCCGCAGATCTGGTATCTCGGCACTCCGCCTGAGGACCCGGCGGCGTGGGTGTACGGGATCCGCAAGGACGGCGAGGCCGGCAAGGACCGCCTGGCCTACTTCGACTGGGGACTCGGCGAGGTTGACGAGTCGGTGCCGTTGAAGGATCGGTTGAAGGCGTACGCCGACCGGGACCTGTGGTACCGGGCGAACCCTGGTTTGGGGATTCGGATCAGCGAGGAGTTCTGCGAGGACGAGCTGTCCCGGCTGAGGGAGGGGTTCGCCCCGGAGCGGCTGGGCATGTGGCTGCCCTATGCCGGCGATGAGGATGCCGGCTGGCAGGTGATTAGCCAGGCGGCGTGGGAAGCGGCGTCGGACGTGATGAGGGGCGGAACGTCCCGCGTTGAGGGCAGGCCCGCGTTCGGGGTGTATGTGCCGCCCGACCGGAGTTACGCGGCTATCGGTGTTGCCGGGGCGTCCACGCTCGGCGGCCGGCACATCGAGGTCGCCGGCCGCGACGGGAGCCTTGACTACCGGCCGGGGGTCGGCTGGGTGGTGCCCCGGCTGAAGGAGTTGGAGCGGCACAACCCGTCGGTGGTGGTGGTCGACGACAAGGCGCTCGCCGAGGAAGCCGAGAAGGCCGGTGTGGTTGTGCATCGGGCCAACGTCGCCGATGTCGTGACCGGCTGCCAGCTGCTGTACGACGGGATCGCCGGCCCGGATGTGTCAGCCCGGGACGTCGTGCACATCGGCCAGCAGGAGCTCACCGAAGCCGTCCGCGGGGCGGTGAAGCGGGATGTGGGCGGCTCGTGGGCGTGGGCCCGGCGGGACCTGGCCGTGGACGTCACCCCGCTCGCCGCGGTGTCCCTGGCGTTGTTCGGGCACTGCACCAAGCGGGTGCACAGGCCCAGTCGTGACCTGATGTTCTTCTTCGCCTGAGGTGGTGTGTGGTGGGTGCGTGGTCCCGGTTCATGTCGTGGCTGCGACCCGCCGAGGTGCAGCGGGCCACCCAGAATTTGACGCTGGATGAGTTCCAGCGGCTGCTCGCCGACGCCGCGGAGCTGGGTATCGCGCAGACCGCGTCGTCGTGGGGCCGCGAGGAGCATCTGCCCAGCGAGTTCGAGTCGGTCGTCCAGAGCGCCTACAAGCGGTCGGGTGTGGTGTTCGCGTGCGAGCTTGCCCGCACGATGGTGTTCGGGCAGACCCGTTTCGCCTACCAGCGGTTTCGGCGGGGCCGGCCTGACGAGTACTTCCGCACCCCGGATCTGGCGAGGTTGGAGCGGCCGCGGCCGGGTGAGACGACCCGGAAGCTGCTGGTGCGGATGCTGCTCGACGCCGACCTTGGCGGTACGGGGATTGTGACGCGTCGGCCGTCTGGGGAGGTCCGGCGGGTGCGCCCGGACTGGTGCACGTTGGTGGTGGGGTCGCCGAACGATCCGATGATGGTCGGTGATGACCTCGACGCCGAGCTGGTCGGCGTGATGTATGAGCCGCCGAATGCCCGCGCCGAGTTGCTGCTGGCCGAGGATGTGGCGATCTTCGCGCCGATTCCCGACCCGACCGGCTGGTTCCGGGGGGTGCCGTGGCTGACTCCGGTGTTGCGGGAGATGCAGTCGGATCTTGCCGCGACCGAGCACAAACTGGCGTTCTTCAAGAACGGGGCGACCCCGAACCTTGTGGTCAGCTTCGAGCCGACCATGACGGTGGATCAGGTCAAGGAGTTCAAGGAGAAGCTGGAAGCCGAGCATCGGGGCGCCCGCAACGCCTACAAGACCCTGTACCTGCTGGGGGCGAAGGCGTCCCCGGTCGGGGCGGACTTCCAGGCGATGGACTTCAAGCAGATCTCCGGCCTGTCGGAGACGCGCATCGCTGCCGCCGCTGGTGTGCACCCGGTCATCCTCGGGCTGTCCGAGGGGTTGCAGGGGTCGAGTCTGAACGCCGGCAACTACGGTCAGGTGCGCCGCCGGTTCGCCGACATGACCATCGCGCCGCTGTGGGAGGAGGCCGCGGCGACGCTGGAGCACCTGTTTCCGCCGCCGGACGACTCCTCGCGGCTGTGGTACGACGCCCGGGACGTGCCGTTTCTGCGGGAAGACCGCGCGGACGTGGCGAAGATCCAAGCGGATCAGGCGGTCGCGATCCGGCAGCTTGTTGACGCCGGCTACAAGCCGGACACGGTCGTGGCGGCGATCGACGGGGAAGACATGACCGTGCTTGAGCACTCCGGCCTGTACTCGGTGCAGTTGCAGCCGCCAGGGCCGGGCCAGCAGCCAGCCACCATGACCGACGCCCCTGAGGAGGCGTCTGCCGAAGAACCCCCGGCATCGGAAGGCCAGGCATGAACACCTACCTGCGCACGTGGGCGCTCGACGACATCGAGGTCAGCCGCTCCTACGCCGACGGCCGCACCGTCGAGGCGTACGCGGCGGTGTTCGACACGCCCGTCGAAATCCAGGACGTGCACGGCCACTACATCGAGCGGATCGCCCCGACTGCGTTCGACAAGACGCTGCGGGAGCGTGGTGCGTCGCGGGTGGGCGTCTACTACCACCACGGCATGACCCTCTACGGCACCCCCTCCGATCTGGGGTCGGTGCCGATCGGGCAGCCGCTGGAGATCCGCGCTGACGGGCGGGGCCTGCGTACCGTGACCCGGTTCAACAAGTCGCCGCTCGCGGACTCGGTTCTGGAGGCGATCCGCGCCGGTGACATCCGCGGCTACAGCTTCCGCGGTCGCATCTTCCAATCCAACCCGGACAGGGTGCCGCGTCGCCGGCCGGGTGAGCCGCTGCCGGAGGTCACCCGCACCGAGCTGGGGTTGTTCGAGTACGGCCCTACCCCGACCCCTGCGTACGAGTCTGCCGCGATCCTGGCTGTCCGCTCGGCCGAGCAGGTCGCGCAGTCCATCGCCGGGCTTGACGACGACCAGCGTGCCGAGCTGGTCCGTCTGCTGACGTCCACCACTCCCGCACGGGAGCCGGAGACGGTATCCGCCACCCCCAGCGAGGGGGCCGGCGCCGAGGAGCCGCGCACGCACTCCGGTCGGCAGTCCGACATCGTGCGACGCATCAACGTCGCGAAGATCACGAGAGGTATGTGATGGACCGACTGACGGAGATCCGGCAGCGGCAGGGTGAGATCCAGGCCCGGCTCGCCGAGATCGAGGCCATGCCCGAGCCCGAGGGCGACGAGGCGGCCCGCTCGCAGGCGTTCACCGACCGCAACGCGGAGGTGGACGGGCTGCTCGCCGAGTGGGACAAGCTCGACGAGGAGGCGAAGCCCCTCGCCCAGCGTGCCGCCCGCATGGAGGCGGTGCGCTCGGTGGCGCTGAACCCGGCGAACCGGGAGCAGCCCGCCCGCGGTGAGCCCCGGCAGGCGCCGGCGTTCGTCCGCCGCTCCGAGTCCCCCCGCGACGGCCGCAGCCTCGACGAGCTGCTGTGGGCCACCGACGAAACCGTGCGCGCCGGTTCGCTGAACAAGGCCGGTGACTTCGTGCCGGACCGGCACGGCGCCCGCAACCCGGTCGAGCAGATCGTCGTCCGGTCCGAGTCGGGCCTCGCGGTGCACGCGCCGCGGATCAGCGAGTTCCGGCCGGAGCACCACGGCCTGGTCCGGTCGTTCCAGCAGACCGTCGCCGACATGGCGCTGTTCGGCCTGCTCATCGACCGGTCGGCCCGCTCCAGCGCGCAGGGCTTCGAGGTCGCCCGGTCGCACCGCCTGTTCCGCGACCGCTGGAACAGCCTGATGCGGGCGATGGACGTCGACACCGCGGCCGAGGGCGGCACCTGGGTGCCGACCGGCATCGGCGCCAGCTTGCACGAGAAGGTCCGCGCATCCGGGAAGGTCGCGCCGCTGTTCTCCCGCATCGACCTGCCCACGAACCCGTGGAAGTGGCCGATCGAGGGTGCCGACGCCACCGCCTACCGGGTGGCCGAGCCGACCGGCGACAGCGAGTCGAAGATGACCGCGTCCACGCCGGGCACCGTCGCGGCGACGTTCGACGCGGAGATCTTCGGCGCGCGGGCGCTGTTCTCCCGCTCGCTGGAGGCCGACTCCGCGGTGGCGATCCTGCCGTACGTGCGGCGGAAGCTGGTTCAGGCGTTCGTCGACGCCGAGGAGAAGGCCGTCCTCGACGGCGACTCCGACGGCACCCACCAGGACTCGGACGTCGGGTCGTCGACTACCGACGCCCGCACCGCCTGGGACGGCCTGCGGAAGCGGGCCCTGGCCAACGCCGGTCAGGCCCTCACCGCTGTCTCGTCGGCGAACATCGCCACCCTGCGCAAGAGCATGGGCAAGTGGGGTCTCAACCCCGCCGACCTGGCGCTCATCGTTGGCGTCTCCGGCTACCACCAGCTCCTGACCGACACGAACATGCTGACCGTGGACAAGATGGGTCCGCAGGCGACCATCCTCAACGGCCAGGTCGGTTCGGTGTACGGGGTGCCGGTGATCGCCTCCGAGCACGTTCGGGAGAACCTGAACGCCACCGGCGTCTACGACGGCATCACCACCACGAAGACGTACTTCCTGCTGGTGAACCGCAACGAGTGGGCGTTCGGTCAGCGGATGGCGCTGGACGTCGAGGTGGACGACTCGATCTACCGCGAGACGTACCAGCGGGTTCTCGTCGGGTTCATGCGTGAGGACTTCCAGAACATCGGGGACTCCTCGAGCAACGACGACACCGCGATCGGCTACAACACCACGCCGTGAGCCTCGGGTCTGTGGCGCCCCACCCAGCTGGTGGGGCGCCACAGACCGGCCTGAGAGGAGCCAGCGTGAGTGTCGCCGCACTTGTCGGGCGTCTCACCTACAAGCCCGGCTGGACGTTCAAACTCGGCGGCCCCGGCGGTCGCTATCTGTGCGTGTTCGCGACGACCCCCGACTCCAACGATGTGTCGAGGCAGCGCACCACACAGCACATGTTCGAGGTGCCCGACGACCTCACCACCGACCGGGCCGCGGCCCGCTGGATCTTCGAGCGGCTGCTGCTGGTCGAGCAGCACGAGGCGGGGGAGTTCTTCGCCATCGCCGGCCGCCGCCCCTTCTACCCGCACCACCAGGACGAGGGCTCGCCATATGACCTCGTCGACCGCTGGGAGGAAATCTCATGGTCCTGAGGGAACCGGTTCCGGGCCTGCGCCGCATCCACCACAACGCGAACAGCCCGAAGCGGGTCGAGCTGATCGTCCCCGCCGGGGACGTGCTGGAGGTGTCCGAGCAGGTGGCCGCACAGTTGCAGGCCGCAGACCCGCACTTCCAGGCCGTGGAGGAGCCGGCCGAGCCGCCGGCGAAGCCCGCGAAGAAGACCACCAGCCGGAAGGCCTAGGCCATGGCACTCGGCGACCCTTACGCCACCCGTGACGAGCTGAAGGCCCGCATGGACATCACCGACACCGCCGACGACGACCGGCTCGACGATGCGCTCGCCGCGGCGTCGCGGGAGATCGAGGCGTGGTGTGACCGGCAGTTCAACAAGGCCACCGTCGCGTCGGCGCGGGTGTTCCGGCCGCTGAGCCGGTGGACGGTGCTGGTGGACGACTTCCACACCACCACCGACCTGGTGGTGGCTACGGATACCGGCGATGACGGCACCTATGCGACGACGTGGACGGCTGCCGACTACGAGCTGGAGCCGGTCAACGGGGTGGTGTCGGGGCAGTCGGGTTGGCCGTACTACCGGATCCGTGCGGTCGGCTCCCACGAGTTCCCGTGTGGCAGGCGGCGGCACACGGTGCGGGTGACCGCGCAGTGGGGTTGGGCGGCTGTGCCGGGTCCGGTGAAGGAAGCGTGTCTGATCGTGGCTGAGGAGCTGTTCAAGCTTGGTGACGCGCCGTTCGGGGTGGCCGGGTTCGGCGAGTTCGGGCCCGTGCGGGTGCGCATGAACAGCAGGGCTCAGTCGCTGCTTGCCCCGTACCGCCGTAACCCGGTGCTGGTGGCGTGATGGCCGCCACCATCCCGCAGATCATGACCGGGTTGAAAGATCGCCTGGCCACCGTGTCGGGGTTGCGGGCAACCGACTACGCGCCGGACAACCCGAACCCGCCGTGCGCGTTCCCGCTCGTGCCTGCGATTTTGTCGTACCGGGAGGCGATGCGGCGGGGCACCTACGTGATCCCGTTCCGCATCGCGCTGCTGACCGGCGCCCAGCTGGATCGTGCCGGGCAGAAGGCGCTCGCCGGGTACGCCAACCCGACCGGCGACCAGTCGATCCGGGCCGCGCTTGAGGACGGCGACCGAACCCTCGGCGGACTCGTCGACGACCTGATCGTGGACGGGTTCGACCCGGACGGGCTGCAGGAGGTCGGGCTGGTCGCCTACTACGGCGGGGTCTTCACCGTCCGCGTCATCGCATCGGGAGCGTGAGCATGGGCAGGTACGAGGTGACCAGCGGGCGGCTCGCCGGCCACCGGCGCGGGGATGTGGTGGAGC
>DASVCA010000058.1:0-3613 GCA_036381835.1 Micromonosporaceae bacterium
AAGCGTGGGAGGCGCGCCGATCAGCGTCCTGACCCAGTACATCGAACAGCAAAACCACCCCGTCTGACCCGCCAAGACACCGACCCGCCCTGGCGGCGGATCGACTTTCCCCGCCCGCTACCCGGGACGGGCCGCTTCACCCCCGGCCTAAAGGCCGGAGCACTGCAGACGAACCAGGTAGCGGATCGCCCGCTGCACCGCCCGCCACACCGGGTGCTGCCGCTCGTCGTTACGGCAGTTGAACTGCCGCGGGTCGATGTAGTAGCTGTTGTTGGTCAGCTGCATGCCCTGCTCGGCGACCCACATGAAGCCGCAGATCGCCGCCTGCGGGTAGATGTAGCCGTCGTTGTCGACCACCTTGACCGAGGCGACCTTGACGCCGGGTGCCACCCCGGTGACGCCGACCCCGTTGATCGCGGCGGCGATCGTGCCCGCCACGTGCGTGCCGTGGACCGACCACGCCCGGAGCAAGCCGACCACGTAATCGGCCATCCCACCCTGCCCCGGAACCACCCAATACCGAAACTATTCAACCCCGCTCAAGACAAACCACGTCGGTGGATCGAGGCTCAGGCAGGAGGCGCTCTTGTCCCTCGCGATCTGCGTAGCCAGGTCGGGGTGGCTGCTCGAGATACCGCTGTCGAGCACCCCCACGATCACGTCCGGGCTCCAGGGTCACCGCGTGCGCCCGCGGCACGTCGATCTGGGTCATGTCTCATTGCAGGTCGAACAGCGGTTCGCCCGTCGGGTCGCCGGTGCCGTCGAGCACCGCGGAGTCGACGGTCTCGAGGGGTGACACCCTCGTCAAGCGGGGCGCCCAGATCCTCGGTCGAAGCGACAGCCTCGACACCGGCCCCGACCACGTCCTCTGACACCCGCATCCGCAACCTACGGCCTGGATCCGAACCGGACAAGCGCTGTCCGTCGATTGTGGAGCTCGGGATTATGTAAACGTGTACGCGGCTGCGCCACAGCGGAATCGCCGTCGCGCAGCCGTCCGTCGGTCAACCGCCCGTGCGGCGACAGCCGACCGTCACGGCATGATCCGCCGCAGCGCCTTCGGCATGCTGGACCGGACGTCGGCCCATTCGCCCTCGGTGATGTGGCGCTGCAGCGCGTCCAGGACCACCTGCACGACTCGTTCGGTGCCGCCCTCGACGTCGTACGGGAAACCCCGCCGGACTTCGAAGAGGAAGTCGTCGCGATTCAGTTTGATGGGCACGACGCTCGGGTCCCAGCCCTCGTAGTACACCCCGCGCAGCAGCACCGGCAACTGTGCGGCGAACTGTGCGCTCTCCTCGATCGGCAGCCGGTCGCGCAGCAGATGCAGCACGGTCCGCAGCGCCGCGTACGACTGGTTGCGTTGTTCCTTCGACCATCCGTACGCCTGCTCGATCTCTTTCAGGATCAGGTTGGTCTTCTCGATCGAGGTCTCGAAGGTGGAGTTGGGATTCGTAGCCACGGAAACTCCCCCGTCCCGTCTCTCGCAGATTTCCGATGCCATCCCAGGCTGCCCGGGAAGCGGGTGAGTCTCACTCACCCGGTAGGGGTGGATTACCCGGGGAACGCCAGAGGACGCTCCCCGGCGAGGATTCATACCGCGCGCCGCTCCCGCGATTCCTGACAGCGCACGCAGGAGGTGGCCGACGGGAAGATCTCCAGGCGCTCCATCGGGATCTGCGTGCCGCATCCCTCGCAGATGCCGTACTCGCCCTCGTCCAGTCTGGCCAGGGCACGCTCGAACTGGGCACGGCGGTCAAGAATGGTACGCAACAGCGACTGCGCCGTGTCCCGCTCGGCGGTCTTCGTGCCGTTGTCGGCCTGGTCGTCCCCGGCAGTGTCGCCGATCTCCACCATGCGTACTTCCTGACTTTCCAGCAACGCCTTGTCGTACTCGACGGTCAACTCGTCGTAGCGTGCCTGAAGGGAACGGCGGATCTGCTCGGTGTCGATGTCCACCTGGTCGGCGCGGACCATGTTCCTGACAACCATGCGCTACCTGCCTTCCTGGGTTCGGGAGAAGCGGGAGGTACGGCTCCTGAGGCGCCTCCGCCCGCAAGCCCTCCCGTTACCCCCGAGCACCGATCACCAAACCTCCGCGATCTTGCAGCTTTAGTGGCGGTTTCGGGTTGATTTGCGACAAATGTGGCCACCAAAAGTGCAAGATCGCGGAGGTTGAGGAGGTGGGACGGCGGGTAATGCGCCGGTGTGGGCACGCCGAAGTCACCCGATGCGATCCTGGTCGGTGGTCCCCGCAACGGCACCCTGTTCACCGCTGGGGAGACCACCGTCGTCGAGCTCGAGATCGACGCCACCATCCAGCGGTATCTGCGCACCCGCAACCAGCAGTGGTACGGCCGGCGGCCGGTGACCGTCTTCGTCTACGACGGCTTCACCCGCGAAGGCGTACCGGGCCTGCTGGCCGACGAGTTCGACCGCTGACCCCGCGACGTCCGCAGAGTCAGCGGTCGGCGAGCCGCCGCCCCACCGCGGAGATGAGCCGGTCGAGCTCCGAGCCGAAGGGGTTGTCGTGGACCAGGTACGTCCACGTGGCGCTGGGCCGGACCAGTTTGGCCTCATCCGGCCGCCAGTCCTCATCGAAATCGGTCGACTCGAAGGTCTCCACCGTCCGCCGCTCGATCTCGGGAATGAGAGCCGTGAACGCCGGCACCGCCGCCCGGTGGAACTCGTCGAGCGGGTCGAGCCGGCCCAGCGCCCGCAGATGCACCCCCTCCCGCACCTCGGAGAGCATGGCCAGATGCTCGGCCCACAGCCGGTCGAGGTGGTACAACGCGATCGATCGGGCCACCCGGGACAGCAGCTGCGGATCCGTCTTCTCCGCCTTCTCCGGGCAGCGCTCGCGCAGCATGCCCGCTGCCACGTCGGTGGTGAGCAGCCGCTCCCGGCGCTCCGCCAGCGCCTTGCGCTGCTGCTCGACGAGCAGGCTGTACCGCCAGGTGTTGCGGTGGATCTCGTGGTCGACGCCCTCGGCGACGCGTTGGGCGTGCTCGACCGCGAAGACCACCTGGTCGTCGGTGACCAGGCCGTCGGCGTTCATCCGCGGCGAGGGCGGCACGGCGTCGGGGGCATGCCGCTGGACCAGGTCGTCCTCCAGACTGACGAAGAACACCGACCCACCCGGATCGCCCTGCCGGCCGGCGCGCCCCCGCAGCTGGTCGTCCACCCGTCGGCTGTCGTGCCGGCCGCTGCCGATCACGTACAGCCCGTCCAGCTCGGCCACCCGGTCCCGGTCGGCCTGGTCGCTGCCGCCGAGGCGGATGTCGACACCCCGGCCGGCCATCTGGGTGGAGACGGTCACCGCGCCGTACGCGCCGGCCTCGGCGATGATCGCCGCCTCCTCGTCGTCGTTCTTGGCGTTGAGCACGACGCTCGGCACCCCGGCGGCGTTGAGCGCGGCGGCCAGCCCCTCGGACTCCTTGACGTCCAGGGTGCCCACCAGCACCGGCCGGCCGCGCTCGTGGTTGCGCTTGATCTCGTCGACCAGCGCCTCCTCCTTCTCCGCCCGGGTGGCGTAGATCCGGTCCGGCTCGTCCTCCCGGATGCACGGGGTGTTCGGCGGGATAACCGCCACCTCGAGGCCGAAGAACTCGCG
>DASVCA010000059.1:0-16245 GCA_036381835.1 Micromonosporaceae bacterium
GCTGATGCTCTCCTCGCTCAACGTGCTGCTTCGCGACGTCGAGCGGATCATGCGTCTGGTCACTCGGGTGCTCTTCTATGCCAGCCCGATCATCTACCCCCTGGCGCTCGTCCAAACGTCACCGATGCCGGAATGGGTGAAGGCGGTCTACCAGCTGAACCCGCTGGTCGGGATCTTCCAACTGCACCACGCCGTCTGGTATTCGGACGAGTTCCCCGACGCGGGAATGCTCACCGCCTCGCTCGTCGGCAGTCTGCTGCTGCTGTTCGGCGGGTGGTGGCTGTTCCGTCGCCTCGAACCGGCGTTCCTCAAGGAGCTCTAGTGGGACGACCGATAATCGAGGCCGACAACCTCGGCATCCGGTTCGTCCGGGGCCGGCGGCGGCAACTGCGGCTGCGGGAGATGTTCATCCATCGCGGCGACCGCCGCCCCGACTCGGGCGTGTTCTGGCCGTTGCGGAATCTGTCGTTTCAGGTGCGGGCCGGCGACGTGGTCGGGGTGATCGGCAGGAACGGAACCGGCAAAAGCACCCTGCTTCGGTTGATCGCCGGGGTGTTGATTCCCGACGAGGGCCGGATCACCGTCCGAGGCGCGGTGGCCCCGCTGCTCGAACTCTCCGCCGGCTTCTCCAACGAGTTGACCGGCCGGGAGAACGTGCACCTCGTCGGTGCGCTGCACGGTCTGGGGCCGGCCACTCTCCGACGGAAGTTCGACGAGATCGTCTCGTTCGCCGGGGAACAGGTCGAGCGGGCCATCGACTCGCCGGTCCGCCACTACTC
The DNA here is from genome assembly GCA_036381835.1 of Micromonosporaceae bacterium. Lineage (GTDB taxonomy): Bacteria > Actinomycetota > Actinomycetes > Mycobacteriales > Micromonosporaceae > DASULK01. Next base: position 780 of record DASVCA010000059.1, read on the forward strand.
CTCCGGCATGAAGGTCCGCCTGGGCTTCGCACTCATCGCCCAGTTGCCCCACCCCATCCTGCTCGTCGACGAGGCGCTCGCCGTCGGCGACAACGAGTTCCGACAGAAGTGCTATGCGACCATCGAACGTCTGCTCGGCGAGGGGCGGACGATGGTGCTGGTATCTCACAACGAGGCCGATCTCACCCGGTTCTGCACGCGCGGTCTCTACCTCAACGGCGGTCGGCTGTTGGTGGACGGGACCGTGGGTGAGGCGCTCGATGCGTACAAGAATGTGGTGACGACGTGACGCTAGCGGTCCTTCTCCCCTCGGCCCCCTCGGCTGCCCCGCTCACGCTCGGCAGCGGGACGCCGCTCATCGACCACCTGCGGGAGCAGCTGCGGCTGGCCGGTGCCCGTGACGTGGTGGTCGGCGATCTCGCCGACGTCGCCGAACTCGCCGCCCGCGCCGAGGAGCCGCTGCTGCTCTGCTCCGGTGATCTGGTCGCCCACGCCGCCGTACTGCGTCATCTGGCGACCAACCCGGCCGCCGGAAGCGTCGCCCTGGTGCTGCCCGCCGCCCCCGACGCCCGGTCCGACCAGCTTGTCGCCGAGGACCGCAACCAGGTCGTCGCCGTCGGCACCTCGACCGAGCTGCCCCGCGCCAACTCGGTGTTCGGTGGGGCGGCGCGCATCGCCGTCGCGGAGCTGCCGGCCCTGGCCGCGGCCGCCCGGGAGGCGGCGACGACCGTTGACCGGGGCCCCGCGTTCGACCGCCTGCTGGCCGCGTTCGTCCGCACCGGTGCCCGGGTCACCAGCCACCGGGTCCGTCTGCTCGTCGCGCAGCGGGTGTCGGATCAGACGGAACTCGCGGCGGCCGAGGCGGCCGTGGCGGCGGTCGACTCGGATCGGGCGGAGCTGCGGCTGGCGGTGAAGGATCGGGACGACTTCTTCGCCACGTACGCGGTCAGCACCTGGTCACCGTGGCTGACCCGGCTCGTCGCCCGGCTCGGGCTCAGCCCGACCGCGGTGACCGCCGTGTCCGTCCTGTTCGCCGTGGTCGCCGCCGCGCTGTTCGGGTACGGCGGGCGGGTCGCGCTGGTGGTCGGCGCGTTGCTGCTGTATCTCGGCTTCGTGCTCGACTGTGTGGACGGGCAGCTGGCCCGCTACACGCGGCGGTTCAGTGCCTGGGGCGGCTGGCTGGACACGATCGCCGACCGGGGCAAGGAGTATGTCGTCTACGCCGGGCTCGCCGTCGGGGTCGAGCGTGCCGGGCTCGGCAACGGCTGGGCGCTGGCGATCGCCGCGATGGCCCTGCAGACGGTGCGTCACATGACCGACACCTGGTACGGGGTGCTGCACGACGAGGCGGCCCGCCGGCCGAAACCGGCGGTCCCGGCCGCCCCCGCCGGACTGGGGGACCGGCTCGGGCAGGCGTCGGCGCGGGTGCAGGCCGATGTCGGCTCCCTGTTCTACTGGCTGAAACGCACCGTGGTCTTCCCGATCGGGGAACGCTGGGCGCTGATCGCGCTGACCGTGGCGTTGTTCAACCCGCTGGTGAGTCTCGTCGCCGTACTGGTCTGGGGCGGTCTGGCGTTCGCGTACACCTTGGCGCTGCGTACGCTGCGGGCCCGGTCGATGCGGATGCCGGTCCTGGCGACTGTCGACACCACCCGGTACCGGGACGACGGTCTGCCGGCTCGGCTGCTCGGCCGGGTGCTGGCCGCGGTCAGGCTCCCCGGGCCGCTGACGTTCGCGGCCCTGTCGGTGGTCGCCGCGGCGGTGCTGCTGGCCGCAGCCGTGACCGGGTTCGGGTCCGCGGCCGTGTGGACGCTGCTCGGCGTGTCGGTGGTGCTGCTCGCCGGAGCGGCCCGGGCGGGCGTGCCGCACACCGGGGCGTCCGACTGGCTTGTCCCGGCGGCGCTGCGGGCCGTCGAGTTCCTCGTGGTGATCGCGCTCGGCGTCTGGTGGCAGGTGGGCGCGTCGATGGTGTTCGCGCCGCTACTGGTGATCGCCCTGCATCACTACGATCTGACCGCCCGGTTGGAGAAGCGCTGCGGCCGGCCGCTGCTGCAAGCTGCGATGTTGGGCTGGGACGGTCGGCTGCTGGTCCTGGCCGTGGGCGCGCTCGCCGGGTTCGCGCCGGTCGTGTTCGGTGTGTTGACCGGGTACCTGGCGGTGATCTTCGTGGTGGCCGCCTGGTACGGGTGGCGGGCACCCGGTCCGCGCGATCGCCGGACTGCGCAGGGTCAGGTCGCCTACGCTCTGAGTGAGTCTGACCGACGATAGGGCATGGAGACGCGGCATGGCGCTGATCAGTTTCGTCGTGCCGGTCTACCAGGTGCAGGGCTATCTGCGTCAGTGCCTCGACTCGATCCTCGACCAGTCGTTCACCGACATCGAAGTGATCGCGGTCGACGACTGCTCTCCGGACGGTTGCGGGGAGATCCTCGCCGAGTACGCGGAACGGGACCAGCGGCTGCGGGTCATCCGACTGGAACGCAACGCGGGTCAAGGCCCGGCGCGCAACCGGGGCCTGACCGAAGCGATCGGACGGTACGTCTGGTTCGTCGACAGCGATGACTGGTTGGCCGATGGGGCGCTGCGGGCCGTGGTGGACCGGCTGCGGGAGACGGACCCGGAGGTGCTGCTCGTCGAGCACGCCAAGGTCCACTGGAACCAGGCGATCGAGCCGAGCGGATCGACCGCGGCCGGGCACCGGCTGGCGCAGGCACCCCCGGTGTTCGCTCTGCGCGACTGGCCGGAGGCGATCGACCTGCTCCACGTGCCATGGAACAAGATCGTCCGCCGTGATCTGCTGCTGCGGCTCGACATTCCGTTCCCTCCCGGCTGGTACGAGGACGTCCCGTTCACCTATGGACTGCTGCTCGCCGCGGAGCGGATCTCCACTCTGGACCGGGTCTGCGTCTACTACCGCCAGCGGCGATCGGGGGCGGCCACCAAGACGGCCGGCGACGGACATTTCGCGGTCTTCGCCAACTGGGCCCGGGTGTTCGACACCTTCGACACCGGCCGGCCCGCGGCCGAACGGCTACGCCCGCTGCTGTTCCGGCGGATGATCAACCACCTGCTGATGGTGCTCGGCAACGACGCCCGGATGCCACGCCGGCTGCGCGGCCGGTTCTTCGCCGAGATGACCGCGATCTACCACCGCTACCTGCCACCCGGCGGTTACCCGGTGCCCGACGGGACGGCGGGGGTCAAACACCGGCTGGTGGCGACCGGGCGGTACCGAACCTACGAGCTGCTGCGGTTGACGCAACGGGCACGTCGGATCGCCCGGAAGAACGTACGGCGGGCCTACCGGCTCGCCCGGCGCACCGCGCGTGCCGCCCGCCGCGTCGTCTGCCACGCCTACTACCGGATCCAGCTACGCCGTCCGATCGATTCGACCCTGGCCGTCTACGCGGCCTACTGGTACCGGGGCTACGCTTGCAACCCCGCCGCCGTCTACGAGAAGGCGCGGGAACTCGCCCCGTACGTGCGCGGCGTCTGGGTGGTCCGCCGCGACCGGATCGCCGCGCTGCCGGCCGGCATCCCGTACGTGGTGGCCGGCACCCGCCGCTACTACCGGGCCCTGGCGCGAGCCAGATGGCTGATCAACAACGTGAACTGGCCCGACGATGTGGTCAAGCGACCGGGGTCGGTGCATGTGATGACGCATCACGGCACCCCGCTGAAGGTGATGGGCGTCGACCAGCTCGCCTATCCGGCCGGGCTGGTCGACCCCGACGTGACCGGGCAGATGCGCCGGGCCGACCGGTGGGATTACAGCATCACCGCCAACGCCTACACCACTCAGATGTGGGCGCGCGCCTACCCGTGCGACCACCGGACGCTGGAGACCGGCTATCCCCGAAACGACCGACTGGCGCTCGCCACCCCGGCCGACGTCGCCGCGGCCCGCGCCCGGCTCGGCATCGCGCCGCGCGAGCGGGTCGTCCTCTACGCCCCGACCCACCGGGAGCATCTGCCCGGTTACCGCCCGCCCTTCGACGCCGCCGCGTTGCTCGACGCCCTCGGCCCGGACGGCCGACTGCTGACCCGCAGCCACTACTTCCACGACCGGGACCCGGCCGATCGGCCGGTCGACGGGCGCGTGCGGGACGTCACCGCGTACCCGGCCGTGGAGGAGCTCTACCTCGCGGCGGACACGCTGATCACCGACTACTCGTCGGCGATGTTCGACTACGCCGTGCTGGATCGGCCGATCGTCATCTACGCCCCGGACTGGCACGCCTACCGCCTGATCCGCGGCGTCTACTTCGACATCGTCGCCGAACCCCCCGGGGCGGTCGCGTTGACCTTCCCGGACCTGCTCGACCTGTTCCGCACCGGGGCGGTTGACGACGACGCAGCGACGAAGGCCCGCGCGGAGTTCCGCCGCCGGTTCTGCTCCCTGGAAGACGGCCGGGCCGCGGAACGGGTGGTCCGGCAGGTGCTGCTCGCCGACTAGCCGACGCGACCCGGGCCGATTCCCGTAGGAGTGCCCGGAAGCCATCCGATCTCCCGGCTCAAGCCGAGGGAGCGCCCCTGGTCCAAAAGGCATCAAAGCGGTCAGCCTGCGGATAGATTGAGAGGATGCTGGGCCTGCCCGCGCACATCACCGCTTGCCTGTTCGACCTGGATGGAGTGCTGACCCAGACCGCCCAGGTGCACAGCGCCGCGTGGGCGGAGACCTTCGACGACTTCCTGCGGGCCCGCGCCGAGCGGACCGGCGAGGAATTCAAACCGTTCGACCCGGTCGCCGACTATCACCGTTACGTCGACGGCCGGCCACGCGCGGACGGGGTTCGCACGTTCCTCGCCGCCCGCGGCATCCACCTGCCGGAGGGAAACCCGGACGACCCGCCCGAGGCGGACACGGTCTACGGGCTCGGCGGCCGTAAGAACGCCGTCCTGCTGCGCCGGCTCCGCGAGGACGGCGTCCTCGTCTATCCCGGGTCGGCCGCCTACCTGGTCGCCGTCGCCGACGCCGGCCTGCGCCGCGCGGTCGTCTCGTCCAGCGCGAACTGCGAGGCGGTCGTCGCCGCCGCGGGCCTCGCCCACCTGCTTGAGGTACGCGTGGACGGGGTAGTCGCCCGCAGGGAGGGTCTGCGCGGCAAACCCCACCCGGACACCTATCTGCGGGCGGCCGAACTGCTCGGCGTAGCGCCGGAGCAGGCCGCGGTGTTCGAGGACGCGCTGCCCGGCGTGGCGGCGGGCCGGGCCGGCGGCTTCGGCTACGTGGTCGGCGTCGACCGGGTCGGGCAGGCCGAGGCACTGCTCGCGCACGGTGCCGACGTCGTGGTGCGCGACCTGGCCGAACTGGCCGAGGGGGGGACGCCATGATCCGGGAGCGGGCCTATCCCCACGAGCCCTGGCACATCCGGGAGACCCAGCTCGACCTGGACGTGCTGGCCCAGTCCGAGTCGATCTTCGCGTTGGCCAACGGGCACATCGGGCTGCGCGGCAACCTCGACGAAGGGGAGCCGCACGGGCTGCCCGGCACCTACCTCAACTCGTTCTACGAGCTGCGGCCGCTGCCGTACGCGGAACCCGGCTACGGCTTCCCCGAGTCCGGCCAGACGCTGGTGAACATCACCAACGGGAAACTGATCCGGCTCCTCGTCGACGACGAGCCGTTCGACGTCCGCTACGGCGAGCTGCGCGCACACCACCGGGTGCTGGACCTGCGGGCCGGCACGCTCAGCCGAAACGTGGAATGGGTTTCACCGGCCGGCCGGCTGGTCCGGGTACGCAGCGTCCGGCTGGTGTCGTTCACCCAGCGCTCGGTGGCCGCCATCAACTACGAGGTGGAGGCGGTCAACCAGCCGCTGCGCATCATCGTGCAGTCGGAGCTGGTCGCCAACGAGACACTGCCGCCACAGAGCCGCGACCCTCGGGTGGCCGCCGTGCTGGAGTCGCCGCTGCAGGCGGAGGAGCACTTGGTTCAGGACACCGGCGCGCTGCTCATCCACCACACCAAGGTCAGCGGGCTGCGCATGGGCGCGGCGATGAACCACGAGGTCACCGGGCCGTCCCGGGCCGCCGTGGACAGCGAGGCCCACGAGGACTGGGCGCGTACCACCATCGCCTGCGAGCTGCTGCCCGGGGAGCGGCTGCGGGTGGTGAAGCTGCTGACGTACGGGTGGTCCGGCCACCGCTCGCTGCCGGCGGTGCGGGACCAGGTGGGCGCGGCGATGGCCGGGGCCCGACTGTCCGGCTGGGACGGTCTGCTCGCCGACCAGCGCCGGTACCTCGATGCTTTCTGGGACGCCTCGGACGTGCTCGTCGAGGGTGACGCGGAGGTGCAGCAGGCGGTCCGGTTCGCGCTGTTCCACGTGCTGCAGGCCGGTGCCCGCGCGGAGCGGCGGCCGATCTCGGCGAAGGGGCTGACCGGGCCGGGGTACGACGGTCACGCGTTCTGGGATACCGAGATGTTCGTGCTGCCGGTGCTGACCTACACCCAGCCGGCCGCGGTCGCCGACGCGCTGCACTGGCGGTATGAGAGCCTCGACCTGGCCCGGGAGCGGGCTCGCACGCTCGGGCTGGAAGGGGCGACGTTCCCCTGGCGGACCATCCGGGGCGAGGAGTGCTCGGGGTACTGGCCGGCGAGTACCGCCGCCTTCCATCTCAACGCGGGCATCGCCGACGCGATCCGCCGGTATGTGCAGGCCACCGGCGACAGCCGGTTCGAGCGGGACGTCGGGCTGGAACTGCTGGTCGAGACGGCCCGGCTGTGGCGGTCGCTCGGCCACCACGACCGGCGCGGCAACTTCCACATCGACGGGGTGACCGGCCCCGACGAGTACACGGCGCTGCGGGACGACAACATCTACACGAACCTGATGGCCCAGCGGAATCTGCTGGCCGCCGTCGATGCCGTGGGCCGGCATCCGGAGCGGGCCTGGGAGTTGGGTGTCGACGACGAGGAGGTGGCGGGCTGGCGCGATGCGGCCACCTCCATGTACATCCCGTACGACGAGGAACTCGGGGTGCACACGCAGGCGGAAGGCTTCACCCGGCTGCAGGAGTGGAACTTCGCCGACACGCCTGAGGAGCGCTACCCGCTGCTGCTGCACTACCCGTATTTCGATCTGTATCGGCGGCAGGTGGTCAAGCAGGCCGATCTGGTGCTGGCCATGCACTGGCGGGGCGACGCGTTCACCCCGGAGGAGAAGATCCGCAACTTCGCCTACTACGAGCAGCGCACCGTGCGGGACTCGTCGCTGTCGGCCTGCACCCAGGCGGTGCTGGCCGCCGAGATCGGCCATCTCGAACTGGCCTACGACTACCTGGGCGAGGCCGCGATGATGGACCTGCACGACCTCAACCGCAACACCCGGGACGGGGTGCACATGGCGTCGCTCGCCGGCGCCTGGCTCGCCCTGGTCGCGGGGTTCGGGGGGCTGCGCGACCACGACCCGGTGCTGTCGTTCGCGCCGCGGCTGCCCAGCCGGATCACCCGACTGGAGTTCTCCCTCATGTGGCACGGCCACCGGCTGCGGGTGGACGTGCGGCCGGAGGAGGTCACCTACTCGTTGCGTGACGGCGACGTCTCCGGCCGGGTGCTGCTGCGGCATCACGGCGAGACGGTGACGGTGGCTGCGGGCCAGCCGGTCACGCTGCCGATCCCACCGGCCCCGCCGGCCGGGCCGCAGCCCAGCCAACCGGCCGGCCGGACGCCGCCCCGCCGTTCCGCCTCGTCCGGTTGATGTCCGTGTCGGGTCGACGGTCGGACGCTTCTCGCCCGGTCGCCCGTCAGAGCGTCTCGTCGCCGGTTGACGGCCGGCCCGCCCGGTCCCGGGGCGCGACCGCCCGCGGGTCGTCCGCGGTGCGCGCCTTCGACGCCTCATCCGCCCAGTTCCCCCGGCGGATGCGGGCCAGATCCGACTCGTCGGCGCTGTGCCGGGTGCGGGTGGGTTCCGGTTCGGTACCGCGTTCGCCCTGGTGCTGCATGATCTCGCTCCCTTCCTGCCTGCCCGTCGCGTCTGGCCGCGCAGCGCAATCGCGCGACGTCGTACGGGTCTCGGATCCCCGGCTTTCGGATCCCCGGCGGCCCGGCGGCCAAACGGCGGCACCCCCGCCCGCCGGGCTGGTTTCGCGTCTGCTCGGCGGGTAATCGCCGGAGTGACCTAGGGACTGGGGGCGAGGGTGGAGATGCGAACCACGACCGAGACGGCGATCCCGGCCGGGCGGGTGGAGCTTGCGGCCGACATCGTGGTGCCGGCGAACGCCACTGGCCTGGTGCTGTTCGCGCACGGAAGCGGCAGTTCCCGGCTCAGCCCGCGTAATCGGGCGGTGGCGCAGACCCTCAACCAGCACGATCTCGCGACCGTACTGGTTGACCTGCTGACCCCGGCCGAGGAGGAAATCGACCTGCGGACGGCGCAGCTGCGCTTCGACATCGGTTTTCTCGCCCAGCGGCTCGCGGAGATCATCGACTGGCTTACCGCGAGCCGCGCGACGCCGAATCTGCCGCTCGGGCTGTTCGGTTCCAGCACCGGGGCGGCGGCTGCGCTGGTCGCCGCGGCCGAACGTCCCGACCTGGTACGCGCCGTGGTGTCCCGGGGCGGTCGACCGGATCTGGCCGGTTCCGCACTCGCCCGGGTCGCGGCGGCCACGCTGCTGCTCGTCGGGGAGCGGGACGAGCAGGTCATCGACCTGAATGAGGAGGCGCGTCGGAAGCTGACCGCCACGACGGAGTTGCGGGTCATCCCTGGCGCCACGCACCTGTTCGAGGAGCCCGGTGCGTTGGAGGAGGTGGCGGATCAGGCGGCGGGCTGGTTCCGCAACCATTTGCGTTGAGGGGCGGCCCCTTGATTCCCGCTTGCTCCGCGCACGGCGGTCGAGATCGTGCTCTTTCAGGGAAAGTGTGGTATGCCGACGTCCACGAGGCCACTGAATCCGGGAAATTGCCCGATGATGGGGTCCACGTCTCGGCCACGCCGCCCGCCCAGGTCAGCTCTCGGTGACTTGGCCGTGGCCGGAGCGAAGACGTTTCGCGGCTCGCAGCAGCGGCCACCAGGTGGCCTCGTACGCGGCATCAGCCGCCGCCTGCCAGATTTCGTGCGACATTCCGGGAGGGACGTCAACCCGCAGTGGGACGTCGTGTGCGATCGCCGCAGCGAGCCGAGCGGGGTCGACTTCGAGCTGTTCGGCAGCCCATTGCAAGGTGCGTAAATCCGGCACCCACTCGTCTAACTGCTCGGGTGTCGGTCCATGGGCCCCTCCTCGTGTGGGCCGAAGGTCACCGCCTGCGGTTGGGCGAGCATCACCACACAGTTGACACAGGCTCTATGGTGGGCCGATGACGTCGGTTAAGCAGTTCCAGGTTACCTTCGACTGTGCGGAACCTGAGCGCCTCGCTCGTTTCTGGTGCGAGGCGTTGGGTTACGTCGTACCGCCGCCACCGGAGGGGTTTGCTACCTGGGACGATTTCGATCGCACGCTGCCGCCTGAGAAGCAGGGTTCAGCGTTCGCGTGCATCGATCCCTCGGGTGTGGGCCCGCGACTGTACTTCCAGCGCGTTCCCGAAGGGAAGGTCGTCAAGAATCGGTTGCATCTTGACGTGCGGGTCGGCACCGGGCTCGTGGGTGAAGAGCGCCTGGCCGCGCTTGAGGCCGAATGCGCACGACTGGTCGCGCTCGGCGCGGTACGCGTGCGACTGCTGCGTGCCGATGGCGAGAACGAGTCGTGCCTCGTGATGCAGGACATCGAGGGCAACGAGTTCTGTCTCGACTGAGTGACCCCGGCGCTGAGGGGCGGCGTCTTGATTCCCGCTTGCTCTGCGCACGACGGTCGAGATCGTGCTCTTTCAGGGAAAGTGTGGTGTGCAGGCGTCCACGAGGCCACTGAATCCGGAAAAGTGCACGATCTTCACCGCGTACGACCTGGATTTCACGGCCGATGGTGGGGAGGTGGCGGTGGTGGCCTGGCTGGGCTACGACCCCCCGTCGATCGGCACTGACATCGTCACCACCCCCTTCGAAGCAAAGTCCGAAGAAGGCGCGGTGGTACTCGACGGAACTACAGCGGTGACATGTGGATCAAGTACGAGGAGGGCACCAGGTCCCGTAACAAGGCCGAGATCGACTGGTGGAACGGCGACGACGAGATCAGTTCGCTCTCGAACAAGACCAGCATCTACCTGGTGGTGTTCGCGGACGACAACTGGAACGGCTCCTGGAAGTGCATCAACCCGTATACGAACCTCAGTTCGCTGAGCGGTTCGTGGAACGACAACATCGAGAGTTTCTATCTCGATGACGACTGCGTGTTCTGCCTAAACTGAGCAGTTCTGAAATGATATCCGGCGAAGCGCCGGACGGACCTCGGCGCTTCGCCGGATACCCCGCGCTCGTACTTTCTGATCGCCATGAAGGAGTGGCATGAGTGACATCATCGTTGCCTCGGCACTGGTAAAAACCCTTGGTAGCACACGGGCTCTGAGTAACGTTTCAATGTCCGTCGCCAAGGGCGAGGTGATCGCGGTTGTCGGCCCCTCCGGTTGCGGAAAGTCTACGCTTCTTCAGGTGTTGGCCGGGCTTCTCGCCCCTGATGAGGGGATCGTTGAGTTTGACGGAACGAACCTATATGAATTGAACGACAATGCGCGCAGCGCCGTCCGGCTGCGTCATTTCGGATTCGCCTTTCAGTTCGGTGAACTTGTCCCTGAACTGACGCTGCAGGAGAATGTGGAGCTTCCGTTGCGGTTGACCGGTGCCTCTGCACAGGAGGCGCGCCGCCGCAGCGCGACGATGCTCGAAGAACTGGAGATCGGCGACCTCGGCGATCGCCGGCCGACAGAGGTGTCGGGCGGGCAGGGGCAGCGTGCGGCGATCGCACGGGCGATGGTGCACGGACCTTCTGTGCTGTTCGCGGACGAGCCAACCGGAGCGCTGGACAGCAAGTCTGGTAAGGGTGTCCTGGGTGCGCTGCTGGGCATCGCGCGCAGCCGGGGCACGAGCGTCGTCATTGTGACGCATGATCAGCATGTTGCTGACAACGCCGACCGCGTGGTGGAGATGCGCGACGGCGCGGTCTTCGGTGGGATCGAGGTCGCCGAATGATCGCCTGGTTCCGGAACCGGGTGTGGCCGTGGATCTGGCTTGGCGCGCGGCTCTGTGTCGGCTCGGGCCGGAAGATGGCACTGCGCACGGCGCTGCTCGGAGCTGCATGTGCCGTGGGCGTCTTCCTGGTTCTTGCGGCGATGGCCGTGCCGATCGTCTCGGACGCCCAACTCGCGCGCAGCTATGCTCGGACTCCGGTGATCGAAGAGATCAGCACGCCGGGTATGCGTATGACCGTCATCCATGACGCGGTGGGTTCCCGCCCGCTGACACGTGTCGCGGTGGCTGATGTGGCGCCCGACAGTCCGAGGCCGCCTGGGGTGATGGTGCTGCCAGGGCCTGGTGACATCATCGTGTCCCCGGCGCTCGAGGAGCTCATCGCCGCTGATCCCGCAGTCCGCTACCGCTTCCCTCAGCGTGTCGTGGGTGCGATCGGTCGCGAAGGACTGGTGGCGCCGGATGAACTGTACGCCTACGTGGGTGTCCCGGCTGACGACCTATCCATCGGCACCGGTGTCGTAACCGGGTACAGGGATGCGGGGAACGAGGCGTGGAAGTCTTCACTCGGAGGCAACGAGCTCGAACGGATGTTGACGGCTCCTCGCGTTGTCTCGGCTAGCTTCGCGCTGTTTCTCGGCCTGCCGTTGTCCGTTCTGCTCGGCATCTGCGTCCGCTTCGACGCTTCCCGGCGGGATCGGCGTCTTGCCGCGCTGCGTCTGGTAGGCGCGAGCCAGCGCCAGGCTCATCTGTCGGCAGCCGTCGAGATGGCCGTCATCGCGACCGCCGGCGTCGTCGCCGGCCTAGTGTTGTTCGTGCTCGTTGCCCGGATCACGGACGGCTGGCACGTGGGCCGTTTCTACTGGTACGCATCCGATGTCGCCATCCCGCCGAGCCGCATCGTGCTGCTCTGCGCGCTTGTCATCGGTCTCGCGGTGCTGGTCTCGGCGGCTGGCAGCCGGCCTGCGCTCAAGAACCCGGTCCGGGTGCGCCGTTCGGGTATGAATACTGGACCGTCGCACTGGCGGCTGGTGCCGCTGGCGGTTGCGCCGCTGGCGCTGCTGCTGGCACCGACGAGCCTCGTCACCCCTTTCCAACGCCTGGTCCTACTGGGCGTGGGTATCACGGCGTCGGTCGTCGCGCTGGTGACCGTGACACCGACCGTGCTCAGCGTGGCGGGAAAGTCTGCCGGCCGGATCAAGAGCCTGCCGGTGTGGGCGCAACTGGCCGCGCGTCGCGCTGCGCACTCGCCGGCGATCACCCCGAAACTCGTCACCGGGGTGCTGGTCTCGGTCTTCATTGCAGGGCTCGGCATGCTCGTGGGGACGACGGTCCGTGAGGATGTACCTGTTCCTGCAGTGTCGATGTCGGAGACCGCCGAGCCGGCCGTCGCCTTTGCTGCCGGCGTGACACGGCAGGTCGCGGACAACCTGCGGTTGTCCCGGGCGGTCGTCGCCGCCAGCGTTCTGCAACTCGAGGTGGGCGTGGACGCGAAGCAGGAAAACAACGCGAACATTGTGCGGACGTCGTGTCAGGAGGCGGCTGCGCTGTTCGAGCGGGTCGGCCCCTGTCAGGACGGTCAGGCCTATCGCGTGGTCTACGCAGCAGGCATGGAGCGGGGCACCAACACGGGACTTAAACCGGGCGATGCGGTGACGATCCAGTACGGGCCTCGACAGGGCCAGTCCATGACCGTGCCGATCGACACTATCGAGGTTTCCGGCACGGACTACGGCTGCTGGTGCGACATCCTCATCACGGAGAAGCTCGACTCGGGAGACCTCGTGGTGAGACTGAACGACGAGGATTCCTTCTGGGCGGATGTCTCGCGGATGGCCCCCGCCATTCGCTTCCAGGGTAATCAGGACATGCGGCGAGGCTTGGACGCGGACGCCGTCATGACTCTGATCTTCGTGGGACTCACCATCACGGTGTCTCTCGGACTCGTCGCCTTCGTCATCGCCTCCATCGACCGGAGCATAGAGTCGCGCCACAAGGACGCCCCGCTTCTCGCCCTGGGCGTGCCCGCACGAATGCTGCGCATGGCGGAGGCAGCGCAGCTCCTGCTGGTGATTGTCTCGGGTCTGCTGCTCGGCCTGGCGTTGCTCGCCCTTACCGTCAAGAGTTGGTCCGGCGTCTTCGACATGTCCTTCGATACGGTCAGCGCGCCGCTGGTGCCGTTGTTCGTCAGCGTCTTCGTCGGCATGGTGCTGCTGATCCTGACGGTGGCTGCACTGACCACGCGCAACCGTAGACTGAGCCCGGAGGACCTGCGCAGGGAGTGAGTGCTCCGGCACGGGTGACCCCGAGCACGTGCGCGAACGGCCCGCCGGAGGACCCGGCGGGCCGTTGTTCTTCAGACCTCGATGAGTTTCAGATGTTCCGGGCGCACGATTCTACGTGCGACGGTGGTCCTATCAAGCAACTCGCGTCGCCGTCCCCGGACTCTGTTTTGCGGGCAGTTGGTGGGCATGCTCAGCAGGCCGGCGTAGTAGTCCAGATACGACCTCACAGTGCGAGGCTCGCGGCCTATCTTCCGATGAGCCGTTCGCCGATCAGGCCGTGGGCGCCGGTCTCTGGAGAAGGCTCCTCGCCTGGGAAAATGTAAGGCATCCCACCATCAGCGTCACAGCCGTCGTGCTGTCCCTCCCGCTGCGACACCACCACCGGCACCACAAACTCCGGCAACCCCACCGATCCCATAACCTGCTCCTCCCCAACCAGCCGTCCTGGAAGGGCCCGAGGCGGGCGGGGTCGGTCACCCCCTCACGAACAACCGTGCACCCCAGCACCCACCCCGAGCCGTGCTCTGAGTTTCGGGGTCGACCAGGGAGTCCGTGAATGACTCCAATCCGTATTGGACACGCATCTTTGCTGAACTTGCTGAACCCAATCCGAACCCTGTGCGAAGGGATTGTTCAGTGACCACCATCCAGAAGTGGTCTGGCCGCGAGACGCGGGCGCTGCGCGAGGCGATGCGCATGAGCATTCGAGAATTTGCGTCCTACATCGGCGTAAGCGAACGCACGGTGTCTAAATGGGAAGCCGATGAAGTCAGCCCCCGGCCGGAGATGCAGGCAGCCCTGGATACTGCTCTCAAACGATCGAGTGGCGAGGTCCGACAACGATTCAACTCGGCCATCGAGATCAGTGATGGTGCCGGCCTTCGGGAAGATCACAAACGCCCGAGAGCTGCTGTACTTGCCTGTGAACAGGTTGCCAGGACACGTCGAGCCCTCAACCTCACGCCGGATGAGTTTGCCAAGGTACTTTCACCTGTACTTGGCTGGGAACCGGACGCACACATGGTCAAGTCATGGGAAACGACTGTCGTTCCACCTGGAGATGTTCTTGCCGGGCTTACCATTGTGAGTCGAAACAACCGAACCGAAACGGTTTCGCCGGACGACTTAGGAAACGACAGGCTCGCTGATGTCACACGGATCTACACAAGCAGGATGGAGTTTCTGGCGCACATGCCACCCGACCGGTGGTTAAGAAAAGCAAGTGAGGTGAGGGCAATGGGACTGTCCCTCAACCTGTTGTGCCAGCATTACCCCGACCGGAACTGGCTGACGCTGGTAGAGAGGGGTACAAAGGTTCGATGCCTGTTTCTCGACCCAACTGGATCAGCAATCCGCGCGAGGGAGGTCGAGGAAGGGTTTCCCCAAGGGCAACTTTCAGCGTTGACCAGCCTAAACATTGAGACAATCAAGAGGGTGCGTGACCGACTCCCTGGGGAGGCACAGGATCGCATCCAAATCGCCGTCTACGATCAGACGATCCGCTTCAATGTTGTCCTCGTCGACGACCTCTGCATCGCACAGCCATACCTACCACAGAGCCGTGGCGTAGACTGTCCTACGTTTGTCATCGAACGTCAGGCAGCAGCAGCACCAGGTTATACCCGCTGTTCGAGCAGGTCTTCAACGAGCAGTGGGATCGCGGGCAGCAACTATGACTAAATACCAAGACCTTCTACCTGTTGCAGTCGAAGCCATCGAGCACGCGCATCACCTTATACGTAGCCATGCACCCGGCATCCTGACGGTCAAAGGGGATCGCGATTTAGCCTCCGAAGTGGACTACCTCATCGAACGAGAGGTCCGGTCCTTCCTCCATGAGCGGACGCCAGGCATTGGTTTCCTTAGCGAAGAGGAAGGGGCAACCGGACCAGGCGACCTGCATTGGGCACTCGATCCAGTCGATGGCACCGTCAACTATGTGCACGGCATTCCACTCTGTGCCGTATCGCTTGGCCTCGTGCGCAAGGGCCGTCCTGTAATCGGAGTCATCGACCTTCCTTTTCTCGGCGCTCGCTACACGGCTGTAGAGGGCGCGGGCGCATACGTAAGTGGCCGACAGATCAAGACCAGCACGACCCAGAACCTCAACGAGGCGGTAGTTGCTATCGG
>DASVCA010000060.1:0-2771 GCA_036381835.1 Micromonosporaceae bacterium
ATGTCCTGCGCGATCCATACGCCAGCCCACGGGTCGTCGGGCGGCAGCCGCTGCGCAACCAGGACGTTGGTCACGGGGTCCCGGCCTCGTCGCGCATCATTGCATCCACATAGTCGTCGGCCTCTTGGTACCCGCCGGCGATGCCGCGGAGGGTGTCGGCGGTGGTGTGCACGGAGTCGACGGCGGCCCCGATGGCGTCGGTCAACGGGGTCTGCAGCAGATCGAGCAGCACCGGAACCGCGAGACACAGCCTTCCGTAGGCCGCCGGACCGGGTCGCGTGACAGCCGCGGCCTGCCGGTCCGCGCCCATCTCGCTGGCTATCGCATCCAGGTGCGTGGCGTGCGTACGCAGCTCGTCCGGCGAGACGCCGATATCGGGAGCGGGCGCGGTCATGGTGATGTCCCCTCCGCACCCGGGAAGCCGAGCAGCAGGGCGCGACCGTCCGCTGAGTCGCGTCCAACGGTCTCGTCAGCTATCGCGGCAGCGCGGCGGCTCAGATCGGCAACGGCCGACCGGGCGGTGATCAGGATCTGCTCGGCGATCCAGCTCGCCGAATGACCGCGGATGTCCTCATCCAGATGCAGTTCCGCCAGCGCACCCGAGCTGGTGACGGTGACGCTGATGAGCCCGCCGGCACCCCGTGCCGTGCCTTGGATGGTCTTCAGTCGCGCTGCCGCCGCCCGGGCACCCGCCAGCCGAGTTTCGATCTTCGCCTGCCAGTCGCCCACCCAGCGATCGGCGGCCTCCAGGTACGTGTCATCGCCGAGCATCCGCGTCGGGTTCCTTCCGTGCGACTAGCGGGAATCTAGCCGCCGTGTCGCTTTCCCCGCTGCCCCGCCGCGGGCGCACCGTCAGGCCGGCAGGTAGCCCCGGACGTCGGCGGCGCAGGCGTCGCCGTAGCTCTCGGCGAGCCGCTCGAGCAGCAGGTCCGGGCGGACCTCGTACTCCTGGCCGCCCGCCGTCTCGATCACCAGGGCCGCCAGCATCGCGCCGACCTGGCACGAACGCTCCAGCGGCAAACCCCACGAGCGCGCGGTGAAGAAGCCGGCCCGGAAGCCGTCGCCGACGCCGGTGGGATCCACGACCGTGGGCACCGGAACCGCCGGTACGTGGATCGGGTCGATGTCCCGCCCGGTGACCTGCACACCCTTGGCACCGATGGTGGTGATCTGCAGCCCCACCCGGTCGAGCACAGCCGCCTCGGAGAGCCCGGTCTTGCTCTCCAGCAGCTCCTTCTCGTACTCGTTCGTGATCAGGTAGGTGGCACCGTCGAGCAGGTCGACGATCTCCGCGCCGTCCATCCGCGCCATCTGCTGCGACGGGTCGGCGACGAACGCGTAGCCACGGTCACGGCACTCCTGCGTGTGCCGCAGCATCGCGGTCGGGTCGTTCGGGCTGACGAGAACAAGATCCAGCCCGCCGAGCCGCTCCGCCACGGGCACGAGCTCGATGTCGCGCGCCTCGCTCATCGCGCCCGCGTAGAAGGAGGCGATCTGGTTCAGGTCGTCGTCGGTGGTGCAGACGAACCGTGCGGTGTGCGCCAGCTCGCTCACGCGGACCGAGGCGCAGTCCACGTTGTGACGCTCCAACCAGCCCCGGTAGTCGAGATCGAAGTCAGGTCCGACCGAGCCGACGAGCACCGGGCGCAGGCCGAGCAGGCTCATGCCGAAGACGATGTTCGCGGCGCTGCCACCCCGGCGGACCACGAGGTCATCGACCAGGAACGACAGGGAGACCTTGTCGAGGTGCTCGGCCATGAGCTGCCCGGCGAACCGGCCCGGGAAGTGCATCAGATGGTCGGTAGCGATCGAACCGGTGACGGCGATCTTCATGCGTGACACACCTCGGATGGATGGGGGCGGAGTGTGGTCAGCCTACCCAGGCGGCGGACGGCAAACGACCGGCACTCCCAGGGAGTGCCGGTCGTACCGCCAGCGGGTCAGGCAGCCTTGGGCTTGATGAACTTCGCCACGACCGGCAGCCCGGCGCCCGCCAGGGTCACGAGCGCGAAGAGCACCAAGAACCAGATACCGACACCCGAGTGGACGCTCGCCGACAGGCCGGCGAGGACCCCGAGTCCGCCCAGCCCGGCGCTGACCTGGTCCTTGAGGTCGCTGACGTCGCCCAGCACGCTGATCCACTTGAAGAAGGCCATCAGGAATACCAGGAGGGCGGCGCCGGCCGGGGCGTACCGTGCGGCGACCGGCGGGACCTGGAACGGAAGCTTGATCTTCAGCACCGTCACGAGCGCCAGCGCCGCGATCGCGAGGCCGAGGATCAGGACCACGAACGACAGCCCGCCGTTGCTGATCGACTGGCCGGCCTCGTCGCTCCAACCGTTTGCGCTGCCCGACTCGGAATGGGTCTGGCCGAGGAAGCTCGCCGAGACCGACCAGGTGGCCCACGGCAGGAAGGTCGAGATGGCGACCATGACACCGCCGACGACCTGCGCCCAGAGCAGCGCGGGGACGGGGATCTTGGCCAGCGGACCGGTGAGCGGATCGGGCGCCGGCGGCACCGTACCGGTGGAGGCCGTGGGCGCCGGTGGAGTGGCGTGCGCTCCGCCCGGGTAGGCCAGTGGCTCTGGCGCGGGAGCCGGCGCGGGCACAGACGCCCCGCCGGGGTAGGCGGTCGGCGCCGCCGGCGGCGGCGGAGGCACCGGGGTGGGCGGAGCCGACTGCGACAGCGGATCGAACGACGACGGCGGCGAGGGGGATTCAGACATTTCGGGCCTACTTCCGTTGGTTGACGTAGATGCGTCGACCATCGT
>DASVCA010000061.1:0-14179 GCA_036381835.1 Micromonosporaceae bacterium
GTGGCTGATCATGAGGTTTGCGGCGAGGAATTACGGTTCGCCCGCCGCAAACCTCATGATCGACGGGATTGCGCCCGGTGGGTCAGGCGAGGGCGGCCTCGGCGTCGAGGGTCACCGCGGCGGCGTGCACCACCGCGGCGATCCGCAGCGCCTCGTGCACCTGCTCACGGCTGTAGTCGGCCTTGCGTACCACCTTCTCGTGCGACTCCAGGCAGACGCCGCAGCCGTTGATCGCCGACACCGCCAGGCACCACAGCTCGAACACGGCCTGATCGACGCCCGGCTTGCCGATGAGGTGCATCCGCAACCGGGCGGGGATCGACGCGTACGCCTCGTCCCCGATCAGGTGCTTGGCCCGGTAGTAGACGTTGTTCATCCCCATGATCGCGCCGGCGCCCTTGGCCGCGGTGATCGCCTCGTCCTTCATGTGCGTGGCGGCCTCCGCGGCGATCTCCCGAAGCACGACGGGGTTGCGGGCGGCCACGGCGCACGCCAGCGCCGTCCCCCACGCCGTCTCCGGCGGCAGGGTCGAGTTGGCGATCGTCGAGCCGAGGTTCAGCTTGATGTCCTTGGCGTACTCCGGCAGAGCCGCCTTGATCGCTTCCAGGCCCATGGTCACGCGCCGGCCATCAGCTTCTTCGCGTCGAGGGTCGACTCGCCCTTCTTCCAGTTGCACGGGCACAGCTCGTCGGTCTGCAGCGCGTCGAGCACCCGCAGCACCTCCGAGACGTTCCGGCCGACCGAACCGGCCGTGACCATCGCGAACTGGATCTGGTTGTTCGGGTCCACGATGAACGTCGCCCGCTGTGCGACGCCGTCCTCACCCAGCACCCCGGCCGCCATGGACAGCTCGCGCTTGATGTCGCTGAGCATCGGGAACGGCAGCTCCCGCAGGTCTGGGTGGTCCTTGCGCCAGGCGTAGTGGACGAACTCCGAGTCGATCGAGACCCCGAGCACCTGAGCGTCACGGTCGGCGAACTCGCTGTTGAGCCGGCCGAATTCGGCGATCTCCGTCGGGCAGATGAACGTGAAGTCCTTCGGCCAGAAGAAGATCACCCGCCACTTGCCCTCGTACGTCTTGTTGTCGATCGTGGTGAAGGCGTTGTCCGGATCGAGCGAGACGCAAGCGGTGAGTTCGTACGCGGGGAATGGGTCACCGACAGTAAGCACGGGTCCTCCTCAGTACGGCCCAAGGGCCGGTAACTTGACTCGTTCCAGATCTTTGCTCACCTGTGTTTTCGGCGTGCGGATAACCCGGAAACTCGTGAACTTGATCACGTTCGGGCGGGCCGATTCCGCTTGCGCTCGGTGACGTTCGTCTCGCCATGTGAGCCAACCCTCCCGCAGTGCGGTCAGGCGTGGCAGAGTAGCGGCCGTGACCACCCGCGTCCGCATTATTCGCACCTAGCGCGCCCGGCACCCGACGCCGAGCGCGCAGACCTCCCGCGGCCGCGGGAGGTCTTTTTGTTTCCCAGAGAGGGACCCCATGAACTTCCAGGTGTACGACACGACGTTGCGCGACGGGGCGCAGCGGGAGGGGATCAGCTTCTCGGTCGCCGACAAGCTCGCCGTCGCACGACTGCTCGACGAGTTCGGCGTCGGCTACATCGAGGGCGGCTGGCCGGGCGCCCTGCCCAAGGACACCGAGTTCTTCCGCCGGGCCCGCGACGAACTCGACCTCAAGCACGCGCTGCTGGTCGCCTTCGGGGCCACCCGCCGTCCCGGTGCGCAGGTCGCCGACGATCCGCAGGTACGCGCCCTGCTCGACGCGCAGACACCCGCGGTCTGCCTGGTCGCCAAATCCGACATCCGCCACGTCGAGCGCGCGCTGCGCACCACACCAGAGGAGAACCTCGCCATGGTGCGCGACACCGTCGCCTTCTTCGTCGCCGAAGGCCGGCGGGTCTTCCTCGACTGCGAACACTTCTTCGACGGCTACCACGTCGACCCGGCGTACACGGCGGCCGTGGTCGACGCCGCACTGCAAGCCGGTGCCGAGGTCGCCGTGCTGTGCGACACCAACGGGGGCATGCTGCCCGGACGGGTGGGCCGAACCATCGCCGAACTGGTCGACCGGATCGGCGTGCGGCCGGACCGGCTGGGCATCCACTGCCAGAACGACACCGGCTGCGCCGTCGCCAACACCGTCGCCGCCGTCGAAGCGGGGGTCAAGCACTTCCAGTGCACCGCCAACGGCTACGGCGAGCGCACCGGCAACGCCGACCTGTTCGCCGTGGTGGCGAACCTGCAACTCAAGCTCGGGCTTCCCGTCCTACCGGAGGGCTGCCTGGATCAGGCGGTGCGCGTCTCGCACGCCATCGCGGAGATCGCCAACATCGCCCCCGACACCCACCAGGCGTACGTCGGGGCCGCCGCCTTCGCCCACAAGGCGGGGCTGCACGCGAGTGCGATCAAGGTCGACCCGGTGCTCTACAACCACGTGGAGCCGGCGACCGTCGGCAACGACATGCGCATCCTGGTCACCGAGATGGCCGGCCGGGCCAGCGTCGAGCTCAAGTGCCGTGAGCTCGGGCTGGACCTGGCCGGTGAGCCCGAAGCGCTGACCCGGGTCACCAAGCGCGTCAAGGAGCTGGAAGCGGACGGCTGGTCCTTCGAGGCCGCGGACGCCTCGTTCGAACTGCTGGTCCGTGCCGAACTGCCCGGCAGGGCCGCCGTCCGGCCGTTCCACCTGGAGTCATACCGAGTGCTGGTCGAGCACCGCGAGAACGGCTCGGTGGTATCCGAGGCCACCGTCAAGATCCAGGTACGAGGTGAGCGGGTGATCTCCACCGCCGAGGGGAACGGTCCGGTCAACGCCCTCGACCAGGCGCTGCGGGCCGCCCTGACCGGCCACTACCCGGAGCTGGCCGCCGTCGAGCTGGCCGACTACAAGGTCCGCATCCTGGAAGGCAGCCACGGAACCGGCGCGATCACCCGGGTACTGGTGACCAGTGTCGACCAGTCGGGCCGGGACTGGACCACCGTCGGCGTGCACGAGAACGTCGTCGAGGCGAGCTGGTACGCCCTGGTCGACGCCCTCACGTACCGGCTCGCCCCCACCCCCAGCGGGCCCGCCCGCGCGTGATCCCGTTCTCCACGGGATCTCCACACGCGGCACACAGGCGCTGCACCTCGCCGCGCCACGCTGGGCGACATGAACAGGACAACTCGATTGGTCACCGTCCTGGCGACGGTGGGAATGCTCGGCCTCGGCGGCCTGGCCGTGACCTCGCCCGTGGCGGCCGGGGCCCTGACCGGGGTGAGCGCCACGCTTTGGAACGCCGGCGACCCCGGGCCGGGACACGACGAGCCGACCGGCCGAGGGCACGGCCCTGGGCAGGACGGGGGGCATGGGCAGGAAGCTGGTAGGGGACCGCAGGGCAAGCACGGCGGCAAGGGCGACCGGGCGGGCGACCACGGCGACTGCGCGAGCGCGCGGATCACCGAGGAGACCGGTGTCCTCAGCGAGCAGCAGCGGGCGACCCTGACGCTGATGGCCGAGGAGGAGAAGCTCGCCCGCGACCTGTACGCGGCTTTCGCAGCCGAATACCAGGTGCCGGTCTTCGACCGGATCAAGGCCTCCGAGGAGCGGCACCTGGCCTTGGTGCGGACGCTGCTGGACCGCTACGGTCTCGCCGATCCGACCGACGGACTCGTGGTCGGCGAGTTCCGCGACCCGACGGTCCAGGCCCACTACGACCGGCTCCTCGCTCAGGGGTCGGCGAGTCGGCGGGACGCGATCGAAGCGGCCCTGGCCGTGGAACGGATGGACATCGACGACCTGACGCGGGCGCTGGACGGGCTCACCGCACCCGACGTTCGCCAGGTGTACGAGCACCTGCTCGACGCCTCCGAGCGGCACCTGGCCGCGTTCGAACGGTGGTCGAACCGCTGACCGGAATCGACTAGGGGGACAGGGGCAGCCGGATGGTGAACGTGGTGCCGCGCCCGAGCGACGACTCGGCGTCCACCACCCCGCCGTGCGCGGTTATCAGCTCCCGCACGACGGCGAGGCCGATACCGGAACCGGCGATCGTTCGGCTGTCCCGCCCCCGCCACAGCCGTTGGAACACATGCGGCAGATCCTCCGGCGCGATACCGGGGCCGGTGTCCGCGACCTCCAACACCGCCGTCCCGTCGGCGGCCCGGGCCCGCACCGTCACCCGGTCACCGGGCCGGCAGTAGCGGGCCGCGTTGCTCAACAGGTTCGTGACGGCCTGGTGCAGCCGGTCCGGGTCGGCCCGGACCGGCAACCGTGCGGCCAGGTCGGTCGAGACGGCCAACCCGGCGGCGGCCAGCTGCGGCTCCTGCGCGGCCAGGGCGTCGGCGGCGATCCGGGCGAGATCGGTGTCGACCAGATGAAGGGACAGCGCGGCGGCCTCGGCGGCCGACAGCTCGGCCAGGTCCGCTACCACCCGGCCCAGCCGCAGCGCCTGATCGTGCAGGCCGGCCAGGCGGGCCGGATCGGGTTCGCGCAGCCCGTCCCGCAACTCCTCCAGGCCCGCCTGCAGCGCGGCGAGCGGGGTACGCAACTCGTGTGCGACGTCGGCGGCCAACTGCCGGCGTACCGTTTCCGCGCGGACCACCTCATCGGCCATCGTGTCGAAGGCGTCGGCGACCTCACCCAGCTCGCCGGGTGCCACCACCCCGGATCGCACCGAGCGTTCCCCGGCGGCGAACCGCCGGGCGGCGGTGGCCAGCCGCACCAGCGGGTCGGTCAGCCGCCGGGAGACGTACCAGCTCACCAGGACCGCGCTGACCAGCGCGACCACGGCCGCACCGAGCACCCACGACCAGGCGACGGTACGCCCGCCCGTGGCGGCCGTCGGGAACACCAGCCGCACCGTGCCGACCAGCCGGCCCTCCACCACCACCGCGGACTGCACCGCCTGATGGCTCCCGCCCGCCGCGGGCCCGACTCCCCGGCCCGGCCAGACCATCCGGTTGCTCGCGTCCCGCACGACCAGGCGGGCACCCGCCGCGTCCGCGACCGCCTGGGCCGAGCCCAGGTCCGCACCTGCCCAGCCGCCCGCCGCGGCGTACGCGTCGGCGGCGGCGTCGGCCGCCCGTCGGGCGGTCTGCACGCGCTCGTTGCGTTGCGCGGTGGCCAGTCCCCGTTCGGTGCCGACCAGGGCGGCCACGGTCAGCACCGTAACCGACGAGAAGGCGACGACGAGGAAGGCCACCAACAGCCGGGTGCCCAGCCGTTGCGACGGCCGACGCCTAGCGGTCACGGTCCAACCCCAGCCGGTAGCCGACCCCGAGCACGGTCTCGACGACCCCTTCCGCGCCGGCGCCCAGCTTGCGGCGCAGGTTCTTGACGTGCGAGTCGATGGTCCGCTCGTACCCCGCGAACTCGTAGCCCCGTACCCGGTTGACCAGCTCATAGCGGGAGAAGACCCGGCCGGGTGTGCCCGCCATCGTGGTCAGCAGCCCCCACTCGGTGGGGGTCAGGTCCAGCCGCCGGCCGTCCAACTCGGCCTCGTGGCGGGCCAGGTCGATCCGTAACCGGCCGTTGCCGTACGTGGCGACCGGTGACTCCGGTTGGGCCCGTACCGTCCGGTGCAGGACCGCCTGCACCCGTAGCACCAGCTCGGTCGGGCTGAACGGCTTGGTCACGTAGTCGTCCGCGCCGCGCCGCAGCCCCTCGATCCGGTCGTCGAGGTCGGCGCGGGCGGTCAGCACCACCACCGGCAGGTCGGCTCGGTGTGCGGCGGCGAGCACCTCCAGCCCGTCGATGTCGGGCAATCCCAGGTCGAGAACCATGAGGTCGATGCCGCCGCCGTCGAGCAGCCGCAGCGCCTGGGCCCCGGACTCCGTGCCGTGCACTCGATGGCCCGCCCGCTCCAGGTAGCGGCGGACGACGTCGCGCAGCTCCCGGTCGTCCTCCACCACCAGCACCGTCCCGGCCACGTTGCCCACGCTGGGTAACCTACCTGTGCGTCACACTCCAGCACTCGCGGCGGCGGGATGCAGCGGTACCCGTATACGTCACAGTGCCCGGGCGACGACGTCGGCGACCGCGACCCGGACCGGATCGGGGTTCGCCCAGCTCCAGTTGGGGTGGGCACGGTTGGTGAGCAGCACCAGCACCAGCCGGCGGGAGGGGTCGACGAGCAGTGATGTTCCGGTGAACCCGGTATGTCCGAAGGTTCGCCGCGATGCGAGCTTTCCCATGAACCACGGTTGGTTGAGCACCACCCCGAGCCCGTGATCCGAGGGTCGGTTCGGTCGCTCCGGGTCGATGGCGGGCACACCGGCGTTCACGTTGGTGAGCATCCGCCGCACGGTCGCCTCGGACAGGATCCGTTTACCGCCGTACCTGCCGCCGTCGAGCAGCATCTGACCGATCACCGCGACCTCCTCGGCGGTGCTGAAGATGCCGGCGTGTCCGGCGATCCCGCCGAGGTGGTTGGCCACGTCGTCGTGCACGACTCCGCGCAGCAGGCCCCGTGAGGAGCGGGCGTCGGTGGCGGCCAGGCGGGTGTTGCGGTCGACGGTGCCAAGCCACTTGTTCGGGTTGAAGCCGGTGTAGCGCAACCCGAGGGGGCCGGTCAGGTTGGCGCGCAGCGCCTGGTCGAGGCTCTTGCCCGTCACCTTCTCGATGATCTTGCCGAGCACCATGAGGCCGACGCTCGAATAGCGGAAGGTCTTGCCCGGTACCGCGCCGCTGACGAGCGGGGTGGCCATGACCGCGGCCCAGCGCTCGGCGTTGCTGGAGTAGCCGGTCACCTTCGCCCCGACCGGCAGCCCGCTGGTGTGCGCCAGCAGCATCGAGACGGTGATCGCGTCCTTGCCCGGGCCGTCGAACTCGGGCAGGTATTCGACGACCGGGGCGTCGAGGTCGATGCGTCCCTGGTCGACCTGCTGGAGCGCGAGGATCGCGGTGTAGACCTTGGTGATCGAAGCCAGGTCGAAGATCGAGTCGGGGCGCATCGCGACCCGCTTGTCCGCGGGTAGCAGCACCGGCCCGGCCCCGTAGCGCAGCGCTTCCCCGACGGCGATGTGCGCGGTGGTCTTCCCGCCGACCATCACCAAGGCCACCGCCCCCGCATAGGTGGGGTGGTTGGGATTCTCCGGGGTCGGTTTGAGATAGCGCTTCAGCACCTGGGTCAGCTTCGCTGCGTACGGCGCGGTGGTCGGGGATGGGCTTGCGGTGGCGGACGCGGACGGGCTCGGGGCGGAGGTGCCCGCGGCGGTGGCGGCCACCGTGGGTGCCGGTTCTGCGGGGCTCAGCCACCGTGTCGCGGACCGCTCGTCCCGGCACCCGGTCAGCGCGGCGGTGGCGGCGGCGAGTCCAAGCCCGAGTACGGCACGACGGTGCAGTGACATGCGCTGGATCATCGCACCCCGGCCAGGCCGAGCTCCACCCGCTATGCGTGCGGCAGTGTGAGATCGGAGCGTAGTCGATGTGCCACTAACCGCAGTTTTTTGGGCCGTCAAGTATTGATGTCTGTGCTGCGATCGTCTACTTTGCTCTGACTTACATCAATGCCTGGCACGGGGGAGTCATGGGACAGCCGCATCGTTGGCGTTCGCGCGTCTTCATCACTCTGGCAGGAGAGAAGCTGGCCGGCTCGGTTCGTCGGCTTGTGATTCTCCTTGCCTTGGTGCTCGTCGGCACCATGTCTGACCTGCCCGTCCGGCCCGCCCGGCCGGTGCAGGCGGCGCCGACACTGCAGCAACCGGCACCGAAACCGAAGTGTCCCGACGAGCGGGCGGATGAGGTGTCCGCAGCGGTCGCGGCACGATTGTGCGGCGCGCGGGTCGAGATCGCCAACCGGCGTACGGAGACGACCCAGGTGTTCGCTAATCCGGACGGCACCCTCACCGAGGAGCAATCACTTGCACCGGTACGGATGCGGGTTCGCGACCAGTGGGTGCCGGTGGACCTCACCCTCCAGCGTCAGGCGGACGGTTCGATCGCACCGAAGGCTCACCCTCGTGCTCTGACCTTCTCGGGTGCCGCACCCGGCGAAGGAGAACACGAGGTGGTCTCGCTGAAGTCGGGCGCCGATCGGATGAGTCTGCTCTGGACCGGGCCTTTGCCAGAACCCGTCATCGACGGTCGCACCATCACCTATCCCGAGGTGCTGCCCGGCGTCGACCTGCGGTTCCGCGTCCACGCCACCGGGTATGAGCAGCACCTCGTCGTCAAGGATCGTGCCGGGCTGGCACATGTCCGCAAGATTCGCCTGCCCATGCGGACCGGGAAGTTGAGCGCCGTCGCAGACGGCATGGGCGGTCTGATCCTGAAGGACAAGGCCGGCAAGCCGATCGGCCGGGCGCAGACGCCGCTGATGTGGGACGCTGAGGTCGCCCCACGTTCGCTTGAGCACGTCAACCACGCTCCGGTCGGGCTGCGGCTGGTGGACCGCAACGCCGACCGGGTCACCCTCGAGCTGACTCCCGACGTGAAGTTTCTGGCCCGGCCGGATTTGTCGTTCCCGGTGACCATCGACCCACCGACCTCACTGTCCCCGTCGTTCGACGCGTTCGTGCAGACCGGGTACACCAGTGACCAATCCGGTGCTGGCGAGCTGAAGCTCGGGTATGTCAGTGACGGCGGTACCTGGACGGCCCGGTCGTACCTGCGGTTCAACACCACCGGATTCGCGGGTAGCCGGATCATCACCGCGAAGCTGAAGTTGTGGAACTGGCACTCTTGGTCCTGCACGGCGGCCAGCTGGGAGGCGTGGCGCACCGATTACGTCGATTCCTCCGTTCGATGGACCAACCAGCCGACCGCCCGGGCAAAGGTGGGCACGTCGACCGAGACCCGCGGCTACAACTCGTCCTGCGCGGACGGCTGGGTCTATATCGAGATCGGCGGGGCGCTGCAGTACAGCGCGGACAACAGCCTGAGTACGGCGAGCGTCATGCTGCGAGCCACCTCCGAGACGTCCAGCTCGGGTTGGAAGCGGTTCGACTCCGCGGAAGGGGCGCACCCGCCATCGGTGTCGATCACCTACAACAGCGCGCCCGGGGTGCCGTCTGCGCTCGCAGTCGCGCCCTGCTACACCTTGTGTGGCTCTGGCGCGCGGACGTCGTCGGTGCGGCCTACGTTGTCGGCGAAGATTTCCGATGCGGATGCCGGTCAAACCCTGCAAGCTGAGTTCGAAGTGCGGAACAAGGCAACGCAGGCGGTGGTGGCAACCTCCGGGCTGCGCTCCGGCAACCCGGCGTGGACGAGTGGCTCGACCGCATCCTGGCAGGTGCCTGTTGATCTGACGAACGGCACTACCTATGAGTGGCGGGTGCGGGCCAAAGATCCTTGGACCTACGGTTCCTATACCGCGTGGACACCGTTCACGGTGGATACCGAAAAGCCGGGTGTTCCGTTCGTGTCGGCCACGATCTACTTGAACGACGGGCAGCCGCATGGTGGCGCGGAGCAGCCGGACACCTTCACCTTCAACCCGGCGGCCGGCACCACAGATCTCGCCGCGTTCGTCTACAAACTGGACTATGAGGCCTCGGCTACGACGGTGGCTGCGACCGGGACGACATCTGTGACGCTGCGTCCTCGAGACGGGCACCGTACGTTGACGGTTCAGGCGAAGGATTCCGCCGGTAACCTGTCCAGCCCGAATCTGTACGTCTTCGAAGCGGGCGAGGCCGCCTTGGCGCAGCCGCTGCCCGGGGCGACGGTTGTCAAGCGCACCAAACTGGAGATCACCACGCCCGTGGCCGGGTACACGCGGGCGTACTTCGAGTATCGGCGTGGGCCGGGCGGGGCGACGATGGCGGTGCCGTCGGCGAACCTGACCTCGGCGACCGGCGCCCCGATCACCGCGACCGCGGCCAGCCCGGTCAGCCTCTCCGCGCTGGGCGGCTATGCCGTGTGGAACGCCACCGACACTCTGGGTCTGGTCGGCGGGGTGGTGGAGGTACGCGCCCAGCTTTACACCAGTACCGGGAACACACCCGCGTACGCCACCCCGTGGGTGCGGATCACGGTCGATTCCAGTGGGGACGGTGCCGCCACCGACGAGATCGGCCCCGGTTCGGTGAACCTGCTCACCGGCGACTACTCGTTGTCGTCGACAGATGCGGATGAGCTGGGTCTGTCGGTGTCCCGGGCGTCGTCGTCGCGTAAGCCGACCGATGGTTACCAGCCGATGGCGCAGCGGCTGACCGCCAACCAGCAGCAAATTTCTACCGATCTGACTGGGTTCACCGTGCCGTCCACCTCGGCCGCGGCTAGGTCGACAGCACGTGGGCAGGGCGAGATCACACCCGTCGACTCATTGGAGATCACCCCGGTCAGCGGTAGCGACACCTATGTGGCGGTCGGTGGTGACAACGGTGGGTTGCGGCTGGGCATGACACCCGGCAAGACGTACCGGATGACCGGTTGGATCTATGTGCCGGCCGCCACCGGATTGGTGCCCGCTCACGCCTCGCGCGGGTTGCGGATCGTCGGCTTCTACAAGACGGGCTCGTCCTATGTCGAGGTGGCCTCGCCGATGGCCGCCTACACGGACGGGTGGCAGGAGCTGTCGGTGGACATGACCGTGCCGGAGGGAGCGACGGAGGCGTTCTTCCGGCTTTACAACGGCATGCAAGGCGGCTCTGGACGCAAGGTTTACTGGGACAACCTCTCCTTCACTGAGATCGTCGCCCCGTTCGGCCCGTCCTGGAGCGGTGGGGCCACCGGCGGCGCCGCCGACGTGGACTACACCACGATCACCTTCCCCGAGCCGTCGTTGGCCCGGGTCAACACCATCGGCGGCGGCTGGATCACCTTCGCCAAGAACCCGGACGGGGTCAGCTTCACCCCGGAACCGGGTGCGGAGGGTCTGGTGCTGAGCAAGGTCGGCAGCAGCTACCGGCTGTCGGAGATCGACGGCACCACCACCGAGTTCACCCAGCAGGGTGGGCTGTGGGCGGCCACCTCCAGTTGGACCCCGGAATCGCACACCACCTCCCGCTACATCTACGACACCACCGGCAACCGGCTGCTGCTGAAAAAGCTGATCAACCCCGTTGAGCCGGGCGTGGACGACACCAACCACTGCACCACGGCGGTGCCCGTCCGCGGCTGCGAGGTCCTGGAATACGAGTACGCCACCAGCACCACCCCTGGGCTGAGCCAAAGCGTCTTCGGCGACTACACCGACCGGGTCTCGGCGGTGAAGTTGTGGACGTGGGACCCGGACACCTCGGCGGTGACCGCGACGGTGATCACCCGGTATGCGTACGACAATCTGGGGCAGCTGCGGGAGGTGTGGGACCCGCGGATCAGCCCGGCGCTGAAGACCACCTACGAGTACGCCGCTGGCCGGGTCACCAAGGTGACCCCGCCCGGTGAACTGCCGTGGATGTTCGACTACGGCAACCCGGATGTGGACTCCGCCGCACTGCGGTGGGATCTGGACGAGGGGACCGGTACCACGGTGGCCGACTCGTCCGGCTCGGGCCGTAACGGCACCATGGCCAGTGGGGTCGGTTGGGGGCAGGGCAACGACCCGGACAACCCGGCCGACCGGGCGGCGACGTTCACCGGGGGGACCGGCCAGCAGATCAGTGTTGCCGGTACGGCCCTGTCCAACACCTCTTCCTACACCGTCTCGGCGTGGGTGCGGCTCACCGACAAGTCGGTCAACCGCACCGCGGTATCGAAGGACGGCTCCCGCACCAGTGGCTTCTTCCTCAACTACGTCGCCGCCATCGACCTGTGGGCGTTCTCCCGGGTCACCTCGGACAGCGACTCGGCCACCCCGATCCGGGCCACGTCGGACACGGCTCCGATCCTCGGGCAGTGGACCCATCTGGCTGGGGTCTACGACACCGCTACCGGCAAGATGACGCTGTATGTCAACGGCGTGCCGCAGGCGACCACCGCGGCGACCGGCGGTTGGAACGCCACCGGCAACTACGTCGTCGGCCGGGCCAAGTGGGCCGGTGCCGCCACCAACATCTGGCACGGTGGCATCGACGACGTCCGCATCTACGGCAAGGCCCTCACCGCCGATCAGGTCGCCGACCTGGCCGGGGACGAGCACCCGGGCCGGCTGCTGCGGGTGCGCCGCGCCGCCCTGCAGCAGGGCTCCACGACCGTCACCGACGGCGAGCTCGCGACCAACGTCGTCTACAACGTGCCGCTGACCCAGGGCGCGGGCGGCCCCTACAACCTGGGGCCCGCCTCCATCGCCACCTGGGGTCAGGTCGACCTCCCCACCGACGCCACGGCCATCTTCGGCCCGGAGGACAACCCCGGTCGCAACAGCGCCACCCCGACCTCGCCCGGGCCCAGCGGCTACCCGTACGCCACGGTGCACTATCTCAGCGCCGGCGGTAAGGAGGTCAACACCGCCACCCCCGGTGGTCACATTGACACCCAGGAGTACGACCGGTTCGGCAACGTGGTCCGCACCCTGGAGGCCACCGATCGGGCCCTAGCGCTCGGACTCCTGCCGAACGCCGAGCAGTATCTGGCCGAACTCGGCCTCGCCGAGTCGGATACCGCCACTCGGGCCCTGGCCCTGTCGACCATCAACAAGTACAGCGCCGACGGCATCGATCTGATCGAAACCCTCGGTCCGACCATGACCGTGGTGCTGGAGAACGACGTCGCCGACCCCGACGGCGAAGGCTCGCTGGAGGCGATCCCTGCCGGCTCAACCGTCATCGGCCGTTCACGCACGGTCAACACGTATGACGAGGGCAAACCGGACGGCGCGATCTACCACCTGCTCACCACGGAGCGCGAGGGGATCCAGATCGTCGGATACCCCGACGCCGACGTACGGATCAGCAAGAATGGCTACGACGCCGAATACGGCGGTGTCTCCGGCTGGGTGTTGAAGACCCCGACGAAGGTGATCGCCGACGCGGGCCCGGGCGGCCGGAACCTGACTGCGTACGTGGTGTACAACGCCGCGGGCCGGGTGCTGAAGTCGTGGGGTATCGGCTCGGACGGCTCCGACGCGAGGGCCCAGGAGGTCATCTACTACACGGCCGGGCCGAACGCGCAGGACGGTGCCTGCGGTGACAGGCCCGAATGGGCGGGGGAGCCGTGCGTGACCCGGGCGGTCGGCGCGGTCACCGGGCACGATCCGGCACGGATGACCACGGAGCTGCCGGTCCGTCGGGTGGTGGAGTACACCCGCTACGGCGACGAGGCGGTGGTCACGGAGACCGCAGGCGGTAAAGCCCGGACGACCACGACCATGTACGACGCGGCGACCCGGGTGGTCAGCACGGAGATCACCTCCGATGAGGGGGTGGCGGTCGGAGCGGTCACCACGGCCTACAGCCCGACCTCTGGTGACGTCACCCAAACCACCATGAACGGTGCCACCATCATCCGCGAGTACGACCTGCTCGGCCGGCTGGCCTCCTACACGGATGCTGATGGCGGGGTGACGGTCAACGAGTTCGACCGGTTCGGCAAGCCGGCGAAGGTGTCCGACCCGACCGGGTACGCCACGTTCGCCTACGACCGAGTCGCCGAGCCACGCGGGTTGTTGACCAGCGTCACCGACAGCGTTGCCGGTACCTTCACCGCGAAGTACTCACCGGACGGTCAGTTGGTCGAGATGACCTATCCGGGCGGCCTGACGCGCACCGACCGGTTGGATGCCAACCGGCAGCCGGTGGAGCGGACCTACACGCGGGACTCCGACGGCACCGTCATCTACTCCGAATCGGTGGTTGAGAACACCGCCGGGCAGTGGGTGAATCACTCCTACACCGGCGGTAGCAAGAACTACTCCTATGACGGGTTGGGTCGGTTGACGAAGACCCGGCATGACAGTGCTATCACGGCTGGCTGTGTCACCCGTACCTACACGTACGACGATCGGAGTAACCGTACGCGGAAGGCGACGTTCAATCCGGCCGCCGATGGTTCCTGTGACGAGGACGCGGCTGATGCGGAGGACGACCATACCTACGACACCGCTGACCGGCTCACCGATGCCGGTTATGTGTACGACGCGTTCGGCCGTACGACGCAGTTGCCGGACGGGCTGACCAACACGTACTTCGCTAACGATCTCATCCACCGGCAGCAGCTCGGTGACGCGCGGCGGACGTGGACGTTGGATCCGGCTCTCCGGTTCCGGGCGTTCACCACCGAGACGTTGGTGGACGGGGAGTGGGTCAACGCGACGTCGAAGTTGAACCACTACGGGGATGACTCCGATGAGGTGCGGTGGGTTGTCGAGGACAC
>DASVCA010000062.1:0-15147 GCA_036381835.1 Micromonosporaceae bacterium
CCGGTGGCGGTGCCGCCACCGGCCCAACGCACCTACCGGCTCGGATCGCCGGTCAGCCCGGCCGGCGCGGCGCGGGACCGTTCGCCGACCGAGCCAGCAGCGACGGCAGGGCCGCCACGATCGGCGCATCCGCCGGCAGCCAGGGGACGCTGTCGAGTTCGTCGGCGGCCAGCCAGCGCAACTCGGCGTGCTCCAGCGGCTGCGGAGTCTCCTCGTCCACGAGGCGGGCCGAGTAGACCTTCAACACGAACCGGCCCTCCGCCATCGGCGTGTCGTCCCCCACCCGCTCGCCGACCTCGATCCGGACACCCAGCTCTTCCAGGCACTCGCGGACGAGTGCGGCCTCCTCGGTCTCACCCGGCTCGACCTTGCCACCCGGGAACTCCCACATGCCCGCGACCTGCGGCGGGTTGGCCCGAGCGCACGCCAGGACCCTTCCCGCGGCGATGATCGCCGCGCCCACGATCGTTACCGGAGTCGTTCGTTCGGTGTGCACGAGCGTTCAGCGTGCCAGAACAATCGGTCGTTCGGGTGTTGTCCGCGCGACGCTAGGCCAGGACATGCGGGAAGTGTAGCCGTGGACACACACCCGGTCGGTTGGGAAGACTAAGGCACCGAACAAAACGCAACGAGACGGCGACGATTTGGCCACGAGCCGGATACGGCGCCGGGGAGGTGTAGCGATGCGTGCGCTATGGCGCGGACGGGGGGCACGCAGTTATCTCAGCGACGCGCTCACCGTGCTCAGCGGCTGGAGTCAGGACGGCCGACAGATCACCCGGGTACTGCACCTCGACGATGCGCAACACGCGGCGTTGACCGAACGGATCAAGGTGGTCGCCGACGCCCTGCATCTGCGCCCGCAGATCCGCCGGGCCGACGGGCTGACCCACATCAAGCTCGGCTCGAACAACGAGGACGGCATCACGGAGAACGACGTGACCCTCGCGGCTCGCATCGAGGACGCCTACCGGGCGGTGCTCGGCACACGCTGACCGGCCTGCGCATCTCCCTCGCCGTCGTCAGCCGGCCCCGCAGCCCCCACCGAAGCCCCGGCGACGGTGACATCGCCGCGCGGATCCGGTCGCCAGATATCACGATGATCGTCTATGGTAGGGAGGCCAGCGTCCCACCCCTTGGAGCGCCCGTGACCGCTACCCAGTTCCGCGTGACCATGATGCTCGCCGACCACGCCCAGGTCGCCGACGGCAAGCTGTTCATCTCCGGCGGCGGTTGGAGCATCACCATCACCCCGACCCAGCCGTCCGCACTGGCGGTGCTGCTCCAGGTGCCGTGGACGGAGGCCAACCGCAAAATCCCGTTCCGGCTGCGGCTGGTCGACGGCGACGGCCAGCCCGTGCGGCAGCAGGTGGGGAACGGGCAGGCCGCGGCGGTGGAGGTAACCGGCGACGTGGAGGTCGGTCGACCGGCGGGGGCCCCGCACGGCATCATGCTGGACGCCCCGATCGCCGCCGGCATCCCGCCGCTGTTCCTGTCGCCCGGACGGTACGTCTGGGAGCTCTGGCTGGACGGCGAGACCCGGTCGGACTGGCAGGTCGCCTTCCTCGCCCGAGCGGCCGGTTGACGCGGCGGCGGCCGTGACCGCCTGAATCGCCGTCAGGCCAGTACGGCGACGCCCCACAACAGGGTCAGCCCGGCGAGGAAGCCCAGGGTATGGATGGTCTTCTCATGGGCTGCGGGCTTCGTGGTCAGTTCGGGCAGCAAATCGACCAGTGCGATATAGATGAAGTTGCCCGCGGCGAATGGGATCAGAATAGTGATCTCGATATGCTCTGACAGGCCGTAGGCGGCAAGAGCCCCGACGAGAACCGTCGATGCCGAAACGACATTCCAAACCAGCGCGCGGGATCGCTTCCAGCCGCTGTGGATGAGAATCCCGAAATCACCCATCTCCTGCGGTATCTCGTGGGCCGCGGCGATGAGCCAGGTGACGATGCCAAGACGGATATCGGCGACGAACGCCGCCCCGATGGCCAAGCCGCCGATGAGGTTGTGCAAGGCGTCGGCGATCAGAATCAGATAGCCCACCGGCCAGCCAGACGTAGACGACAAGGTTGTTCCCCAGCGCCGCGATCGCCTCGGGCAGCAGATGGAAAAGAGCACCACCGAGCAGGGATCCAGCGGCTAACGCGACCAGCGGGAGGATCACCCGGTTGAAGACGCGCTCGGGAAGAATCAGAGTCAGGCTACCGGAGAGCGCCAGCATGGCCATCGCCGTACCGGCCACGATGATCCACACACAAGCGTCGGCACCGGTGCTCACCTCAACCCAATATCCTTCGCATCGTCCCTCGATTCTCGGATACGGGTGGCGGGCGCAGTCGCGGTTTCAGACGTTGAAGCGAAACTAGGACCGGGTCTCCCCAGACCTGCGGCGTAGCAGGTTGAGCCCGGTCAGGCCAGCTTCTCGATACGTGTCGATGTTCGGCGGTTACGGTCATCGAGGGTTGATGAGCAACCGAACGTGAAGGTCCTAGCGCCATCTGCGGCGGCAGCGTGCTAGAGCGTTCGCTGACTTTCTGCTGACTCCGCAATGGGCTGGTAGACGGTTATGATCACGCCGGTGTTGGTCGTCGTCGAGTCGACCAAGCGGAAGGCGGACAGGCTCGCCTCGGAGTCCGGGAACAGCCGCCGGCCCGATCCCAGCGTCAGCGGGTGGATCAGAAGGACAAACTCGTCAACGAGGCGCCGTGGCATCAGGGACCGGACCAAGACGCCGCTGCCGAACACCACAAGGTTTTCAGGCAACTCCTTCTTGAGGGCGGCCACCGCCTCCGCGGCGTCGCCCTTGAGGAGCGTCGAGTTCTGCCACGGCAGCGGTTCGCGCAGGGTGGTGGAGGCCACGTACTTCTGGACGCGGTTGAGCGCCTCGGTGAACGGGTTGGGCTCCTGCTTTGGCCAGTAGTCCGCGAAGCGCTCGTACGTCGTTCGGCCGGTCAACAGGGCCCAGGCGTTCGACATGCGTTCGCTCATCACCTGTTGCATGGCTGGATCCTGGGCTCGGTTCGCCCAGCCGCCGTACATGAAGCCGTCACGGAGGTCCTCATCCGGATGCCCTGGGGCCTGCATCACACCGTCAAGCGTCAAGTGTTCAATCACGATGACCTTGCCCACGCTCTTCTCCTTCGCGTAGTCCGCCCGCGACCCTACGCGGTGCCGTCGCTCTATACACGAACGACAGGCCCTCAGGCGGAAACCCGGTCTACCGGTTGGGACGCCCACGCATGATCTCCGGCATCACTACGCCTCGGTGCTGCTCATGCAGGGCGAGTCGGTCATCGTGGTGGCCGAGCGGCTGGGGCACGAGAATGCCACGCTCGTTCTGTCGACGTACGGGCATCTGATGCCGGATTCCGAGGAACGGACCCGGCGGGCGATAGACGACACGCTTGGTCGTGTGCCCCAG
This sequence comes from Micromonosporaceae bacterium, assembly GCA_036381835.1. GTDB lineage: Bacteria > Actinomycetota > Actinomycetes > Mycobacteriales > Micromonosporaceae > DASULK01. Next base: position 3,428 of record DASVCA010000062.1, read on the forward strand.
GTGTGCCCCCGGCGAGTGGAGGAACCGCGTGAGCAGGCGGAACGTGGCTGGTTCAGACGTTGAAGCGAAACTCGACCACGTCGCCGTCCTGCATGACGTAGTCCTTGCCCTCCATTCGGACCTTGCCGGCGGCTCGGGCCGCCGCCAGCGAACCGGCGAGCAGCAGATCCTCGTACGAGACGATCTCGGCCTTGATGAAGCCGCGCTGGAAATCGGAGTGGATGACGCCGGCGGCCTCGGGTGCGGTGGCCCCGACCGGGATGGTCCAGGCACGCGCCTCCTTGGGGCCGGCGGTGAGGAAGGTCTGCAGTCCGAGCGTGCGGAACCCGACCCGGATGAGCTGGTTGAGCCCGGGCTCGGGCTGGCCGATTGATTCCAGCAGTTCCCGGGCCTCCTCCTCGGGCAGTTCGATCAGCTCCGACTCGATCTTGGCGTCGATGAACACCGCCTCGGCCGGGAAGACCAGCTTGCGCATCTCGTCGAGGAACTCGGTGTTGCCGAGTTCGGCCTCGTCGACGTTGAAGACGTACAGGAACGGCTTGGTGGTCAGCAGGTGCAGCTCGCGCAGCAGCGTGACGTCGATGCCCGCGTCCCGCGCCCCCGCGTACAGGGTCACCCCGTTGTCGAGCACCCCGGCGGCCGCGCGTACCGCATCGAGGACCGGCGCCCGGTCCTTCTTGACCTTCGCCTCCTTCTCCAACCGGGGCAGCGCCTTCTCGATCGTCTGCAGGTCGGCGAGGATCAGCTCGGTGTTGATCGTCTCGATGTCGTCAGCCGGTGAGACCCTGCCTTCGACGTGCACCACGTTCGGGTCGGAGAAGGCTCGCACGACCTGGCAGATCGCGGACGCGTCCCGGATGTTGGCCAGGAAGGCGTTGCCCCGACCCTGACCCTTCGACGCCCCTTTGACCAGACCGGCGATGTCGACGAACGACACGGGGGCCGGCACGATCCGCTCGGAGTCGAAGATCTCCGCGAGCTTCTGCAGGCGCTCGTCCGGCAGGCCGACCACCCCGACGTTGGGCTCGATGGTGGCGAACGGATAATTCGCGGCGAGCACGTCGTTCTTGGTCAGGGCGTTGAACAAGGTGCTCTTGCCGACGTTGGGCAGGCCGACGATGCCGATGGTGAGACTCACGGGCCGCCAGTCTACGCGGCGTTCCGGGACCCGGGTTCGGCGCGCCGACCACCGGAGATAGGCGGAACGCGTCGGTAGTCGAACCTTGTGTAACCGAACCGGGTTCGTGACTAAATCGTAATCAATCAGTTATCTAAATATATCGTTGGCGATCTTGGCAGTCCCGCCACCGCCATGCCAAGGTCGAGCAACCATCCGCATAGACAGCGGTCTTTCAGGAGAGGAAGACGCACATGCGTACCACGCTCGGCGCGGCACTCCTCGCCGGCCTCGTCATCACCGTCGCCCCGGTGTCCGGGGCGCACGCCGCCCCGGACACCGGGGCGACCGGCGGTTACATCGTGGTCCTGCGTGACACCGCGAGCCCCTCGGCGGTCTCCGCCGCGCACGCGCAGACCCACGGCGTCAGCGTCAGCCACGTCTACCAGCACGCGCTGCGCGGCTACGCGGCGAAGATGAGCGCCACCGCCGCGGCCCGCATCGCCAAGGACTCCCGCGTGCTGTTCGTGCAGCCCGACGGCGTGGTCACCGCGACGGCCCAGACGATGCCGACCGGCATCGACCGGATCGACGCCGAGCTGAGCCCGACCGCCAACATCGACGGCGTCGACGACCGGGTCGACGTGGACGTGGCCGTGATCGACACGGGCATCGACCTCGACCACCCCGACCTGAACGTCTACACGGCGGGTGCCAAGAACTGCTCCACCGGGCGCAACGCCGACGACGGCAACGGGCACGGCACCCACGTGGCCGGCACGATCGGCGCGCTGGACAACGGCGACGGCGTGGTGGGCGTCGCCCCCGGCGCCCGGGTCTGGCCGGTGCGGGTCCTCGACAACCGGGGCAGCGGCTCGTGGTCCGACGTCATCTGCGGCATCGACTACGTGACGGCGCACGCCGACGAGATCGAGGTCGCCAACATGAGCCTCGGCGGCTCCGGATCGGACAGCACCTGCGGGAGCAACACCGACGCCATGCACGAGGCGATCTGCAACTCCGTCGCCGCCGGGGTCACCTACGTCGTCGCCGCCGGCAACTCCGCCGCCAACGCGGCCACCTTCGTCCCGGCCACGTACGACGAGGTGATCACCGTCAGCGCGCTGGCCGACTTCAACGGTCTGCCCGGCGGTGGCGCCTCCCCGACCTGCCGCTCGGACGTCGACGACACGATCGCCGACTTCTCCAACTACGGTGCCGACGTCGACCTGATGGCGCCCGGCGTCTGCATCCTGTCCACTTGGAAGGGCGGTGGCTACAACACCATCTCCGGCACGTCGATGGCCAGCCCGCACGCTGCGGGTGGGGCCGCGCTGTACAAGGCCACCCACCCCACGGCCTCTCCCGCCACCGTCAAGTCCGCTCTGCAGGCCGCGGGCACGACGGACTACCTCTGGCCGGCCGGTGACCCGGACGGCATCCAGGAGAAGCTGCTGAACGTCGCCGGCTTCTGATCCGGCGGTCGCGGGGCGGCGGGTTCTCACCCGCCGCCCCGCCCTTTTTCGGTCACTCCGATCCGTTCACCACGCACGTCTTCTATCGATAGGTCGGAATATTTATACTCCGTGATCGAGGTCACAACGGTTACCCGTCCGGAGGTCCGCATGTCCCTCGCACGTCGCACTCTCACCGTCCTATCGGCCGCCGTGGCAGCGCTGCTGCTCGCCGCCACCCCGGCCACCGCCGACCCCGGCCCGCCACCCAGCTCGATGGCGAGCATGGGCGACTCCATCACCCGCGGCTTCAACGCCTGCGGCTGGTACGTCGACTGCACCTCGCGCTCGTTCAGCACCGGTGACTACTCCACCGTCAACAGCCACTACCTGCGAATCCTCGCCAAGAACTCGGCGATCAGCGGACGCAACTACAACGACGCCCGCTCCGGCGCCAAGTCCGCCGACATGCCCGGCCAGGCGAGCACCGCCGTCTCGCAGAACGTGCAGTACGTGACCATGCTGATCGGCGCGAACGACGCCTGCACCAGCTCCGAGTCGACCATGACCCCGGTCAGCACCTTCCGCGCCAACATCGACTCGGCACTCGCCCGACTCAAGTCCGGCCTGCCCAACGCCAAGGTGTTCGTGATCAGCATTCCCGACATCTACCGGCTGTGGTACGTCGGCAAGGACAGCTCGAGCGCGCGCACCGCCTGGTCCTTCTTCGGCATCTGCCAGTCGATGCTCGCCAACCCGACCTCCACCGCCCAGGCCGACGTCGACCGCCGCAACCGGGTCCGACAGCGTGTGATCGACTACAACACCCAACTGGCCCAGGCCTGCGCCGCCTACGGCACCAACTGCAAGTTCGACGGAAACGCGGTATTCAACTACCCGTTCACCCTCAGCCACCTCTCCGGCTGGGACTACTTCCACCCGAACACCAGCGGCCAGCAGGTGCTCGCCGCCGTCTCCTACGGCGCCGGCTTCGGCTGGTAGCCGTACCGTCGGGGGCCCGGCCGCAAGACCGGGCCCCCGCATACCCGCCCGGCCGTGGACGAGCGCGCCGCACCGTCACGTCCGAATCCCGCGAGAGATCAGCGTGGTGAAGCGGCAGTATCGACTACGTGGAGCTTGACTTCGAACGGTGCTACCGGGCCGTCAGCAGCCGCGACCAGCGATTCGACGGCTGGTTCTACACCGCTGTGACATCGACTGGCATCTACTGCCGACCCTCCTGCCCGGCGGTCACCCCCAAACGGGAGAACGTCCGCTTCTACCCGTCGGCCGCCGCCGCGCAGCAGGCCGGATTCCGCGCCTGCCGCCGCTGCCGCCCGGACGCCGTACCCGGATCCCCCGAGTGGGATCTGCGAGCCGACGTGGTGGGCCGGGCGATGCGGCTCATCGCCGACGGGGTGGTGGACCGGGACGGCGTGCCCGGACTCGCCCGCCGGCTGGGCTACACCGAACGGCACCTGCACCGGCTGCTCACCGCGCAGCTCGGCGCCGGCCCCCTCGCCCTGGCCCGCGCGCAGCGGGCACAGACCGCGCGGATCCTGGTCGAGACGACCGACCTCAGGGTCTCGGAGATCGCCTTCGCCGCGGGGTTCCGCAGCGTACGCCAGTTCAACCAGACGTTCCGCGAGGTCTACGGCGCGCCGCCCGGTGAACTACGCCGACACGACCGACCGGGCACCGGCGGCGCGGGGACGGTCTCGCTCCGTCTCGCCTACCGGCCACCGCTGCACGGCGAAGCGCTGATGGAGTTCCTGGCATCCCGTGCCGTACCGGGGGTCGAGGAGGTGGTGGACGGCGCGTACCGGCGGGGTCTGCGCCTGCCGCACGGACCGGCGGTGATCGAGCTGACCCCGCGACCCGGCCACGTCGCCGCCACCCTGCGCCTGACCGACGTACGCGACCTCACCCCCGCGGTGGCACGCTGCCGTCATCTGCTGGACCTCGACGCCGACCCGGAGGCGGTCGACGAGACCCTGGCCGCCGATCCGGCGCTGACGGCCCCGGTCGGGAAGGAACCCGGGATTCGGGTCCCCCGCGCGGTGGACGGCTTCGAGACGGCCGTCCGTGCCATCGTCGGACAGCAGATCTCGGTGGCCGCGGCCCGGACGGCGCTGTCCCGGATCGTCGCCCCGCGACAACCTCACGATCAGCACGCTGCGGGGAGCGGGTGGTCGAAGCTGCGGCCGTTCCCCTCCCCCGAAGAGATCCTGGCCTTACCGGAACAGGCCTTCCCGATGCCGGCCGCCCGCCGGGCGACCATCCGAGCCGTGGCCCACGCGATCTGCGCCGGCACCCTCGACCTGGACCCGGGCACGGACCGGGACGAAGCGGTACGGCGACTGGTCGCGCTACCCGGCATCGGCCCGTGGACCGCGCGGTACGTCGCGATGCGCGCCCTGGGCGACCCGGACGTCTTCCTCCCCACCGACGCGGCCGTGCGGCGCGGGGCCGCCGCCCTCGGCCTGCCCGACCACGCCACGGCCCTCGACGAACGTTCCGTACGCTGGCGCCCCTGGCGCTCGTACGCGGTGATCAGACTCTGGAGATCGATGTGAACAGCACGACCCTGGCCACCCCGACCGGCCCGTTCAGCATCATCGTGAGCCAGCACGGCGCGGTCCGCGCCGCCGGCTTCACCGCCGACATCGACGCGCTGCTGGCCGCGATCCATCCGACGCTGCGCGCCCCGGTGCGCCCCCGCCCGGACCTCGGCCCGGTCACCGACGCCGTCCGGCGGTACCTGGCCGGCGAGCTGGCGGCCATCGATCAGATCCCGGTCGAACAGCACACCGACGGCCCGTTCATGTCACACGCCTGGCAGGTGCTGCGCGAGATCAAACCCGGTGACCCGGTGTCCTACACCGGGCTCGCCGAACTGGCCGGCCGGCCGCGCGCGGTGCGTGCGGCGGCAACCGCCTGCGCTCGCAACGCCGCTGCCCTGTTCGTCCCCTGCCATCGGGTACTGCGCACCGACGGCTCCCTCGGCGGCTACCGCTGGGGGCTGCCCGTCAAACGCTGGCTGTTGGCACACGAGCACCGGCCCGGTGCGTAGGACCTGTCGTACCGCTCTGGCAGGCTCGCGGCGTGGACGCAACAACACTCGCCGTGGTGGTGGTCTGCCTCGCCGCGGGTGCCGCGCTCGGCTGGCTGGCGGCCCGCGCCCGGTCCGCGGCCGAGATCGCCCGGCTCGACGCGACGCTGCGCGCGGCGCAGCAGGGCGAGACGAGGTTGGAGCAGTCACTGCGCGCCCTGTCGTACGAGGCGGCCGCCCAGTCGCACGACGCGGTCACCCGGGCCGTGGCCCCGCTGCAGGATACGCTGCGCCGCTACGAACAGCGGGTCGCCGAACTGGAGCGAGACCGGGTCGACGCGTACGCGGAACTGCGCGAGCAGGTTCGTTCGATGACGGCCGTCTCCGACGAACTGCGCACCGAGACCAAACAACTGGTCGCGGCCCTGCGCACCCCGCAAGTGCGCGGACGCTGGGGCGAGCACCAGCTCCGCCGGATCGTGGAAGCGGCCGGCATGGTCGAGCACTGCGACTTCGAGGAGCAGGTCAACGCCGCGACCGAACACAAAGGGGTACGGCCCGACCTGGTGGTCCGGTTGCACGGCGGCCGGTCGGTGGTGGTCGATGCGAAAGCACCGTTCGACGCGTACCTGTCCGCCATGGAGGCCCGCACCGAACCGGAACGGGACCGCCACCTTCAGACCCACGCCAAGCACCTGCGCGGGCACGTCGACGCGCTGGCGGCGAAGTCGTACTGGTCGGCGTTCGACCAGACACCGGAGTTCGTGGTCCTGTTCGTGCCCGCCGACCCGTTCCTCGACGCCGCGCTGCAACGCGATCCCGCGCTGCTGGAGTACGCCTTCGCCCGCAACGTGGTGCTGGCGACTCCGGCGACGCTGATCGCCCTGCTGCGTACCGTGGCGTACGCCTGGCGGCAGGAGGCGCTGGCCCGCAACGCCGCCGCGGTGCACGCCCTGGCCCGCGAGCTCTACGGCCGGCTGGCGACCCTCGGCGACCACGTCACGAAGCTGGGCAACTCGCTGGGCAGCGCCGTTGCCGCCTACAACCGCGCGGTCGGCTCCCTGGAGTCACGGGTGCTGGTCAGCGCCCGCAGACTCGCCGGGCTCGGCGTGTCGGACGACGAATTGGCCACCCCGCCGCAACTGGAGGTGGCACCGCGGCAGGTTCAAGCACCGGAGCTGGCCGACGGGCACGGGGTGACGCCGCGCGCCGGGTAACTCCCCGACGGTCAGGCCGGTTGAGCCCTCGCCACCAAGAACGGCGTGCCCTGCATGCAGGTGGTCATCAGGTTCGGGTCGGGGTGTCCGGTGACGACCACTCGGGCACCCGCACGCAGCACGTCGCGGGGGCCGCCGACCAGCAGGTAGTCGTCCAGCAGCAGGCAGCCCTGCTCCACGCCTTCCCGGATCGTGCCGGTCAGCACGATCGGTGCGCCCGGTTGTCCGCCGCCGGGCGTGGGCGACTCGTTGACGGGTGGCACCCCGGCACCGGACGGGCCGGTCGGCCGGACTGGAGTCGACGGGGTCGGCGCGGGCGTCGTCGGGGTCGGGTCGGCACCGGGCTGGGTGGGTGAGGTCATGGATTCCGCTCCCGAGCCGGTCGGCGGCGCCCCGGATTCGGCCTGGCCGCAGCCGGCCAGCAGCGCTCCGGTCAGCGCCGCGATGATGGTGATCCGGATGGCTCTCATACCGGATACGACGCTACCGGCCGGCCGGCCGTTCCGGTCCCCGGCGCGGCCGTTCCCACCGGCGGCTGGCGTCAGTCGGTGTCGGCGCCGGCCACCGCGGCGGACGCTGAGGCCCGCCGTCCCTCGGCCGCCTGCAGGTCGCGCTTCAACTCCCGGGGCAGCGCGAAGACGAGCCGTTCCTCGGCGGTGGTCACCTCGCTGACGTCGGTGAAGCCGCGTTCCGCGAGGTGATCGAGCACCGTGACGACCAGCTCCTCCGGCACGCTGGCACCCGAGGTCAACCCGACCGTGGTCGCGCCGGCCAACCACTCGTCACGGATCTCGGCCGCGTAGTCCACCAGGTAGGCGGCCGGCGCGCCGGCGTCGCGCGCCACCTCCACCAGCCGGACCGAGTTCGACGAGTTGCGCGAGCCGACCACGATCACCACGTCGCATTCGCCCGCGATGCGCTTCACCGCCTGCTGGCGGTTCTGCGTCGCGTAGCAGATGTCGTCGCTGGGCGGCGACTGCAGCAGAGGGAAGCGCTCCCGCAGCCGGTCCACCGTCGCCATGGTCTCGTCCACCGACAGCGTCGTCTGCGACAGCCAGACGACCTTGGCCGGATCCCGGACGGTCACCTCGTCGACCGCGGCCGGGCCGTCCACCAGCTGGATGTGCTGCGGGGCCTCACCTGCGGTGCCGATGACCTCCTCGTGCCCCTCGTGGCCGATGAGCAGGATGTCGTAGTCCTCGGCCGCGAACCGCCGGGCCTCCTGGTGGACCTTGGTCACCAGCGGGCAGGTCGCGTCGATCGCCTTCAGCGAGCGCCGCCGAGCCTGCTCGTATACCTCGGGGGCGACCCCGTGGGCGGAGAAGACGACGATCGAGCCCTCGGGCACCTCGTCGTTCTCGTCGACGAAGATCGCGCCACGCTGCTCAAGGGTGGACACCACGTGCTTGTTGTGCACGATCTGCTTGCGTACGTAGATCGGCGGCCCGTAGAGCCGCAGCGCCTCCTCCACGGTCTTCACGGCCCGATCGACACCGGCGCAGTAGCCGCGGGGCCGGGCCAGGAGTACACGTTTGGGAGTCGCAGCCTCGGTCACGAGGCCATCCTACGTGCTGCCGCACCGCCGTCGTGTCGTCCGGCGGCCGTACGCTGGCCGGGTGACGCATGCCGATCTCCCACGGAGCAGCCGGGAGGAGCCGTGGCCGGTCCGCGTGGTGAGTCAGAAGCTGAGCGCGTGGATCTCCCGGTTGGGCTGGGTCTGGGTCGACGGGCAGGTGGCCCAGATCGTCCGGCGTCCGGGCACGGCCACCGTCTTCCTCACCCTGCGCGACCCGTCGGCCGACCTCAGCCTCACCGTCACCACCAACCGGGATGTGCTCGACGCGGGGGCCCCCGGGCTCGCCGAGGGCGCCCGGGTGGTGCTGCACGCCAAACCGGAGTTCTACGCGGCGCGCGGCACGCTGAGCCTGCGGGCGGACGAGATCCGTCAGATCGGCCTCGGCGAGCTCCTGGCCCGGCTGGAGAAACTGAAGCGGCTGCTGGCCGCGGAAGGGCTCTTCGACCGGGCACGCAAGCGGGCGCTGCCGTTCCTGCCGAACCAGGTCGGCCTGATCACCGGCCGGGCGTCGGCCGCCGAACGGGACGTGCTGACCAACGCTCGACGCCGGTGGCCGGCCGTGCGGTTCCGCGTCATCAACGTGGCGGTGCAGGGGCCGACCGCGGTGCCGCAGATCGTCGAGGCGCTGAAGGTGCTCGACGCCGACGAAAGCGTCGATGTGATCGTGCTGGCCCGAGGAGGCGGCAGCGTCGAGGATCTGCTGCCCTTCTCCGATGAGGCGCTGTGCCGGGCTGTCTTCGCCTGCCGCACCCCGGTGGTGAGCGCGATCGGCCACGAGAGCGACACCCCGCTGGTGGATTTCGTCGCGGACCACCGCGCGTCCACCCCGACCGACGCGGCCAAACGGATCGTGCCGGACCTGGCGGAGGAGTCGCGGCTGCTTCGACTCGCCCGCCAACGACTGGATCGAGCGGTGGTCCACCTGCTGGACCGTGAGGCGCAGCGGATCGAGGCGCTGCGCTCCCGGCCGGTGCTCGCCCGCCCGGAGATCATGCTGGATGAGCGCGCGGCCGACGTCGCCGCACTGCGCGGGCGGGCCGCCCGCTGCCTGGAGCACCGGCTCGACGCCGCCGACGGGGACCTGCGGCACACGCTGGCCCGGCTGCGGGCCCTGTCGCCGGCGGCCACCCTGGCCCGCGGGTACGCCATCGTGCAACGCGGCGACGGTCAGGTGGTGCGGGCCGCGACCGATGTGACCGCCGGCGACCCGCTGCGGGTCCGGCTCGCCGAGGGCGAGCTGCGCGCGACGGTAGACGGTTAGATGGGCGGCATGAACGATCAGGCGGGCGCGAACGCGCCGGAGCAGGAGCTCAGCTACGAGCAGGCCCGTGCCGAGCTGGCCGCGGTGGTGGAGCGGCTGGAAGCCGGTGGGACGTCGCTGGAGGAGTCGCTGGCGCTCTGGGAGCGCGGTGAACGGCTGGCGGATATCTGTCAACGCTGGTTGGACGGGGCCCGGGAACGGCTCGACGCGGCGCGCCGGGCGCGGGAGTCAGCCTGAGGTCACCAGCTTCGTCACGAGATAGCGCAGTTCCTCCTCGGGGGCGGACCCGAGCACGATCACCGTCCGGTCGGGTTCGAGCAGGACCAGCGCGCGTTGGCCCGCGGCGGCGCGGTAGCGCTGCCAGCTCGTGCCCGCCACGTCGACCGCCCCCTCGGGCTGGGTGGCGTCGGCCAACTCGGCGGGGAGCAGCCGGTCGGCGGGCACGCTGCTCTGCACCACCTGCACGCCCCTGCCGTCGGGGGTCAGATACCCGAGCCGCAGGGTCCGCCCGCCGTCCCCCTGTTGGAACGCGGCGGTGACCGGGTGCCAACCGTCGCCTAGGCCGACCGGCTCGCTCACCGGGAACGCGCCCGCCGCCCGGGCCTGGGCCAGGGTGGGCTGGGGGTCGATCGCGGCGGGCTCGCTCCCGTCGAACAACACCTGGTAGATGCCGAGCACCAAGGCGATCGGGACGAGCAGGACCAGCAGCGACAGCGCCATGTCCTTCGCGGTGCGCTCTGACGTTCGGGCCGGGGACGTCACGCCGTCATCTTCCCACTCCCGCCGCCGGCGGCCGCGCACGGCGTCGGTACTGGCCGATGTGGGCCGATAACGCCCCGTGGGGTACTAGGTTTTCCAGCATGTCAGGATCGTTGACAGAGTCCGGCCCACCGCCCCGGTTCGGCACACTCACCCCGCAGTAACGCGAGGAGGAGGCGACATGAGCAGCACGAGTACCCACAACCCGCAGAGCTTGGATCGTAACCTGGCCCTGGACCTGGTCCGGGTGACCGAGGCGGCGGCCATGGCCGCCGGCCGTTGGGTCGGTCGGGGGAACAAGGAGGCCGGGGACGGCGCCGCCGTCGACGCCATGCGCAAGCTGATCAACTCGATTCCGATGCGGGGTGTGGTCGTCATCGGCGAGGGCGAGAAGGACAACGCCCCGATGCTCTACAACGGGGAGGAGGTCGGGGACGGCACCGGGCCGGAGGTCGACGTGGCTGTCGACCCGATCGACGGCACGACACTGATGAGCAAGGGCATGCCGAACGCGATCGCCGTGCTCGCCGTCGCCGAACGGGGGGCGATGTTCGACCCGAGCGCCGTCTTCTACATGGACAAGATCGCGGTTGGCCCGGCGTACGCGGACATCATCGACATAGAGGCCGGGGTGACCGAGAACCTGCGGCGCATCGCCAAGGCCAAGGGCACCAGCACCGGCAACGTACGGGTATGCGTCCTGGACCGGCCCCGGCACGAGGATCTGGTCCGGGAGATCCGGCAGGCCGGGGCCGGCATCCGGTTCATCACCGACGGGGACATCGCCGGTGCCATCGCCGCCGCCCGGGAGGAGTCCGGCGTGGATGTGCTGATGGGCATCGGCGGCACGCCCGAGGGCATCACCGCGGCGTGCGCGCTGAAGTGCATGGGTGGGGCGATGCAGGCGAAGCTGTGGCCGCGCGACGACGAGGAGCGCGAGAAGGCTCAGGCCGCCGGACACGACCTGGACCGGGTGCTGACCACCGACGATCTGGTCGCCGGGGACAACTGCTTCTTCGCCGCCACCGGCATCACCTCCGGTGATCTGCTGCGCGGCGTGCGCTACCGCGACGGCGGCGCCTACACCCAGTCGATCGTCATGCGCTCCAAGAGCGGCACCATCCGGGTGATCGACTCGTATCACCGGCTGGAGAAGCTGGCGCTCTACTCCGCCATCGACTACGACGGCCGCCCGCTGGCCGAGCAAGCCTGAGCGGTAAGAAAGGGCGCTTCTTATCGTTCTCCGCGGTGAAAGGAGCCCTTCTTGACCGGTGCGGCGGGGTC
>DASVCA010000063.1:0-10799 GCA_036381835.1 Micromonosporaceae bacterium
CACACTCGGCCCGTCGGAACAGGCTCACCACAGGTCCGGGGCCATCAATCTCCACAGATCGTTCACAACGCATGCCGGGTCCCTCCAAACCCGCTACCTAAAGTCGGTTCCCATGACTGAGCGAACCGACCGGCCCGGCAAACGCCGGATCCTGGTGGTCGAGGATGAACGGACCATCGCCGACGCGGTGGCGGCGCGACTGCGCACCGAGGGGTTCACGGTCGATATCGCGGGTGACGGACCGACGGCGGTGAGCCTGGCTCAGCACGCCAAACCCGACCTGGTCGTGCTCGATGTGATGCTGCCGGGTTTCGACGGGCTGGAGGTGTGCCGTCGCATCCAGGCCGACCGTCCGATCCCGGTGCTCATGCTGACCGCCCGCGACGACGAAACGGATCTGCTGGTCGGTCTCGCGGTCGGCGCGGACGACTACCTGACCAAACCATTCTCGCTGCGAGAACTCGCCGCCCGGGTGCACGCTCTGCTACGCCGGGTCGAACGCGCCGCGGTGGCCGCGCACGAGGACCAGCGGACCATCCGCCTCGGCGACCTGGAGATCAACCAGGCCGAGCGGCGGGTACGCCGCAACGGGGTCCAGGTACACCTCACCCCGACCGAGTTCGACCTGCTCGTACACCTGGCGAGCCGACCACGTGCGGTGCTCTCCCGGGAGCGCCTTCTCGCCGACGTCTGGGGCTGGCCGGAGGGCGCCGGCACCCGTACCGTCGACAGCCACATAAAGGGTCTGCGGCGCAAGCTGGGCGCGGACCTGATCCGCACCGTGCACGGGGTCGGTTACGCGCTGGAGGTACGACCGTGAAGGGATGGCTCGTCCGCGCGCTGGACCTGCTACCGCGCCCGTTGGACCCGGTCCGGTCGATCAAATTGAAGCTGGGCATCTTGCTCGTCGCCGCCGAGGGTGCCGGAATGGCCTACTTCTCGTACGGCGTCGGCAGCCCACCGCCGGGGACCACACTGACCGCGATCGGCGTCGCACTGCTCACCTCGCAGGTACTCGCGCACGGGATGACCCGACCGCTGCGAGAAATGACTGCGGCGGCGAAGGCGATGGCCCGCGGCGACTACACCCGCCGGGTACGGGCCACCTCCCGGGACGAGGTCGGCGAACTGGCGACCGCGTTCAATCAGATGGCCAGCGACCTCGCTGACGCCGACCGGCAGCGGCGGGAACTGATCGCGAACGTCTCGCACGAGCTGCGTACACCGATCACCGCGTTGCAGGGTGTGCTGGAGAACATCGTCGACAGGGTGGCGCAACCCGATCCGGACACCCTGCGCACCGCGCTCACGCAGACCGAACGTCTCGGCCGATTGGTCACCGAACTGCTTGATCTATCCCGATTGGACGCCGGCGTGGTCCCCCTCCGCCGAACGCGCATCGACGTGGCAGATTTCCTCGACGAGGTGGTCCGGGAGGCGGAGGTCGTCGCGGCCGGTGCCGGCCGTGACGTCAGATTCCAGGTACGGCTCCCAGATGCCCCGCTGATCCTGAAAGCCGATCCGGGTCGGCTCCATCAGGTCTTCGCGAACCTGCTGGATAACGCGGCCCGGCACAGCCCGCCGAACGGGACGGTGCTGGTCACTGCGGCTCCCGACGGGGACCAGATCCGGTTCGAGGTGATCGACGAAGGTGAAGGAATCGCCGAGCAGGACCGGTCGCGCGTATTCGAGCGATTCACCCGAGGCGAACGGGCCAGCCACGGAGGTACCGGGCTGGGACTGACGATCGCCCGCTGGGTCGTCGAATTGCACGGCGGCACCATCGCCGTCGCTGATCCACCGATGCCGACCAGCGACCGGCCGGGCTGCCGGATCCGGCTGACGCTGCCGATGACCGCGCCCGCCACACTGCTGCCAGCAACCCCATCCTGACCCGCCGCCAACCGGACACGCCGCTCCTCTGCGGGAGATCGCTATGACTGATGAAACACACCCGACACCGCCACCGACTCCTGCGGTTCCACCGCCACGCCCGCCGTCTCCATCGGCCCTACGTCGGCGCTGGGCGGGAGCAGGTCGGCAGGCGGGTACGGCGACCGCCCTGGCCGCACTGCTCGGCGCCGCGGTGGTCGCGGCCGGTGTCCCGCTGGAACGGCCCGGGGTGGGCTGGCTGCTGTGCGGGGTGGCGGCCGCGGCGGCCCTGTCCGTCGCAGCCCGTACCGCCCATCCGCGCATCGATCAACTGCTCTGGGGCGCGGCGACTCTCGTCCTGCTCGCGGTCGGCACGCTGCGGGCGGCAGGGTGGTTGTTCGCGCTCTGCCTGCTCACCGCGCTGGTGACCGGGTGTCTGGCGGTGACCGGCGGGCGCTCGGTGCGCGGCATGCTGCTCGGTTTCGTGCTGATACCGGCGGCGGTGGTGCGGGCGGTGCCGTGGGCGGGTCGGGGTCTCGCCCACGGTGGTCGGGGTAGTGCGGGTGTGCGGGTGGCCATCACCGCGGGGATCTCGATCGTCCTGCTCCTCGTTTTCGGGTTGCTGTTCGCCTCCGCCGACGCGGTGTTCGCCGATCTGCTCGATCAGGCACTGCCCGACCTCGGTCCGCTGACCGTCGTACGTGTGCTGCTGTTCTTTCCACCGGCGGCGCTGGTCCTGTTCGGCGGGGCCTACCTGCTCGCCGCGCCGCCCGACCTGACCGGCTTGGAGACACCGGCCAAGCGCCGGGTCCGCCGGCTCGAATGGCTGGTACCGATCCTGCTGCTCGACGTGCTGTTCACCGTGTTTGTGCTGGTGCAGCTCACGGTCCTGTTCGGTGGCGCCCGGTATGTGCTGACCGATCACGGTCCCACCTTCGCCGAGTACGCACGCAGCGGCTTCTGGCAGCTGCTGGCGGTAACCGTCCTGACGCTGCCCGTCCTCGGTGGCGCCGCCCGCTGGGCGCCACGGGACAACCGGCTGGACCGAATTTTGATCCGCGTGCTGCTCGGGGCACTGGCTGTGCTCACCCTGGTGATCGTGGCCTCCGCGCTCTACCGGATGCACGTCTACCAGCAGGCGTACGGTTTCACCCGGCTGCGGATCCTCGTCTCGGCCTACGAGCTGTGGCTCGGGTTCCTCTTCGTACTCGTCCTCGCCGCCGGGATACACCTGCGCGCCACCTGGCTGCCCCGGGTGGCGGCGGCGAGCGCGGTGCTCGCTCTGCTCGGCCTCGTCGCGCTCGATCCCGACCGGTTCATCGCGGACCAGAACATCGACCGCTACCAGGCCACCGGCCGGATCGACGTCGACTACCTGTCTGGCCTGTCGGCTGACGCGGTCCCGGCGCTCGACCGGCTCCCCGGCCAGCTGCGGGACTGTGCGCTGTCCGACATCGCCGAGGAGCTGACCGACCATCCGGACGGCTGGCGCGGCTGGAACCTCGCCCGACGCCGGGCCCTCGATCTACTCGCCGCCGACCCACCGCAGCCTTCGGACCCTGCCTGCTCAGCCGGCTACCGCTAGCCCAAAGCGCGGCCGGGGTCGCTTCGGCACCCCGGCCGCGGCCTACTCGCCAAGGTGCGACGACCGGCCACATAGGATGATCGACGTGATCAAGAGGAGTCGACGGAGAGCCGCCCTCATCGGGCTGCTTGTTGTCCTATCCCCTGCTGCCGCCGTTTCGCCCGCCCAAGCGGATGAGCACGAGGCCGTCAGTGCGGAACCGCCACGAGTGGAACTTGTCCTGGATGTCAGTGGTTCGATGCGGGCCACCGATATCGGTGGACGCAGTCGCATCTCGGTCGCCCAACAGGCGTTCAACGAGGTGGTCGATGCGCTCCCCGACGGCACGCACCTCGGCATCCGCGTGCTCGGCGCAACTTACCGAGGCAAAGACAAGGCCGAAGGCTGCAAGGACACCCAACAGATCGTGCCCGTGGGCCCGGTGGACCGGGACGCGGCGAAAGCCGCCATCGCCACCCTCCGGCCGACCGGGTTCACCCCCGTCGGACTGGCTCTGCGCGCCGCAGCGGAAGACCTGGGCACCGGGCCGACGACACGACGCATCGTCTTGATCACCGACGGCGAGGACACGTGTGCCCCACCCGACCCCTGCGACGTGGCCCGGGAACTCGCCGCCCAGGGCACCCACCTGGTCGTCGACACCCTCGGGCTCGCACCTGACGAGAAGGTCCGCCGACAGCTGCTGTGCATCGCCGCCGCCACCGGCGGCACCTACGCGTCGGCGCAGACACCCGAGGATCTGACCGGCCGTATCAAGCAGATCGTCGACCGGGCCAAGGACACCCACGCCCCGACCCCCACGGTGGTGTCGGGTGGGGAGGCCTGCGCCGGAGCGCCGCTGCTCTCGCCCGGCGTCTACACCGACCGGGAGCAGATCTCGGAACACCGCTGGTACCGGGTGCTGGTCAACGACGATGAGGAACTGCGCGCGTCGGTGAGTATCGCGTTGGACCGACCGGTCAACCGGGACTACGGGGTGCTCCTGCGGGCCACCGCCCCCGACGGACGCGAGCTGGTGCGGGGCACCGACGCCGGCAGCGGGCGGACCGACGTACTGTCCACCGGCCTACGGTGGTCGGCCACCGAACCGAACGAGGATCCTGACGCGCAGCCGTCGCCGGCCGCGAGCGACGGGCCTACCGCCAGGGAGGTCTGCCTGGTGGTCAGCAACTCGTTCGCCACTCCGCCGGGAGTGGCCGCATCTCCCGGCATGCCGTTCGAACTGACCGTTGACGTGGTGGCCGCGTCACCCGCGCCGAACGCGCCAGGGCTGGGCCGCGGCTGGCTGCTGCTCCTGGTGCTGACCGTCGCCGGGCTGGTCACCGGCCTGATGGCCGGTTGGCTGACCAGATGGTGGATCGCGACCTGGAGGACCAAGTGATCAACTTCTATGACGTACGGCGTCGGCTGGGGTTCGCCGTGCTCGGCGCGAGCGCGATCTCCGCCCTCACCGGCCTGCTCCTGGCCGCGCCCGCGGCGGCCACGCCGACCCCGTCTCCCGGTGCCGCCACCGTGAACCAGGCCGGAACCTCGTTCCTCACCGCCACCGCCGTCCACGCGGGTCAGCCCGTACACACTCCCGCCTTCACCGGCGACTACCTGTACTGGTCGTTCACCGCGACCCCGGGGCAGGTGACCGAGATTTCACTTTCGGTGACCCTTCCGCCCGCCGACCAGCGGACCGGCGCGTCCACTTGGGCGGTGGAGGTGTTCGACGGGCTGCGTCGGCGGCAGGCGTGCACGGCCGGCGCACAGACCCCGACGGCGACGGCCGACGCCGCCGAGGTGGTGCTGGGCTGCACCCTGCGACGGGTACGTTCCTGGGCCGAACCGTGGTCCGGCGATCCGCTGCCCGGCATCTACTACATCCGGTTGTCGGTTGTCGACCTGCCGGAGGAGGATCTCGGCCTGCCCATCGAGGTCGACATGCTGATCGGGACGATCGACGGCGGCACCAGCGAAGACGACGGCGATCTCAAGGCTCCGCTGATGCCCCCCGCCAAGCCGGGCAAAGTGGTCACGGCCGCCGATCCGACCGCTTCGGACGGCCCGTCACCCAGCCCCGAGGCGGAGGTCGCCGCGAGCTGGGCCACCGACTGGCTGCCCGAGTTCTCGGCTCGATGGGTCTGGACCACGATCGGCGGCGTGCTGGCCGCCATCGCCGGTGTCGTCGGCTTCTCGCTGACCTGGCGGCGACGGACCTGACCGTCTGGCCGCAGTTCGGGGTGTCCCGGGTAGTACCCGGGGCACCCCGAGTTTTTGTCGGGACTTGACAATCACGGTCAGCCGACAAAACTGCGCCCATGACGGAGCAGACCGGAACCGACGTCCTTCGGCAGCGGACCCGGGTCGTGCTGGCCGAGGTCGCCCGCCGTCGGGCAGGGTACGACCGCACCCGCGCGGAGCTGGCCGCACAGACCCGCGTCGGCGAAGCCCTGGTCCGGGGGCTAGTCCGGGCGCAGCTCGCCTTGGCGCTCCGGCTGACGCTGGTGGTCGTGATCGCGTTGGGCGGACTGCCGCTGCTGTTCACGGTCGCCCCGCAAGTCGGCACCATCAAGATCGCCGGCGTCAACCTGCCGTGGCTGCTGCTCGGCATCGCCGCGTTTCCCTTCCTCATCGCCGTCGGCTGGACGTACGTGCACCTGGCCGAGCGCAACGAACAGGACTTCGCCGCCCTGGTCGAACGACCGGAGCGCTGAATGAACAACCCGTTCGTCGTCCCCGCGGTGGTGGCGGTCACTCTGCTGACCGTCGTGATCGGCTTCTACGGTCTGCGATTGGCGCGCAGCACCTCCGACCTGCTCGTCGCGTCCCGGATGGTGAGCCCCACCTGGAACGCCGCCGCGATCGGCGGGGAGTACCTGTCCGCCGCCTCGTTTCTGGGCATCGCCGGGCTGATCCTCAGGTACGGCGTGGACATGCTCTGGTATCCGGTCGGTTTCGCAGCCGGATACCTCGCCCTGCTGCTGTTCGTGGCGGCGCCGCTGAGACGCTCCGGCGCCTTCACCCTGCCGGACTTCTGCGAGGCCCGGCTCGGTTCGCGGCGGCTACGTCGGCTCACCACGGCCTTCGTCGTCTTGATCGGCTGGCTCTACCTGGTGCCGCAGCTACAGGGTGCCGGGCTGACCCTCTCCACCGTGACGGGTGCCCCCTATGCGTTGGGTGCTCTGCTGGTGGGTGGGGTGGTGACCGGCAACGTGGCACTGGGTGGCATGCGGGCGATCACGCTGGTGCAGGCGTTTCAGTACTGGCTCAAACTGACCGCGCTCGCCGTACCCGCGGTCTTTCTGCTGCTGCAGTGGCAGTCCGATGGACGCCCGGCGATCACCCCGGAGGGCGGGGCCCGGTTTCCGGCCGCCACGACCGTCACCGTCGAACAGCCGGCGACCCTCACTCTGGCCGACGGCTCCACCGTTCGAGTCGATCCGGGCGACACGCTGTCCTTCGCCGCCGGCGATCCGGTGCCGCAGGTGTCCGCGGCACAGGTCAAGCAGGGCGCGGACTGGCTGCTGCCGGGCGACCCGGACGACGAGGACAGCGGCCTGTTCGCCACCTATTCGCTGATGCTCGCGACCTTCCTCGGCACTATGGGACTGCCGCACGTGCTGGTGCGCTTCTACACCAATCCCGACGGTGCCGCGGCCCGCCGGACCACGCTCATAGTGCTCGCCCTGGTGGGTGTCTTCTACCTGTTGCCGACTCTCTACGGCGTACTCGGCCGCATCTACACGCCGCAACTGCTGTTGACCGGCAAGACCGACGCGGTGGTGGTGCTGCTGCCGGAGGCGGCGCTCGGCGACGGCCTCACCGCCCGCCTGCTCGCCGCCCTGGTCGCGGCCGGCGCCTTCGCCGCCTTCCTGTCCACCTCGTCCGGGCTGCTGACCAGCGTCGCCGGGGTGATCTCCACGGATGTGCTGGGCCGCGGGTCGGTACGGGACTTCCGACTCGCCGCGTTCCTCGCCGGGGTCGTTCCGGTGACGCTCGCGCTCAATCTCGCCAACCTGAACGTGTCCCAGGTGGTCGGACTGGCCTTCGCGATAGCCGCCTCCAGCTTCTGCCCGTTGCTCGTGCTCGGCATCTGGTGGCGCGGATTGACCGATGTCGGGGCCGCGGCGGGCATCCTCGCAGGCGGCGGCGCAGCCGGTGCCGCGGTCCTGCTCACCGTGCTCGGGCCGCCGCTCACCGGTTGGCCCGCCGCGTTGATCGCACAACCGGCCGCCTGGACCGTACCGTTGGCGTTCACCGTGATGGTCACGGTCTCGGTGATATCGCGGCGGCGGATTCCCCACGACGTCGGTACGATCATGTTGCGGCTGCACGCTCCCGACACGCTACGGCTCTGACCGCGGCCACAATGTTTCACGTGAATCAACCGGGTGCGTGGATTCATCACACCGATCCGTTCGCGACGCCGGGGCACGAACGCTCGCCGGTACGACGGCTGCGGGGCCGGCTGGCGGCGGCGGTCGCCCTGTGGACGGCCGGCGGGCCGGGGGTCGGCGACGGCGGGACCCCCGAGGCCGGCCTGACGATGTCGTCTACCCTGATCGCCGACGGCGACCCGGCCCGGCTGCTCGGCCTGGTCGATGAAGAGTCGGAGCTGTGGGAGGCGGTTCGGCACACCGGCCGGTTCGCCGTCGCGGTGCTCGGCCCGTCCCACCGGCAGCTCGCGGATCGCTTCGCTGGCCTGTTGCCGGCGCCCGGCGGTCTCTTCAAAGGACAGAGCTGGGCTCGGACGGCGTACGGTCCGGTGCCGGCCGATGTGCGCACCTGGGCGGGTTGTCGGCTCGACGATGTCCGGGAGTGCGGCTACGCGCTGCTGGTGCAGGCCACGATTCAGCTCGTCGAGGTAGCGGCCGACCCCGCGCCGTTGATCCATTACCGCGGCCGGTACCGGGAACTGGCCGACTAGTGTCGCCGACGGCCCCGTCCACACCGGTGAACGGCGTGACACACGTCACTCAGCGCATGCCGGGAACCGTTCGGCGCAGCATCGGGCAGTGACCGTCGTCACCGTCTCGCTCTCCACCGAGCCCGGCCGTAGGGTGCGCGGCACCTGAAAACGGCTGTGAAGGTGGTGACTGGTATGACCACGGATGCCGAGGCTCCGGCCGCTGCGGCACCCGACCGATACGTCGAGGTGCAGCGGTCGGAGGAGTTCGCCGCGCTCCGTAGAGCCCTGCGCGGCTTCGTCTTCCCGATGACCGTGGCGTTCTTCGTGTGGTACGCCCTATACGTACTTCTCTCCGCCTATGCGCGGGGATTCATGGGCACCGAACTGGTCGGCAACATCAACGTGGCGCTCGTCTTCGGACTACTGCAGTTCGTCTCCACGTTCCTCATCGCGTGGCTGTACGCCCGATACGCCGACCGCAGGCTCGACCCGCTGGCGGAACGGATCCGGGCTGAGCTGGAGGAGGTGAGCACCGGTGAGCACACTGTTCGCGGCTGAGGCGGTCGACAGCACCGCGCGTACCCTGACCATCGTCCTGTTCCTGACCTTCGTCGTGGTGACCCTGGGCATCACCTTCTGGGCGAGCCGGCAGACCAAGACCGCCACCGACTTCTACGCGGGCGGCCGGTCGTTCTCCGGGTTCCAGAACGGTATGGCCATCGGCGGCGACTACATGTCGGCCGCCTCCTTCCTCGGCATCGCCGGCCTGATCGCGCTGTACGGCTACGACGGCTTCCTGTACTCGATCGGATTCCTGGTCGCCTGGCTGGTGGCGCTGCTGCTCGTGGCGGAGCTGCTGCGCAACTCGGGTCGCTACACGATGGCGGACGTGCTGGCGTTCCGGATGCGGCAGCGGCCGGTGCGTACCGCCGCGGCGGTCTCCACCATCACGGTGTCGATCTTCTACCTGCTGGCGCAGATGGTCGGCGCCGGTGCGCTGGTAGCGCTCCTGCTCGGCATCAAGCCCGGGGTGACCTTCCTCGGCATGGATGCCGACACCGCGAAGGTCGCCACCATCGTGCTCGTCGGCGCGCTGATGATCATCTACGTGACGGTGGGTGGGATGAAGGGCACCACCTACGTTCAGATCGTCAAGGCGTTCCTGCTGATGATCGGCACGATCCTGATGTCGGTCCTGGTACTGGCCGCGTACAAGTTCAACCTGTCCGCGCTGTTCAGCGACGCCGCCGAGGCGTCGGGCAAAGGCCAGGCGTTCCTCGAACCGGGGCTGCGTTACGGCGTCGAGGTGGCCGGAGACCCGACCAAGACGCTGTACAACAAGCTGGACCTGCTCTCGCTCGGTGCCGCGTTGGTGCTCGGCACAGCCGGGCTGCCGCACATCCTGATCCGCTTCTACACGGTGCCCACCGCCAAGGCGGCCCGCAAGAGTGTGGTCTGGGCAATCGGCATCATCGGCTCGTTCTACCTGCTCACCCTGGCACTCGGCTTCGGCGCGGCAGCCCTAGTCGGCCAGGAGGCGATCAAGGCGCAGGACGCGGCGGGCAACACCGCCGCACCGCAGTTGGCTCAGGCGCTCGGGGTGCGGTTCCTCGGTGGCGAGTTGGGCGGGGCGACCCTGCTCGCCGTCATCGCCGCAGTCGCCTTCGCGACCATCCTGGCGGTCGTCGCCGGCCTGACCTTGGCTTCGTCGTCGAGCCTCGCGCACGACTTCTACGCCAACGTGATCCGAAACGGGGAGGCGTCCGAGCAGCAGGAGGTGAAGGTCGCACGGATCGCGGCGTTCGTCATCGGTGCCGTCGCCATCCTCCTGTCGATCTTCGCCCAGAGTCTCAACGTGGCGTTCCTGGTGGCGCTCGCGTTCGCGGTGGCGGCCTCCGGGAACCTGCCCGCGATTCTCTACAGCCTGTTCTGGAAGCGATTCAACACCTCGGGCGCGGTCTGGGCGATCTACGGCGGGCTGATCTCCGCGGTGCTTCTGGTGTTCTTCTCGCCGGTCGTGTCCGGGGTGCCGACCTCCATGTTCCCCGACGCCGACTGGCAGTGGTTCCCGTTGAACAACCCCGGCCTGATCTCGATCCCGATCGGGTTCCTGTGCGGCTGGCTCGGCACCGTTATCTCCAAGGAGCGTGACGATACGAAGTACGCCGAGTTGGAGGTACGGGCGCTGACCGGTGCCGGAGCGCACTGAAGCATCGCGCTCCCCTGTGGCCGGTACCCGAGCGGGTACCGGCCACAAGACTGTTCGCTCCCGGTCGCCTCGCCGGGCGACGCGGCGCGGGGGCGACCGCCGACCCGTACCCGCTGGTAGCCGCCGCCGCGCCCGGCGGCTACCGTTTCGCGCATGACCGGCAGACAGCATCCGGCTCTCGCCCTGCGGGGGCTGACCAAGCGGTTCGGCGCCAAAGTCGCGGTAGACGGGCGCGATCT
>DASVCA010000064.1:0-5551 GCA_036381835.1 Micromonosporaceae bacterium
GTGGCGTGCCGCGTAGCGGTGCGGCGTCGATCCCCGGAAGCGTCCGTTGAGAATGGCTGGTAAAGGGATCGTCACGGCCCCGGCTGGTCGATGGCCTGTGCTCAGGATGATTGGGCCGCTGTTGGTGGGCGTGCGCGGGGCTCTTCGGCGATCATCTGGGTGTCTGAATCGGATGGTCACAAGTAAAGAGCTGCGAGCAGGGTCAACGATACGACGGCTTCTGGGTTTGGACGGCCTGGTGGCCGAGCGGGTCGAGCTGGACGCCGCCGGGTGCCGGTGGTGGACTTGTCCACCGGCTGTGAGCAGGCACGATGCTGCCCGCAGTGCGGGCAGCGGGCGGTCCGGGGTCAAGCAGTGGACCACGACCCGGCCGCGGGACCTGCC
Source organism: Micromonosporaceae bacterium (assembly GCA_036381835.1). Lineage (GTDB taxonomy): Bacteria > Actinomycetota > Actinomycetes > Mycobacteriales > Micromonosporaceae > DASULK01. The sequence goes on from DASVCA010000064.1 coordinate 385, forward strand.
GGTCGGCGGCCGTGCGGTGCGGCTGCGGTGGCGTAAGCGCCGCTGGTACTGCCCGACCCCGGCATGTCCGGGCAGGTCGTTCAGCGAACAGGTCGCGCAGGTCCCGGCCCGGGCCCGGCTGACCACCCGACTCCGGGAGGCGGTCGCCGACGCCGGGTGCACGATCGTGCAGGCCGCCCGCGACCACCGGGTGTCGTGGCCGGTCGTGGCCGCCGCGAACACCCGCGCACGCCACCAGGGTGCTGCCGGCCGAGCCGGAGCCGGTCGCGGTATCCGGCATCGACGAGGTCCGCCGCGGCGAGCCCCGCTGGGCCTGGGACGAGCTGGCCGAGTCGTGGACCACGCCCGCAGACCGGTGGCACGTCGGCTTCTGCGATCTGTCCGGCGGCCAGGACTGCTCGCCCAGGTCGAAGGCCGCACCACCGCCGCCGTGCTCGGTTGGCTGGCCGCCCGCCCCCAGGCGTGGCGCGAACAGGTCCGGGCGGTGGCGATCGACATGTGCACCGTGTTCAAGGCCGCGATCCGGCAGATCCTCCCGCACCCGCTGCTCGTCGTTGATCACTTCCACGTCGTGCAGCCGGCCAACCGGGCCGTCACCGGAAGCGCGGCCCACGGCGAGCAAGGCCGTAACGATCGCTGCGATGGTCAGGCCTCGTGGCAGCTACCGGCGATCGACGCCGCACCGCTGACGCGGCTCGCCAACGAAGAGCCCAACCCGGTCACAACGTGGACCGGTGCTCACACCCAGGCACGCTTTATGCACTCTGCCCACAGTAGCCGATCTGATCGACTCATGCACATATTATGGAAATGCTTGACGGTAACGCTGACGGCAACCCAGGCGAACGATCACACACACCAACGCACACTGCCGCGAACCAGCTACACTTGGTAGTCGCCCGCTTGCGGCCCCAACCGGCCGATTGTGTCGACGCTGTCATCGAGGTATCGCGTCAGCTGCGGCTTTCGACAATCTCGATTTCGATCGGTTCCTCTCCGTTGAGATAGAGGACATATCCCGCTTCTTCGTCGTCGACCATGTCGACCGGAACCACTTCCAGGACGTAGTCCGGCCGAGGCAGAAAGCCAAAGTCGGCAGGAGGGTCAAATTTCTCTATTCCAGTAATTCTCACCTCGGTTAGCGGGATACCGACGAAACATGAATCGCCGGTTTTCAACTCCGATGGATCGGGCTCAAGCCGCCATGGTGTGTTGCACCAATCGTGGGCGTCAGGATCGCGCGGGAAGCCCAGGGTACCGTCCCATGAATTTGTGGACTCTGGATCGACTTCTCGCCAGGGCCAGTCGATGAGCACGCGCCGAGGGGTGGTCCCCGCTACGCGTGCATCGAACGCTTCAGCCGAGATCATGAGCAGGTCACCGACGGTATAGCCGAGGGCTTCCGTCAGCTTGACACTCTCCATGGCCTACCAATCCTCCTGCCAGAAGTACGAGATCGGTGTCTTATCCGCTCGGCCACCAAAATACCCTGCTCCGCCAAATCTCATACCGTTGCCATTAAGCATCGGGAAGCAAGTGTCCTTGCAGATGTTCCGCGAGGTTCCCCCGAAGCCGACAACTTCATGTTTTCCAAGGCTGTTGAGAATAGTCTCCTCTGCATGACCCGCACCTTGCACAAACTCGCCCGGCTTTAGGTTCCAAGTACTAGGCATCGCACCGCCGCCATTAATAGCTACCCGCGTTGACCACGTCTTGGTCTTTGTATTGAAGATTCAAAATACAACAGTTGTTCCATGATTGGCTGCATTGGGGTAGTCATTGCGCAATGCTTGCAGTTCTTCCGCGCGATCTCTGGCAAGCTTCGCGTCAAGCTTTGTAGGTCCGCCGCAGTTGTGTACGAGGACCGGCTGGTCGCCGGCGATCACATAGTACGTGTGGCCGTGTTACGGCGGGCGCGGCGTTGTCATGGTGTAGATCTTGGCAGTGAGCTGGGCAGACTACCAGTCGCTCAGGCGCTTCTCATCGAATGTCTGCGATGTTGACAGCTACGGTGACAGCAACGTGGGCGCACGCCGCTTGACGACACGAACAAGGCGGTGATAGATGTCGATGCGGCTGCCTGTTGCTCGATCATTCGTCTGAGCACTGGCCGCTGCCGTCGGTTCCGTTGCGGCGGTTGATCAGGCGGGTGACGGCGGCGATGCGGCGTTGCAGGCGTACGGAGTCGGCGTGTGCGGCGATGGTGGTGGTGTCGTCGAGGACGGCGCGGGCGGCGTCGAGGTCGCCGGTCTTGGCGTAGCCTTCGGCGAGCCAGGTTCGGTAGAGGGCGACTTCGCGGGCGTGGGCGTGGTTGTAGCCCGCGAGGGCTCGGGTGAGGAGGGGTTCGGCGTCGGCGGGGTTGCCGAGTTCGATGAGGCAGCGGGCGGCCATGACGTCGATCTCCGCGCGGTTGAGCCAGTAGACCCATTCGGGTTCGGCGATGTCGCCGCAGCGTTGGGTGTAGGCGTCATCGACGGCGTCGAGCGTGCGGCGGGTGGTATCGGCGTCGTGCGCTCTGGCGGCGGCCCAGGCGAGGCGTTCCAGCAGCAGCGCACGCACCAACGGAGTCGCTCCCCAGGCGCCGGTGACGGCTGAGCGGGCGATGAGTAGGGCGTCTTCGCGTTTGCCGATGTTGGCGATCTGGTAGGAGAGGCTGGACAGCAGTTGTGCGCCGAGGGGCCGGTCACCGGCGGATTCGGCGGCGGCCACGCCGGACAGGTAGAGCTGTTGGGCGTGCTGGTAATGGCCGGCGTCGCTGGCGACCCAGCCGGCCAGTTGCGACAGCTCGCCGACGATGGTGAACAGCCGTTTGCCGAGCTTGTCCGGGTAGGCGGCCTGCCGGGCGAGGTGTGTGGCCTGGTCGAGTTCGGTGAGGATGACGGGCAGCAGGTCGCGGCTGCCGGCGGTGTCGTCGAGGTGCCGCAGCTCGACGACCCGGGTCTCCAGCGTGTCGATCAGGCTGGTGCCGATGCGCCGCCCGGCGCGCAGATGCCGGGTGGCGGGGGATTCGTTGATGAGCCATTCGTGGGTGGCGCGTACCGGGTCTTGGGGGGTGCCGATCGCGACGCCGAGGGCCTGTTCGTAGGCGGTGATGATCTCGGCGGAGACGGGGCGGCGGCCGGTCTCGACCAGGCTGAGGTAGGGCTTGCTGAAGTGGGTGAGCGCCGCCATGCGGGCCAGGCTGTACCCGGCTGCCTGACGCGCGGCCCGCAGCTTGCCCCGCAGGTGGGTGCTGTCTGTTGTAGACGGCGGAAGACTGTCGTCTGCTGTCATGGTGGTCTCTTTCCGCTGATCCTGGTCACAGGCCCAGCGGGAACGCGCACGAGTCCGGACCGGCTGGCGCCATCCCGGGGAAGGCCGGAGACGGGATGGGAGGACTGGCACTCCTCGCACCCGTGGTGATCCCGGCCTTCCCCACCGTAGCCGACACGAGCGCGGGGAGGCGAGTCATGTCGATGCACCTGCCGATGCGTCCGGGATGGACGTGCCAGGCATGCGGTCTGGCGTGGCCGTGTCCGTCGCGGCAGCGTCAGTTGCTGGCCGAGTACGCCGGGGCGCGGGTGTCGTTGATGTTGTACCTGTCGGGGTACTTCGTCGAGGCGTGCGCCGACCTGCACACGGTAGCGGCGGGGACGCTGTACCGGCGCTTTTTCACCTGGCCGTACGAGATGCGGCGCAACACCCGCTGGTAGGGTGCCCCCACCTGGTTGATTCCGGGCAGGGGCACCCAACGGTTACGCGTCGATGTCGTCCCCGCCGTTACCGTCAAGGTCGGAATCGGTTTCGAGATCGTTGTCCGGTTGCAGTGTTTGGTCCATCGACTCGATGGCGGTGCGTTGCATCCGTAGCCGGACGTGGGAGTACACGTCGGCGGTGGTGTGGATCTGCGCGTGGCCGAGCAGGTCCTTGATCGTCACCAGGTCCACGCCCTGTTCCAGCAGCAGCGTGGCACACGTATGTCTCAAGTCGTGAAACCGGATGTAGCGGACATCAGCCAGCTCGCATATCGCCTGGTGGTGACGCTGCACGGTGGCTGGTTCCATCGGGCCGCCGGTGCTGTTGGTGAACACGAGCCCGGTCTCGGTCCACTCCTCGCCGGCCTTACGCCGGTCGATGTTCTGCCGGGTGCGGTAGCGCTTGAGCGTGGCGACGCAGTCGCGGGGTAGCACGATTCGCCGCGCGGAGCGGTGGGTCTTGACCGGCTGGAACGTCGGGCCGCCTCGGGTGCGGACCAGGGTGCGCCGCACATACAGATGCCCGGCGTCCAGGTCGATGTCCTCCCATCGCAGGCCGAGCAGTTCGCCCCGGCGTAGCCCGATGCGCAAGGCGAGTTCGAACAGCGGCCCGTGCCGGTGGTAAGCGGCGGCCAGCAGGTAGCGGCGGGCCTCGCCGGCGGTGAACGGTTGGAAGTCGCTGCGCGGGGTGGCCAGCCGCACCGCGGAGGCGACGTTACGGCCGAGGAGATCTTCGCGTACCCCGTCGGCGAGGGCGGCGGACAGCACCGCGTGGACGTAGCGGACGGTGGCCGGGCGGATGTACTTGCCGCAGCAGGCTCCGATCGCGCAGCAGCGCGGCCGGCGGGCCTTGACCGGGTGGTTCGGGTCGCGTTTGGCGTCCCAACCCCACGCGCAGCACTGGCAGACCGTCGGGAGCCGGTCGAGGAAGACCCGCACGTCCCGCACGGTCAACGTCCCGAGCTTCCGTTTTCCCAGACCGGGGATGAGGAACCGGCGCACCAACGACTCGTACGTGACATACGTGGTGGGGCGTAGCCGGTGCCAGGCGACGCCGGTCAGCCACGCCGTCAAATACTCACCGACGGTGAGGTTCGCATCGGCCGCCACGACCAGACCCCGGTTCGAGTCGGCCAACTTCTCGGCGAGCTTGTCCGCCGCCTCCCGGCGAGTGGCGCCGTAGACGTAGACGCGCTTGCGGGTGCCGTCAGCGGCGAGGACGTAGCCGGCGCCACACCAGCGGCCATCAGCCCGCTGGAAGATGGTGCCTTCACCGTTGGCCTTCCTTCTACCGGCCATCAGCGGCCTCCTTGGTCAGTTCGTCGAGGTATGCCGCCAGCGACGCGGCGGGGATACGCCGGCATCGGCCGATACGCACCGAGTGCAGCCGGCGGGAACGGATCAGGTGGTAGACGGTGTGCCGGCCGACCTGC
>DASVCA010000065.1:0-9645 GCA_036381835.1 Micromonosporaceae bacterium
CCGGGTGCGGTGTTGTTGTAGGTGTAGCCGTACGGCCAGAGCACCAGCTCCGAGTAGGTGTGGAAGTCGATGTTGGCCTTGATCTGCTGCACCCCGCCGACGACCCGGCTGTTGACGAAGTTGCGCAGCGCCTGGGTCTCGGGCGCGGAGAATGCGTACGGGCCCCGGTAGGTGTCGGACGACGGGGAGCCGGAGGAACCGCCGCAGCAGCCCCAGTTGTAGTCCCAGTTGCGGTTGAGGTCGGTGCCGACGTACGAGGATCCGCTGTTGGGCTGACGGTTCTTGCGCCAGGACCGGTAGGAGCCGGTGGCGATGTCGTACTCGCTGCCGTCGGGGTTGACGGTCGGCACGATCCAGATCTCGCGGGAGTTGACGATGTCGGTGACCCGCTGGTCGCTGCCGTAACTGTCCGTGAAGAGGTTCATCAGGTAGATGGCCATCTCCACGGTCAGGTGTTCGCGAGCGTGCTGCTGGGAGTTGAACAGGATCTCCGGCTCGTCCTCGTCCACGTTGACGTTGTCGGAGATCTTGACCGCCATCAGGTCGCGGCCTTCGTACGACTGGCCGATGCTGATCTTGCGCGCGATGCTCGGGTGGTCGGCGACGACCTGGTTCACGACCGCGGTCAGCTCGGCGTAGTTGTGGTAGCCGGAGTCGGCGGGTGGGAAGTCGAGGGTGCCGACTTCGCCGTCGTCGTGGACGTGCGGTTCGGTCACGCGCTCCAGCTTGAAGCCGAGCGCGGTGATGGCGCGGGCCTCCGCCGGGGTCGCGGTGACGTACAGCACGCCGTGCTCGCTGTAGTCGATGGCGGCACCGGTCCGAGCGACCGCACTGCGGTCGGCGACGGTTCGGGGACCGAGCACCCGGTACTGCTGGGTGGCGGACTGCTCACCGCCGCGAGCCGCACCGGCATCCGGCTTGGGCTCGGCGAACGCCGGACCGGTGGCGACCGCGAGCAGCCCGACCGCGAGGCCGGCCGCTACGGCCGTCAGGCGGCGTGCGGGGAACTGGATGGGCATGGGTACCTCCTGGGGCCGCGGGGGTTCCGCGGGTTGTGAGGACATTTGGCCACCCGGCACCGCACATATCAATATGCATCTCTATACCAATTGGATACTCCTATCGGCAAAGATCTTCTTGAAGCTGAGGTGTAGCGAAAAATATCTGCAACGGCCATAGTGGTGCCAACGCCCTTCGATGGATTGCGGAGCAGCTCATGGCCGTACCACGTCACCGCGCCGTTGCGCTCGCCGGCGCCACCGCACTCGCCGTCCTCGGCACCACCACCCCGGCGGCCGCCGGCAACAACCTGCCCGTCCCCGAGCACGACGAGCAGATCACCTTCCACGAGTGGTCCAAGCAACCCGACTGGCTAGCGGGCACCCACGACGGAACCCAGCCCATCCCCGGGCACCGCACCGGCATCACGATCGGGACCCCGGCCGGCACCACCGAGTTCACCGACAAGCACACCGGCGTCACCCGCCCCTGGGAGTACGCGACCTGGACCTCCCCCGAGACCCGGATCGGCTTCGACGCCACCGAACTCGTCGCGTCCTGGAACGCGCAGACGCCGCCCGACACCTGGATCCAGATCGAGATGCGCGGCACCTACAACACCGGTGACCGGACCCCCTGGTACGTGATGGGCCGGTGGGCGTCCTCGGACACGGACATCAAGCGTTCCACGCAGAATCGGCAGGGCGACGCGTGGTCGACGATCTGGACCGACACCTTCGCCATCGATGACGCCGACGCCGGGGTGCTGCTGCGGTCGTACCGGCTGCGACTGACCCTCTACCGCGCGCCCGGACAGACCGCCTCGCCCAGGGTGTGGATGGTCGGCGCGATGAGCTCCAACATCCCCGACCGGTTCGAAGTGACCCCCAGCCGAGGCGGGATCGCATGGGGCATCGAACTGCCGGTGCCCCGCCGGTCACAGATGATCCACCGTGGCAACTACCCGGAATGGGGTGGTGGCGGCCAGGTCTGGTGCAGCCCGACCTCGACCACGATGGTGCTGGAGTACTACGGACGCGGCCCGTCGGCGGAGGATCTGGCCTGGGTCACCCCCGGCTACACCGATCCGCAGATCGCCCACGCCGCGCGCATGACCTGGGACTACGAATACCGGGGGGCGGGCAACTGGCCGTTCAACACCGCGTACGCTGCGACCTTCCCCGGCATCGACGCGAAGGTGACGCGCCTGCACTCGCTGGACGAGGTGGAGCGGTTCATCAAGGCCGGGATCCCGGTGATCACCTCACAGTCCTTCCTCGGGGAAGAACTGGACGGGTCGAACTACGGCACCGCCGGGCATCTGTTCGTGGTGGTCGGCTTCACCGCGGACGGCGACGTGATCGTCAACGATCCGGCCTCCCCGACCAACGAGACGGTACGCCACGTGTACAAACGCGAACAGTTCGAGAAAGTCTGGCTGCGCACCAAGCGCTACCGGGCCAACGGCACGGTGGCGAGCGGTTCGGGCGGCATCGCCTACCTGATCAAACCGACGAGCATGCCCTGGCCGGTGATCCCGGGTGCCACGAACTGGTAACCGCGGATCGGGGCGGTCGGGCCCGGCACGTCATCGTGCCGGGCCCGACCGGCACTGCCCGCAGGGCGAACGGCTGGGCCCCGTCCGTGGCCGGGCAAGCGCCGTCTCAACTCACCGCACGCTGGCCGGCACGGGTCCGGCGGCCTCAGCGTCAACGACGCCGGGCACCGGGCTGGTGCCGATGAACTGGTCGCGCATCGCGTCCACACCATGCTGCGGGTGGGCCAGGCCGAGCATGGTCTGCCGATCCCGGCGCTTCTTCTGGATGTCGAACCCCATCACCTCGTTGCGATTGCGTTCCAACGCGGGGTCGCACTCGTGCTCCCGGTTGAACGACCACATGAGTTTGGGGTCACCGACCGGCAGGTTGGGTCCCACCTCGCCGTTGTCGTGCCGCCCGGTGTGCCAGGTGTGCCAGGTCTTGCCGTAGCTGTTCATCAGCAGTTTGAAGAAGGCCTTCTCCGCGACGTCCGGCAATCCGGGTGCGACCAGCTGACCGGAGAGGATCTCGAAGTTGTGCGGATGCCAGTAGCCCCGCTCCTGCTCCGGCAGACTGTCGAACAGCCGCTCCGAGACGATGTACTCGACCCCGATCAGGTTGGCGTCCCGGGTGTTCCCGTCGAAGAGCACGCACTGGATCAGATCCTGGTTGACCATCTTGCAGTAGTGGTGCGCCTCCATCTGCATATCCGGCTCGTTCTTCGCGCAGTGGAAGCCGACCACGTACACGTCGAAGTCCTTGAGCGGAGCACGGTCCTGAAGCATGGCCGCACCCTGCTCCAGGACAGCCGTCCGTACCGCCTTACGCCCGCCCGCCGCAAGCAGCGGACTCGGCCGTTTCTTGATCGTCGGGTTCATCTTCCGCCCTTTCCGTAGCAGCCGGCACGGATCGCCGTATTACCGCCTGCGGTTTGGGCAAACCCCCGCTCACCCGGCCACGCGAACCAGGAAAGCCGGCGGACCGCGACCGGAGGCGACACCAGATGGACGAGACAGGCCCGAGCCGAAACGACCGGGGACTGGAGCTGGAGCGGGACTACCAGGCCAACGAGCGCACGTACCTCGCCTGGTTACGCACCAGCATGAACGTGATGGCCTTGGGGGTGGCGGTTGCGAGGTTCGGGACGAGCTGGTACAGCTTCTCCGCCGGCGGGGTGCTCGTCCTGGCCGCGACGATCGGCTTGATCTTCGGCACCGCGCGCCACCGCCGAGTGCTGCGGGAGATCAGGCAGGGCCGGCTGGTCACCGGCACCCGGGGCCGAGCACCGGAGATCGCCTCCACCGTGCTGATACTCGCCGTGTTCACCGCACTCGCCCTGCTGTTTGTCGAAGCCGTGTGACGGTCGCGTGAGTCCGAGCGCCGGATCGATCGGGAACCGCTTGGTCGATCTCCACGTCCTACCGGACCCGGCCTTCACACCGCCTTCGACATAGACAAGACTGACTGCCAATGAATGATGACAGATTATGGAGCCGAATAACCCACCGCCGGATCCGTACCGCCACGTTCCCCACCGTGTGGCGCGGCTACGACCCACGCGCGGTGCACGGATTCCTGGACCGGATCGCCGACGAACTGCTCCGGCTGCAACTGCGTCTCGCCGATGCCGACCGGACTAGACGGGGTCGGATCCCCCGTCAACGTATCGACCGCGACCCCGCGAGCTCCGACCGGCTCCACCAGGCCGAATCCCGCTGGCCGATAAACGGCCGGCGCAGCGACCGAGGAGCACCACCCAACGCGGCCTGACATCAGCGGCGACTCCCGCCACACCCACCCGAACCGCTGCCTGGGTATGCAGCCGACGCTGCACCTCACTCAGGGCGCGGCGCGTTCTCCGCCGAACCCGCGCCGGCCCCCTTCGCCGGCTGCTCGTCCTCGCCGGCAAGCGCCGACCGCAGCCGCTCCTTCTCGGCCTTGCGCCGCTCGGCGGCCGCAGCCAACTGGTTGGCCATCTCGTCCCGCCACTGACGCAGCAGGAAGAACGACAGGGCCGCGGAGAACAGCAGCGCCAGGATCAGCTTCAGGAATATGTCGATGTCGACCGGCCAGAACGCGAGCAGGATCGCGACGAACAGGCCGATCCGGCCCAGTGTGTACTTCACCGCGGGACTCATGAGGCCCTCCTTCGCTCAGCCCGTACGGTGGTCGAGCCACCGGACCCCGACGAACCAGATCAACGCGTACGCCAGCACCGCTACACCGGCACCGATCGCACCCGTCCAAAGCGCCGGCAAGGCGTTGACCAGGCCGGCGACCGCCGATCCGAGCGTCAGCCCGACCGCCGCGCCCACCACCGCCGCGGCGATCCGCGCCGGACCGCGGTCCCAGGCCCGGAACTCCTCCACGAACAGCCAGGCCGGCAGGATCAGCGCCAGCCAGCCGTTGGCCCCGCCGAAGCTGCCGAGCCCGAGCAACGCGAAGCCCCAGTCCAGCACGATCAGCACCAGCAGCCCGATGACCAGGCCGCCCAAGGCGGTTCCGATCAGGTCGGGTAGGTGGCTGATCCGGCCGTCGTCGTCCCGCCGCGGGAAGCCCTCGTTCGCGTCGCTCATACCGCATCGAGGGTACCGTCCGCGATCAGCAGTTCAACGATGTGGCGGGCGCCGAGAACCTCCGATGCCGCGATCTCGTCGAGATGGAGACGATCTCGCGTTCAGGCCCAGACGTCGTGCGGTTCCGCGCGGCGCTCGGCCAGCGACGGCGGCGCGTCGTACTCACGGACCACGTTGTACCGGGTATCCCGCTCGACCGGGCGGAAGCCGGCATCCCAGATCAGGTGCAGCAGGTCGTCACGGTGCATGGTGCTCGGCGTGCCGTACCCGTCCGCGTCATGCGTGATCTTGTACTCGACCACCGACCCGTCCAGGTCGTCCACACCGAAGTTCAACGACAGCTGGGCCACGGACACCCCGTGCATCACCCAGAAGCACTTCAGGTGCGGCACGTTGTCGAACAGCAGGCGGGAGACGGCGAACGTCTTCAACGACTCGGCCGGGGTTGCCATGCGGGTGCGGGCCTGGATCCGGTTGCGGATCTTGCCGTCCGCCGAGTCGACGAAGTCGTGCTGGTAGCGCAGCGGGATGAAGACGACGAAGCCCCCGGTCTCGTCCTGCAGCTCGCGCAGCCGCAGCACATGGTCGACGCGGTGGCGCGGCTCCTCGATGTGGCCGTACAGCATCGTGCACGGCGTCTTCAGACCCTTGCGGTGCGCCAGCCGGTGGATACGCGACCAGTCCTCCCAGTGACAGTTGTGGTCGACGATCTGCTGCCGCACCTCCCAGTCGAAGATCTCCGCGCCGCCACCGGTCAACGACTCCAGACCCGCGTCGATCAGCTCGTCGAGGATCTCGTCGGCGGACAGCCCGCTGATCCTCTCGAACCACTGGATCTCGGTGGCGGTGAACGCCTTCAGCCTGACGTTCGGCAGCGCGGCCTTCAGCTCGCGCAGCACCTTCGGGTAGTAGCGCCAGGGCAGGGTCGGGTGCAGCCCGTTGACGATGTGCAGCTCGGTGAGCTGTTCGCTCTCCATCTCCTTGGCCTTGCGGACCGCCTCATCGATACGCATGGTGTAGGCGTCCTTCTCCCCCGGCTTGCGTTGGAAGGAGCAGTACGCGCAGGAGGCGCTGCACACGTTGGTCAGGTTGAGGTGCCGGTTGACGTTGAACATCACCCGGTCGCCGTTCAGCTCCGTGCGGCGGTGGTGCGCCAGGCGGCCGAGCCAGGCGAGGTCGTCGCACTCGTAGAGGGCGATGCCGTCCTCCCGGGTCAGCCGCTGTCCGGCGTAGACCTTCTCCTCCAGCTCACGCTTGCGTCCGGCGTCCATCTGGCAACCAGCCCCTTCCATGCGTTCCACCCGAGCGTACGTCCCGGCGGCGCAGGCCGGATCGGCGGCATCTGATCTTCAGGCTCTTGTTACCTGGCACCAATCGACATCGATGCGCCCGTGCGGTAAGACAGATTGAGACGCCGGACACACTCGACGCCGGGTAGTGTGCACGGCACCAACCTGGGGTTTTCAGGAACGAAACGGGGACCGGGATGGCGAAGGGCACGGACCGACAGGAAGTTCGACGGATGATCAATCCGGTGCTGCGTCCGCTCGCCTGGTCCGCGCTGCTCAGCGCCGCCGTTGCGGTCGCCTTCGCGAGCCCCGGCCACGCCGACCCGACCAGGACTCCCGATCCCGGGGTACGCCCGGCACCCGCCGGACCGCTGACCCTGCCCGGTGCGGCCCCGACCGCGCCGCCGCCCCCCGCCACGATCCCGCCGGAGAGCCTGCTCTCCGGCCCGCTCGCGACCAAGATCTATCAGAAGGAGGTCGAACTCGCACGGGTCGGCGACCAGGAGATGACGCTGCGGCAGGAGCACGCCATCGTGGTCGCGGAGCGGGACAACGCGGAGAACGAGTGGAAGGCGGCCCGCCAAGCCCTGGCCGAGGCGCGGCGGTTGGCGGAGGCGGCTGCCGCTGAAGCGCTGAAGGACGCCGCCGCGCTGCCGCCCGGCAAGTTCGGGTCGGATCTACACGGTTTGAGCCTGCTCAGCCGCCTGCAACGGGGCGATCTGCCGCCGGCCACGACCATTGAGGCCAACCGAAGCGTCGCCGAGGCGCAGACCGCGGAACAGACCGCCCAGGAGGCGTTCCGCTCCGCCGACACGCGGGCCCGGGAGTTGGAAACGCAGATCGCGGCACTGGACACCACCCGCCGCCGCCTCGAAGCGGAGCTGCGCAAGCTCAAGGAGGAGAACCAGGAACAGCTCGCGGCGATCGAGCGGGAGCAGGAAGCCCTCGACCAACGGCTCGGATCCCGGTATCTGAATGCCGCGAGCGTCGCGGGCAAGGTCGCGCACCCCAAGGCGGTGAAAGCGGTCGAGTATGCACTCCAGCAGCTCGGCGACCCGTACGAGTGGGCGGCGGAGGGGCCGGACCGGTTCGACTGCTCCGGTCTGATGTGGGCCGCCTACCGTTCGGTCGGCTACCGGCTGCCTCGGGTCGCCAAGGACCAGTACTACGCGACGCGGGGGAAGACGGTCGATCGCTCGGCGCTGCTCCCCGGCGACCTCATCTTCTTCGCGTCGGACCACAGCTGGACGAGCATCTACCACGTCGCCATGTACATCGGCGGGGGCAAGATGGTGGAGGCGCCGAGGACCGGTGACGTCGTGAAAGTCTCGACCGTCCGCTGGTCCCGGTTCTACGCCGCCACCCGGATCTTCGATGCCGTACCGGCCCCGTCGACGAGCCCGAGCGCCTCGCCCAGCCCCAGCCCGAGTCCCAGCCCGAGCACCTCGCCGAGCCCCTCGCCCAGCCCCAGCCCGAGTCCCAGCGGGTCTGCCTCCGAACCGGGCAACGTCAAGCCGGCACCGTTGCCGACCGTGCCCGGCAACCACGGCCCCGTCCCGGTCAGTCCCTCCTCCGACTCGCCATCCACCACCGCGGAGTAATCCGTCGGCTCCCCCTGCGGTCCATGTCCCCGCTGTGGCACCGTGGGGAAGGCACGTCCGAACCGGATTGGCGTACGTGGGAGGCGCTGATGGCCGAGGAGCAGGCTCCGACTACCCCGCCGGACCGACCCCCGCCACCGTTCCCACCGGAGCCGGCCGAACCACCCGCGCCGGCGGAACCGCCCAGCCCCGAGCCGCCGAGCCCGCCCGGGCCGGGCCCCGCTCCGACACCGTTCCCGGTGCCGCCGCCACCCGCACCGGCCCCGACGCCCTACCCGCCGGTGCCGCCGAGGCCGCCCGCCCCGCCGCCCGGCCCCAACCCGCAGCCGCCGCCACCGCCCGTACCACCACCGCCACCGCCGGGGCCGAACCCGGTGCCGCCGTTCCCACCGCCGCCAGCAGGCTCGACGACCACCGTTTGCTGCCCGAGGAAGGGTGCTGGGGCGGTGAAAAGCGACAGGGCAGCTGCGGCGGCGTACACTGGCAAGGATCATTGACCCGCGCGGACAGCCGCGCACTTGGGCGATCTTGCTGATCATCGGCAGCCGGACGGCGGCCTCATCGTGCGAAGATGCGCCCGCCGGAAAGGTATCCTTTGACAATTCTTGCCGATCCCAGCATGCTGACGACCGTTTCAACCCGCCCCGTCAACCCGGGCTGGCAGCCGACCCCATCGGCGGACGAGGTCCGCGACTTCTCCTCCTTCGGCCTGCCCGACGCGCTCGTACGCGCACTCGCCCGCCAGGGCATCACCACACCCTTCGAGATTCAACGGGCCACCCTGCCGGACGCCCTCGCCGGCCGCGACGTGCTGGGCCGGGGGCAGACCGGATCCGGCAAGACCCTGGCCTTCGGCCTACCCGTACTCGCCCGGGTCGCGGCCGGGGGCCGCGCCCGCCCCCGCCACCCGAAGGCGCTCGTCCTGGTGCCGACTCGGGAACTCGCGATGCAGGTCAGCGACGCACTCCTGCCGCTCGGCAAAGCGTTGCGGGTGTTCGTCAAGACCGCCGTCGGCGGGGTGCCGTACGACCGCCAGATCGACGCGCTGCGCCGCGGCGTGGAGGTCCTGGTCGCCACGCCGGGACGGCTCGGCGACCTGATCGCACGCGGCGTCTGCCGTCTCGACGACGTCGAGGTGACGGTGCTCGACGAGGCCGACCAGATGGCCGACATGGGCTTCCTGCCCGAGGTCACCGAACTGCTGGCCAAGACTCCGGCCGACGCCCAGCGGCTGCTGTTCTCGGCGACGCTGGACAACGACGTCGCCACGCTGGTCGAGCGGTTCATGACCGACCCGGTCACACACTCGACGGCCCCGCCCACCGCGTCGGTGGCCACCATGGATCACCACCTGTTCCTGATCCCGCCGAAAGAGAAGTTCGCGGTCACCGCGGCCATCGCCGCCCGGCCCGGTCGGACGATGATGTTCGCCCGCACCCAGGTGGGCGTCGATCAGTTGGTCGAACAGCTCGCGGCGGTCGGCGTCCGCGCCGGCGGACTGCACGGCGGGAAGAGTCAGCGGGTACGCACCCGCACCCTCGCCGAGTTCCGTGAGGGCCGGGTGAATGTGCTGGTCGCCACAGACGTGGCGGCTCGGGGAATCCACGTCGACGGGGTCAGCCTCGTCGTGCACATCGACCCG
>DASVCA010000066.1:0-2112 GCA_036381835.1 Micromonosporaceae bacterium
CTGTCCGGCTGGTCGCCCAAGTACTTCCCCGCCGACCTGGTCCGCGCGGCCAACTCCTACCTGCAGGACAAGGTGCTGTTCGGCACCGACTACCCGCTGCTCACGCCGGAGCGCTGGCTGAAGGACTTCGAGACGCTCGACCTCAAGCCCGACGCGAAGGCCAAGATACTCAAAGCCAACGCGGTGAAGGTCCTCGGCCTGGCCTAGAACTGGCCTGGAACTGGCCTGGCGCTGCCCGGGAAAAGGGCCCATTTGCCCTCATATAGTCACATGTAAAGAATGTAAGAAATGAAAAAAATGTAAATGCTTCGCACCTAGTGCCGCAAAAGGTCACGTCAGTTACCTTGCTGCTGAGACTCCGCCTATGTGAGCACAGCGAGGTGCGATGCCCATGCGATTGCCTGCCCGGCCCTTGGCCTTCCCGTCCCTGGTCTTCGCCGGGGCCCTCGTCGCCGGCGTGCTGGCGGCAGCGCCCGCCAGCGCCGCTACCGCCAGCCCGGCCGCCGTGACCGCGGCGGCGACGAGCCTGTGCCCCGACGCCGCGTCGTCGGCCTTCGGGCCCGACGTCTGCGTCTTCAAGGACACCATGAGCCAGTCGGCGATCCAGGCCGACCTCGACGCGATCGCGACGCAGCAGGTGCCCGTGGGCAGCCAGTTCGACAGCGACCGCTACTCGGTGTTCTTCGAGCCGGGAACCTACGGCTCCGCCGCCAGCCCCCTGGTCTTCCAGGTCGGCTACTACACGCAGGTCGCGGGCCTCGGCATGCTTCCCTCCGACACCGTGGTCAACGGCGCGATCGACGTCTTCAACAACCTGTGCACCGCCGGCACGCAGAACTGCAACGCCGACGACAACTTCTGGCGGTCGCTGTCCAACCTGGACCTGAACGTCGACCTGCCGGCCACCGCGCCGGACTACGCCCCGCCGGCCATCGACGCCTACGGGGCCGGCTGCGACAACAGCGGCGAGATGTGGGCGGCCTCCCAGGCCGCGCCGATCCGCCGGACGATCATCAACGGCAGCGTCATCTTCCAGGACTACTGCGCGGCCAACAACTACGCCAGCGGCGGCTTCATCGCCGACAGCCAGGTCACCGGCGACCTGAACTTCTACGGCAACCAGCAGTACATGGTCCGCAACAGCGCTATCGGCGGTTCCAACGGCTGCGGGGCGCCCAACGGCGGCCTGTGGAACATGGTGTACTCCGGCGTCACGGGCGCGCCCGCGGCGGTGTTCAGCGGCCAGTGCGCGCAGAACACCGTGCTGGCGGCCAGCCCGCGCAGCGAGGAGCAGCCGTTCCTCTACACCGACGCGAGCGGCGCGTTCAACGTGTTCGTGCCGCCCCTGCGGACCTCCTCCTCCGGCACCTCGTGGTCGGGCGGCGCCGAGGCCGGCACGGTCAAGCCGCTGTCCGGCTTCTACGTCGCCACCCCGGCGAGCCCGGTCGCCGACATCAACGCCGCGCTGTCGCACGGGAAGAACCTCGTCCTGACGCCGGGGGTCTACGACCTGAGCCAGGCGATCGACGTGACCCGGCCAGGCACGATCGTGCTCGGGCTCGGCTTCGCCACCCTGGTCCCGGCCGCGGGCAACCAGGCGCTGGTCGTGGACTCGGGCAACGGCGTGAAGGTATCCGGGCTCATCGTCGACGCCGGCCCGGTGAACTCGCCCGCGCTGATGACGGTCGGCGCGTCCGGCCAGGGCGGCGCGTCCGGCGACCCGGACCTGGTCTCCGACGTGTTCTTCCGCGTCGGCGGCGCGGAGACGAGCGCCACGTCGGCGACCGTCAGCCTGGTCGACAACGCGTCCAGCTCGATCATCGACGACGTGTGGGCCTGGCGCGCTGACCACGGCAACGCCGTCGGCTGGACCGCGAACCAGGGTGACACCGGCGTGGTCGTCACCGGGGACAACGTCACCGCGTACGGCCTGGCGGTCGAGCACTACCAGAAGAGCGAGGTCGTCTGGAGCGGCCAGGGCGGCACGGACGTGTTCTTCCAGAACGAGCTGCCGTACGACGTGCCGAGCCAGTCGGACTGGAACGAGTCGCCGGCCTTCAGCGGCTACCCGGCCTTCCAGGTGGCGAACGGGGTGAAGACCTTCACCGGTTA
>DASVCA010000067.1:0-2223 GCA_036381835.1 Micromonosporaceae bacterium
GATGAGTACATAGACTGTCACGCTGCGAGATGGAAGCCCTGGCGCGCCTACGCCACACAACACCTCATCCACGCCGCGGACCGGGCCGGGTGCGACAGGCCAGCGTGATCTGAGCAGAACACTTCGAGTACGCGTGAAGTCAATGCCCGCTACCGAACGCACCGCTGCTTCATCAGAACCGCCAACGCTGCTGGCATCGGCAAGCTATCCGAGCCCGCCGAACAGCAGCACCGGATCGAGGTGGTCTGCACCGCACTCGAGCACAGTTGACACTGCCCAGCCAGCGAACCCATGAAATGCTCCCGATTCTGGTCAATCATCGAAGGCCGGGCGCGAAAGACCTTCAGTAGCCGATCGATCACGGAATGTTCGGGATCATGCGGAACCGCGCTTCCTCGTGGGCCAGGGACGTTCCGAAGGCTGGGTTATCACCTAACGACACGTTTGACGTAGCCGGGTGCTCCACACCGTGCTGACGCCGGCAAGGGTCGCGCGTAGCTACGATCGGAGACATGGTGTCCCGCTGGCTCGACGTGCGGCGTGACGTCGCCCCGGCAGTGGCGGTCACGGCACTGGTCGTCCTCGGCACCGTGCACATCGGCCACGCATCGGGGCATCGCAGTATCGACGCGGTGGCCTGGGTCTGCGTCGGCGTGGCGTGCGCCGCGCAGCTGGTGCGGCGCCGGTGGCCGGGGACGGTGCTGATTCTCACCGCCGCGGCCCTGCTCACGTATGTCATCCGCCAGTACGACGGCGGGCCGATCTACGTGGCGGGGGCGCTCGCGCTCTACTCCTACTCGGTCACCGTGGACCGCTGGCGCGCCGCCGTCACCGGCACCGTCCTTGCGACGGCGCTGTTCACCGGCCGCGCTGTCGTCTCCGGTGAACTGGCGATTGGCCTGCTCAACTTCCTGTGGGCCGCGGTGGCCGTCCTCGCCGCCGACGCGGTGCGCTCGGCGGGCGAACGTCGCCGGCAGGCTCGGCACCAGCGGGAGGAGGAGACGCTACGCCGGCTGGCGGAGGACCGGCTGCGCATCGCGCGCGACCTGCACGACTCCGTCGCCCACGCGATGACCGCGATCAATGTGCAAGCCGGCGTCGCCGCGCACCTGCTCGAGCGCGACCCGGCCGGCGCGGCGCCGGCACTTGCTGCGATCCGGGTAGCGAGCCGTGATGTCCTGGAGGAGCTGACCGCGATGCTAGAGGTGCTGCGGCGGGGCGAATCGGCGCCCCTCACCCCGGTGCCCGAGCTCGCCGACCTCGATGCGCTCGTCGCCAGCTCGCAGCGGGCGGGGCTGCGCGTCGAGCTGCACCGCAGCGGCGACGCGACCCACATCCCGTCCGCCATCTCGACCGCGGCGTACCGGATCGTGCAAGAGGCACTCACCAATGTGGCGCGGCACGCAGGCACGTCGCGCGCCGAGGTGACGGTCGCGGTACAACCTGACGACGAGCTCACCGTCGAAGTCGTCGACGACGGGGCGGGGACGGGAGCGTTTGCGCGCACCGGGTCCGGCCGCGGGCTGGACGGTATTCGGGAACGGGCGGCGAACACCGGGGGGTCGGTCGAGCTGGGCCCCCGCCCCGCCGGCGGGTTCGCCGTGCGTGCCCAGTGGCCGGCCGATCCCGGAGTACACGCCGATGGCAGGAACGGAGCCTCCGGGTGATCCGCGTCGCCCTCGCCGACGACCAGCAATTGGTCCGGGCCGGTTTCCGGTCGCTACTCGACAGCGAGGATGGGATCGAGGTTGTCGGCGAGGCGGCCGACGGGGCGCGGGCCCTGGACCTTGTCCGGTCCACCCGTCCCGACGTTGTGCTCATGGACATCCGGATGCCCGAGCTGGACGGGCTCGCCGCCACCCGGGCCATCACCGCCGACCCGGATCTCGCCGGCGTTCGCGTCGTGATCCTGACGACGTTCGAACTGGACGAGTACGTGTTCGACGCGCTGCGGGCCGGTGCCGCCGGATTCCTCGTCAAGCACACCGACCCGGCCGAGCTGGTCCGGGCGGTGCGCGTGATCGCTACCGGAGACGCGCTCCTGTCGCCCAGCGTGACGCGGCGGCTGATCGCGGAGTTCACCGCGCGGCCCAGCCGCGGCGAGACCAGCAGCAAAGCGCTGGCCGAGCTCACCGACCGCGAGCGCGAAGTGGTGATCCTGGTCGCTCAAGGACTGTCCAACGAGGACATCGCCGCCGAATGGGTGGTCAGCCCGGCCACCGT
>DASVCA010000068.1:0-3561 GCA_036381835.1 Micromonosporaceae bacterium
CCGGTGGCATCCCACGCGTCGAGCGCCCGGCGCAGGTTGTCCGGCCGGCCACGGGTAGGGACGATGACGAGCAGGTCAGCTGACACGGCGCCACCATCCGGCAGGGTGGTGTGACACCTGGGTCAGCTGCTCGACCTCCTCAACCAGCGGACGTAGACGCCTGGTCACCGCTCACCACCCTCGGCGGCACGTAGTCGTCCTCGGACACCCAGACCTGCTTGTGATGGGTCGTTTTCACGCCCGTATGCACGTACAGGGGGATGCCGGCCATGACCAGCCGGTAGCAGAACGACAGATCCTCCGAGATGGCTGTGCCATCCTGGTAGCGCACCCGGTCGAACCACCGGTCGCCATGCTCGGCGCGCAGCTTCTCCAACACGGTGCGGTGGATCAGCAGACACGCCGCGCCGGTGCCGGCGACCTGGACCAGGGAGTCCTTCGGGTAGTCGTAGCGGTTGACGAACCCGTAGTGCCCCCGGGCGTCCCTACCGGGCATGTACAGGGTGGGGATTGGCATCATCCGCCGTCCGCCGTACCCGTCGTAAGTCACCTCGCGCAAGGCGAAGCACAACCCGCCCACCACGGGGCGCGTCGCAGGGTCAGCGGCTTCGACCAGCCGGTCGACGGTGTCCGGCAGGAACCCCATGTCCGTGTCGATCCACCACAACCACTCGTGGTCGGTTTCGTCGAGGAACTTGCGGCAGCCGGTGTTGCGACCCTCAACCAGCCCATTCGCGTCACATGAGATCATGAACGGTCCGCCGGTGGACACCACACGGGCGTTGTTCGCGGCGTCGTAGGCGACCAGCCGCATCATGCTCTCGTGCCACGAGTGGCTGACACGGTGCGGATGCAGATACGCCACCTGCACCCGGCCGTTGCCCTCCCTGGACTCAGTCATCGGCGGCGTCCACGACAGGCTCGGCCACCTTGCGTGGACGACCGGGGCCACGCCGCGGCGTCTCCCTCACCTCACCCGGAGCCCGGGTCGCACGCTCGATCACTGGGCGGCGACGAACCCGCAGCTCGGCAGCCGGCGCTTCGCCGGTGAACAGGTCCGGCCGCTCCAACACCAGCGGGTGATCGTCTTCGGCCGACTGGCCCTCCCGCAGGATCGTCGTGCCACCCGACCAGCGGACGGCGCACGTGACCTTGGCGTACTTCATCGTTTCTCCTCTCGGCCAGGAAGGGGCCGCCCGGCGGGCGCGGGCCGAGCACACCCGCCGGGCGGTGTCCAACGTCAGGTCTTGTTGACCAGCAGCCGGAACGCGTTCGGGTTGACCACACCGGCACCCACGCGCGCCCACGCGAACCAACCCCGCTGCCCGGTGGGCCGGTTGTTGGTCACGTCGAACAAGTGCGGGATGAACTCGACCGTCATCCCGGCACGCTGCGCGACCACGTACCCGGAGAAGTCACCGACCACCAGCAGCGGCTCGGTACCCGTGCCGGTCGGCATGTCCTCCATGTAGTCGTTGACCGGGTACGGCCGGCCGAACAGCCGCGGAATCGCCTCATCCGTCAGGTTGACGGTGAAGTTCGGGTCCACGGTGCCGAGCTGCCTGATCACGTTCTGGACGTCGGTGGAGCTCATCCACGCGCAGTTGGCTGCGCGGCGGAACCGGATCGGCAGCGCCGCCCACAGCCCGTAGATGTCCGACGCCTGCAGCGTCCCACCGCTTGCCACGTCGACGCTGACGTCGGGGCTGGTCGACGCGGCCAGGGTCGGGATGAGACCGTCCGGCTCGTTGGCACCGGTGGCCACGGTCAGCTTCTCCGCCAGCAGCTCGTCGTAGCCCTCGGCCAGCATCCGCGACATCTGCTCGGCGAAGCCGGGCCAGTCCATGCCCACCTCGATGCTGAACGGGATGAACCCGTCCGCCCGGTGGGTGGGCACCTCGGGCCGGGCGATCGTCGGCGAGTTGTCGTCGGCCGCCGCCGCCTCCGCGTGGAACGACCAGGAGACACCCGCGGAGGTCAGCCCCCGCCACGTGTCGTTGGTGATCGTCTCCACCCGGGCCAGCCGCAGGATGTCGTTCGGGCTACCCTGCGCCGTCATGATGACGGTCGGGTCGATCAGCACCGGGACCGCCAGACCACCCGCGGTCGGCGTGCCGATGCTCATCGCCCGCTTCACCAACCGCGCCTGATCGATCGCCCGCGCCTCCTCCGGCGTGTAGCCCGGGTTCAGCGACGCGGCCGCCTTCTGGAACGCGGACCGATAGTGCGGGTTCTCCGTGGCCAGCAGCAGCCGGCCCACCAGCTCCCCGTCCAGGTCGCCATTCTGCGTGCGCAGGATCTGCTCGACCTTCTGCTTCTGGTCGTCGGAGAGATGCGAGTTGTGTTCCTTGGTGTCGAGCACCGACAGCGCCCGGGAACGCACCTCCTGGGTGAGCATGGTGCGCGGGTCACCGTCGAACGGGTCGACCTTTCGCTCGCCCACCTGGATGCTCGCCCAGCGGGCGCGGGACTCGGCCAGCCGCTGCTGCCGCTCCGCCTTGCGGATCAGCTTCGCCAGCTCGGACGCGTCCTCGTCAAGCGACCGCCAGGTCTCCTGCTGCTCGTCGTCGAGGTCGCTGTCGCCGGCCTCCTCGTGGATGGCCCGCATCTCCGCCTCGATCTCTTCCAGACGCTGCCGCGCCTCCTCAAGCGTGTGGTCCTTCTCCTTGAACCGCACGGTGATCATGTTTCACCTCTTCGCCAAGTCAAGTAGCTGTAGCCGCCGCCTTCTGACGTCGGCGCTGACTCCCTTGACGTGGCGGTCCGACCGGGTGTCGGATGCCGGCGTGGCAGGGTTGGGCGTTGCCTGGCTGGCGGCCCCCTCGGCCGGGGTGCCGAGACCGACAAGCGCCCGGAACGCTGCGAACGACCGCGCAAGTTGGTCGTACCGATCCTGGTCGCGCCGCTGCAGCTGTTCGGCGTACCAGTCGACACCGGAGCGCACACCAGCGGTGGCCTCCGGGTTGGCCGGCCAGGTGACCGGCCCAGCCTCGAACAGACGCACCTCTTTGATCGTCCGTTCGGGCAAGCCCTCGGGGTTGTGGTCGGACTTCTCCGGCTCCATGTTCCACTCGTCGCGGATCACCTCGAACATGAAGCTGGACCCGTACGCGCCAGCACGCAGCCCAGGCAGCAGGTCACGGTTGTAGCTGGTGTCCAGCAGCGGCGCCTGCAGGTAGGGTGCGTCGTCCCGCTCCTCGAGCACCTCGGGAACACCCAGCGCCTTGTCGCCGATCTGCGGGTCGAACCCATGGTTGAACAGGACCTTGACCTGGTTGCCGCGTTCTTTCATCGTCTTGCGGAACGCCCCCCGCTTGATCGACTCCATGAAGCGGCCCTCCCACGCGGAGTCGATCTCGTACCAGGTGTCGAACCGGGAGAAGTGCAGCTCGAGCGTTGCCAGCCGACCGTCATCCGGAACATCGCCGGTGGTGTCGTCGCGCCGTGGCCGGGTGGCCACGGCGGCGGTCATGCTGCCGCCGCGGATCACGTACAGACCTCGCACGGAGCTCATCACTCTTCTCCTTGCTCATCTTCGGTCTCCGGCTGTTCCCCAGCCGG
>DASVCA010000069.1:0-42992 GCA_036381835.1 Micromonosporaceae bacterium
CTCGGGCACCGCACCGATGTCGCCGACCTGGTCACCGCCGCCGATCTGGCGGTGGTGACCAGTGACTGGGAGGCGCGGCAGCTGTTCGCGCAGGAGGCGCTGCGGGCCGGCGTACCACTGGTCGCCACCGCGGTCGGCGGGCTGCCCGAGCTGGTGGGCGACGCGGCGGTGCTGGTGCCGGCCGGTGATGTCGACGCCGTCGACCGGGCGGTGCGTGAGCTGCTCGCCGACGAGACGCGGCGCAGCGAGCTGATCCGTCGGGGTGCGGCCCGGGCCCGGACCTGGCCGACCGAGGCCGACACCCTCGCCGCGGTGACCGCCGTCTACCGTGAGCTCGCCGACGCGGAGCGAAGCTGATGCGCCGGCTGGTCCCCGCCCTCGCGACCACGGCGATCGTCATCGCCGGACTGGTCGCCCTCGCGCAGCGTCCGGCCGTCGAATCGCCCCGGCACATCGCCGATCACGTGATCGTGGTGGGTGTGCCCGGCCTGCACTGGCAGGACATCGACCCGGATGACACCCCCGCGCTGTGGGGGCTGGCCGAGCGGGGCGCCATCGGCTCGCTGTCGGTGCGTTCGGCCCGGCGGCCGACCTGTCCGGTCGACGGCTGGCTCACCCTCGGCGCCGGCAACTACGCGGCCTGGGATGTGCGCGACGGCGAAGCCGCGGCCGGTTGCGGATCGCTGGACGTCGTGATCGAGGAACCTGACGGGATCGGAGCCAACCTGCCCGAGCAGCAGGCCACGGTGGCGTACAACCGGGAGCGGCTGCCCTGGGGAGCGATTCCCGGTGCCCTGGCCGAGTCGGTCCGTTGCACAGTGGCCGTCGGCCCCGGCGCGGCGGTCGCCGCCGCCCGCCCGTTCGGGCGGGTGGACCGGTACGAGCCGGCGTTACCCGAGGACCCCGCGGATCTCCTCTCCTCCTGCGCGCTCAGCGTCGTGGACGCCGGTGTCGTCGCGGGTGAGGATCCGGCCGACCGGGCGGCGACCGCCCGCCGGGCCGACCGCGTGGTGGCCCGGGTGCTGGCCGCCCGGCCGCAGAACTCCCTGGTGCTGGTGGCGGGTCTCGCCGACACCGGCCATCAGTCCCGGCTGCGCGTGGTCATCGCGGACGGGCCCGGCTGGACGGGCGGTCGGCTCACGTCGCCCAGCACCGGCCGGGACGGCTACGTCCAGCTGGTCGACCTGGCACCCACCGCGCTGGCCGCGTTGGACCGGCCGATGCCCGAGCATCTGCTGGCCGGGCAGGCCGCGCTGGTGACACCGGGCCGGCCGCAGGATCTGGGTGAGGCGATCGCCGCGGCGGTCGACGCCGACGGCGCGGCCCGGGCCCAGCGGCGGGTGTCCGGCTGGTTCTTCGGACTGCTCACCGTCACGGAGATCCTGTTGGCCGTCGCGGCGGTGCCGCTGCTGCGCCGGGCCCGATCCCAGGACAGCTCCGCAGCCCGTCGGCTGCCCCGGCGCGTCTTCACCGTGACGGAGATCCTGCTCGTCGCCGCGGCGCTGACCATCCCCGCCGCGCTGCTCGTCAACGCGGTCCCGTGGTGGCGCAGCGACCATCCCGGCCTGCTGTTCGGCGGACTGACCGCGCTGCTGGTCGCCCTGGTCACCGTCGTGGTCCGGATCACCCCGCTGTACCGCAGGCCGCTCGGGCCGATGGCGGTGATCGCCGGGTTCGCCGCACTCGTGGTCGGTCTCGACCTGATGGCGGGTGCGCGGCTCCAGTTGAACGGGGTGGCCGGCTACTCGACCATCACCGGTGCCCGGTACGCCGGGCTCGGTGCGGTGGGCCTGGGTGTCCTCATCGCCGGCCTGTTGCCGGCCGCCGGCTGTCTGGTGCAACAGCGGGTCCCAGTGGCCTGGCGTTCGACGGCGATGGTGCTGGCCGGGGTGGTCGGGGTGGTGCTGGCCGGCAGCCCGTACCTGGGCGGCAACCCGGTCGGCGCGGTCGCGTTGACCGCGGGAGTCACGGTGGCCGCGGCCATCGGCGGTGGGGGCTGGTTGACGTTCTCCCGACTCACCGCGGCGACGCTGGTGGGGTTGCTCTTCACCGCCGGCTTCGCGGTGCTCGACGTGCTCCATCCGCCTGCAGAACGCAGCGGTCTGGGCCGCTTCCTCGCCGATCTCGCCGAAGGCAGCGCCGGGCTCGCGGTGCACCGCGCCGGGGTGTCCAACATCGCCTCCCTGGTCGGCAGCCCGCTGTCCGCGCTCGCCGTCGCCAGCGCGGTCCTGGTCTGGTTCGCGCTGCTGCGCCCCTGGGGCGGACTGCTGCGGTTGTTCGGCCTCTACCCCGTGGTACGGGCCGGGATGGCCGGGGTCGTCGTGGCTTCGGTGATCGCCGGCCTGCTCGGCGGCACGGCGTTGATCGTCGCCGGTGCGGCGGCGGCCGTCGTGGTTCCGCTGACCGTGCTGGCCGCCCTGCGGGTGCTGGCGCGCGCCGATCAGCGTACGTTCGCCGGGCGGCCCGCCAGTCCCCCGGCGATCGGCTGACCCCGGCGGGCCGGTACCGTGCGCCGTACCGGCACCGGCAGAGGTGATGTCGCCCTGCTCGGCGGAGGTGTTACCGTGGAGTCCCGTGGATCGCGCGATCACAATCAGCGCGGGCCTGCATGATCGACTCTGACGACCACGGGAGTTGGCCTTGGTGCCATTGCGGACGGCGGACAGTACGCCGAAGTACATCTTCGTCACCGGCGGGGTCGTCTCCTCGCTCGGCAAGGGCCTGACCGCCGCCAGTCTCGGAAACCTGCTCACCGCACGCGGGCTACGGGTGGTGATGCAGAAGCTCGATCCATACCTGAACGTCGATCCGGGGACGATGAACCCGTTCCAACACGGCGAGGTCTTCGTCACCGAGGACGGCGCGGAGACCGACCTGGACGTCGGGCACTACGAACGGTTCCTGGACCGGGACCTGTCCGGCAAGGCCAACGTCACCACCGGCCAGATCTACTCGGCGGTGATCGCGAAGGAACGGCGTGGCGAGTACCTCGGCGACACCGTGCAGGTCATCCCCCACATCACCAACGAGATCAAGGCGCGGATCCTGGCGATGGCGGAGCCGGACCCGACCGACCCGGCCGCCGGTCGGCCCGATGTGGTGATCACGGAGGTGGGCGGCACGGTCGGCGACATCGAGTCGCTGCCGTTCCTCGAAGCGATCCGCCAGATCCGCCACGAGGTGGGCCGCGACAACTGCTTCTATCTGCACGTGTCGCTGGTGCCCTACCTCGCCCCGTCCGGTGAGCTGAAGACCAAGCCCACCCAGCACTCGGTGGCCGAACTGCGCAGCATCGGTATCCAACCCGACGCGCTCGTCTGTCGCGCCGACCGGGAGATCCCGGACAAACTCAAGCACAAACTGTCGCTCTACTGCGATGTGGACCGGGAGGCGGTCATCGCCGCTCCCGACGCCCCGAGCATCTACGACATCCCGAAGGTGCTGCACCGCGAAGGGCTGGACGCCTACGTGGTGCGCCGGCTCGGGTTGTCGTTCCGGGACGTCGACTGGAGCCGCTGGGACGACCTGCTCGACCGGGTGCACAACCCGCGGCACACGGTGCGCATCGCCGTGGTCGGAAAGTACATCGACCTGCCGGACGCCTACCTGTCGGTGAGCGAGGCGATCCGCGCCGCCGGGTTCGCTCATCGCACCCGTACCGAGCTGCGGTGGGTGCCCAGCGACGAGTGCGCCACCCCGCAGGGCGCCGCCGCGGCCCTGGCCGGTGTCGACGGCATCGTCATCCCCGGCGGATTCGGGGTGCGCGGCATCGACGGCAAGCTCGGCGCGACGCGGTACGCCCGAGAGAACAAGGTGCCGATCCTCGGGCTCTGCCTCGGCCTGCAGTGCATGACGATCGAGGTGGCCCGCGACCTGGCCGGGCTGGACGGGGCGAACTCGTTGGAGTTCGACGAGTCGTGTCCCCACCCGGTCATCGCCACCATGGCCGACCAGGAGGAGATCGTCGCCGGCCGGGGCGACCTCGGCGGCACCATGCGGCTGGGCTCCTACCCGGCGAAGCTGATGGCGGGGTCGATCGTCGCCGAGGCGTACGGGACCACCGAGGTCACCGAACGTCACCGGCATCGGTACGAGGTGAACAACGCCTACCGGGACCTGCTCACCAAGGCCGGTCTGCGGATCTCCGGCACCTCTCCGG
Source organism: Micromonosporaceae bacterium (assembly GCA_036381835.1). Classification (GTDB taxonomy): domain Bacteria; phylum Actinomycetota; class Actinomycetes; order Mycobacteriales; family Micromonosporaceae; genus DASULK01. Next base: position 4,160 of record DASVCA010000069.1, read on the forward strand.
ACGGGCGGCTCGTCGAGTTCGTCGAACTGGACCGGGAGCAGCACCCGTTCTTCGTCGCGACCCAGGCGCACCCGGAACTGAAGAGCCGCCCCACCCGCCCCCACCCGCTGTTCCGAGCCTTCATCGGTGCCGCTCTCGCCTATGCCGAGGCGGATCGTCTGCCGGTCGAGATCGAGCGGATGCCGGAGCGGGCCTCCGGGGGGACGAAAGCCGCGCCGGCCCGGCCCGCGAAGGCACGGGCATGATCGCCGGGGCGGACGGTCACCGCTACCAGGTCCGGTCGCGTACCCAACGCTTCCAAGGCGCCATCTTCACGGTGGTCACCGACGAGGTCACCATGCCGGGCGACCGGGTCGCCCGCCGGGACTACGTGCGCCACGTCGGGTCGGTCGCCGTCGTGGCGCTCGACGAGCGCAGCCGGGTGGTGTTGGTTCGGCAGTACCGCCACCCGGTGCGCCGACCGCTGTGGGAGCTGCCGGCCGGTGTGATCGACGTCGACGGTGAGTCCCTGGCGGCGGCCGCAGCACGAGAACTGGCCGAAGAGGCCGATCTCGTCGCCGAGCGTTACGACCTGCTGCTCGACCTGCACACGTCACCCGGGTTCAGCGACGAGGTGATCCGGATCTTCCTCGCCCGCGGACTCACCGAGGTGCCGGCGGGTGAGCGCCACCGGCGCCACGACGAGGAAGCCGACATGCAGGTGGTCCGGTTCGACCTCGACGAGGCGGTGTCGATGGTGGTGCGGGGGGAGATCACCAACGCGGCCTGTGCGGCCGGTCTGCTCGCCGCGGCTCGCGCCCGCGACGCCGGATGGTCCACGTTGCGACCCTTCGACCTGCCGTTGCCGACCGCGTGACGTCGTCCGTCGCCCCCGGCTTTACACACCGTCAGGTCCGATCCGGCACCGCTGGCAGGTTGCCGTTGCGGCGCCGGCTCGTCTGAGACCTAGACTACGGCGGCCGGGACGGGATCGCGATCGGCGGGACCGCCGGCCGGCAGCCGTGGCAGCGTCGGAAAGAGGTGTCTGAGCGTGAAGGTCGGAGTCCCACGCGAAGTCAAGAATCACGAATACCGGGTGGCCATCACACCCGCGGGGGTGCACGAGTTCGTGCGCCACGGTCACGAGGTCTTCATCGAGGCGGGTGCCGGCACCGGATCGTTCATCAGCGACGAGGAGTACGCGGCCGCCGGCGCGACGATCCTCGCGGACGCCGACGACGTCTGGGGCAGCGCCGAACTCGTCCTCAAGGTGAAGGAACCGATCGAGGAGGAGTTCCACCGGCTGCGCGAAGGCCAGGTGCTCTTCACCTACCTGCACCTGGCGGCGTCCAAGGTGTGCACCGACGCCCTGCTCGACCGCAAGGTGACGGCGATCGCGTACGAGACCGTCGAACTCGCCGACGGGTCGCTGCCGCTGCTCGCCCCGATGTCCGAGGTCGCCGGTCGCCTCGCGCCGCAGGTCGGCGCATACCATCTGATGCGCCCCGCGGGTGGACGCGGGGTACTGCCGGGCGGCGTCCCCGGGGTGCACGCGGCCAGGACCGTGGTGATCGGTGCGGGCGTTTCCGGCATGAACGCGACCGCCATCGCCGCCGGACTGCGGTCCGAGGTGGTGCTGCTGGACAAGAACGTGAACCGGCTGCGCCACGCCGACGCCATCTACGGAGGCCGCGTGCGGACCGTGACCTCGAATGCGTACGAGATCGAGCAGGCCGTCCTCAGCGCCGACCTGGTGATCGGGGCGGTGCTGGTGCCTGGGGCGAAAGCGCCGGTGCTGGTCTCCAACGACCTGGTGTCCCGGATGAAGCCGGGCAGCGTGCTGGTCGACATCTCCATCGATCAGGGTGGCTGCTTCGAGGACTCCCGGCCCACCACGCACGCCGATCCGACCTTCACCGTGCACAACTCGATCTTCTACTGTGTGGCGAACATGCCCGGTGCCGTGCCGAACACCAGCACCTGGGCGCTGACCAACGTCACCCTGCCGTACGCGCTCGAACTGGCCGACCACGGCTGGCGGGAGGCGCTGCGCCGGGACCCGGCGTTGGCGCTCGGACTGAACACCCACGCCGGACACATCACCTACCGGGAGGTGGCGAGCGCGCACGGCATGGAACTGCTGCCGATCGCGGAGGTTCTGGCCTGACCATGCGCTCGCCGAGCGGGGAGCCGGAGCCCGCGCCCGCGTTGCGCCGGAGCGTCCGCGGCTACCTCGACCACCTGGCCGTCGAACGCGGCCTGTCCCGTAACACCCTCGCCTCGTACCGACGCGACCTCGAACGCTACCTGCGGTACCTCGCCGCAGCCGGGGTCGGCGACCTGGGCGACGTCCAACCGGCGCACGTCTCGGCGTACCTGGCCCGGCTGCGCGCCGGCGACGCCGACCATCGGCCGTTGTCGGCGGCGTCCGCGGCCCGCGCGGTCAGCGCGGTCCGTGGCCTGCACCGCTTCGCGGTTCAGGAAGGGCACGCCGCCCAGGATCCGGGGCGGGACGTCCGCCCACCGCTGCCGCCCCGGCGGCTTCCGAAGGCGCTGACGGTCGACGAGGTGGTCCGCCTGCTGGAAGCCGTCGCCCCCGGCGCGGGTGCCGACAGCGCACTGCCGCTGCGCGACCGGGCACTGCTGGAGTTCCTCTACGCCACCGGGGCCCGTATCTCCGAGGCGGTCGGTGCGACGCTCGACGACCTCGACGAGGTCGAGGCGACCGTGCGGCTGCACGGCAAGGGCGGACGCAGCCGCATCGTGCCGCTCGGCGGGTACGCGACCGAAGCGCTGCGGGCCTACCTGGTGCGGGCCCGGCCCCGGCTGGTCGCCGCCGGCCGCGGCGTCCCCGCCATCTTCCTCAACGCGCGCGGCGGACCCTTGACCCGCCAGGGCGCGTGGGCAATCCTGCGTCGCGCCGCCCGGCAGGCCGGCCTACCGGTGGACGGGCCTCGGGCCGTCTCCCCGCACACCCTGCGACACTCGTTCGCCACCCACCTGCTCGACGGCGGCGCGGACGTGCGGGTGGTCCAGGAACTGCTCGGGCACGCGTCGGTCACCACGACTCAGGTCTATACGCTGGTGACGGCGACGAAACTCCGTGAGGTGTACGCCACCGCCCACCCGCGCGCCCTCGGCCGTCGCATGCCATGATCGAGCCGGCGGAACGGGCGGACGGCCTCGACAGGTGCCCGAAGAGCACGCCCTCCGACACGCCGAGACGATGCCGTCGGGCCGGTCGTAGGTGGCGTACAGTCGGGCATCGGTGGCCGTGTAGCGGTGGACCGTCGACACGGTAGCCCGATCGACGTGTGCGGGACGCCGGGATCGGCTCCGGCATCGAACAGTCGTCGGAAGGAGGCGGGAGGGACATGGCTGACAACGGCGACCGGGCCGAGGCTTGGACCTCCACGCTCCGCCAGCAGCAGGCCGGGCTCGACCTCGGTGCCGAACTCGGGCCGGCCGACCCCGCCGCGTACACCGCCCGCAAGCCGATCCCGGAGCCGCTGCCACCCGACCGACACGGACCGGCCCGGATCATCGCCATGGCCAATCAGAAGGGTGGCGTCGGCAAGACCACCACGACCATCAACCTCGGAGCGGCGCTCGCCGAGTACGGTCGCCGGGTGCTGCTGGTCGACTTCGACCCGCAGGGTGCCCTGTCCGTAGGGCTCGGTGTGAACCCGCACACCCTCGACCTGTCGATCTACAACCTGCTGATGCAGGACGACGTCACCATCGACGACGTGCTGATCAAGACGGATGTCGCCAACCTCCACCTGCTGCCGGCCAATATCGACCTGTCCGCCGCGGAGATCCAACTGGTCAACGAGGTGGCCCGGGAGATGACGTTGGCCCGGGTGCTGCGCGACGTCCGCAAGGAGTACGACTTCATCCTCATCGACTGCCAGCCGTCGCTGGGGCTGCTCGCGATCAACGCGCTCACCGTCGCCGACGGCGTGCTCATTCCGCTCGAGTGCGAGTTCTTCAGCCTCCGCGGCGTGGCGCTGCTGCTGGACACTATCGACAAGGTCCGGGAGCGGCTGAACTTCAACCTCGAGTTGGAGGGCATCCTCGCCACCATGTACGACAGCCGTACCACCCACTCGCGCCAGGTGCTGCAGCGGGTGGTCGAGGCGTTCGGCGACAAGGTCTACCAGACGGTGATCACCAAGACGGTCAAGTTCCCCGAGTCGACGGTGGCGGGCGCGCCGATCACCACCCTGGATCCGGCTTCCTCCGGTGCGCGCAACTACCGCCAGCTGGCCCGTGAGGTGATCGCCGCACAAGCCGATCGCGGCAGGTGAGCGTTTCGACGGTGGATTACGGTCGTCGGGTGACCGAGCCACGGACGGATCCGGCCGCCGAGCCGGCGGCAACCGAGCGAAGCGGTGGTTTCACCGTACGGCTGGACAACTTCACCGGCCCGTTCGACCTGCTGCTGCAGCTCATCGGCAAGCACAAGCTCGACGTCACCGAGGTCGCCCTGCACCGGGTGACCGACGAGTTCATCGCCTACATCCGGGCCATGGGGGATGCCTGGGACCTGGACGAGGCCAGCGAGTTCCTCGTCGTCGCGGCGACCCTGCTCGATCTGAAGGCGGCCCGGCTGCTGCCCGCGGCCGATGTCGAGGACGAGGAGGATCTGGCCCTGCTGGAGGCGCGCGACCTGCTCTTCGCCCGACTCCTGCAGTACAAGGCGTTCAAGGAGGCGGCCGCCCACCTGGCGGCGCTGCAGGAGACCGGGGGGCGTCGGTATCCGCGCGCGGTCCGGTTGGAGCCGCGCTACGCTGAAGCGCTGCCGGACCTGGTGCTCGGCATCGGTCCCGAGCGACTGGCGGCGCTGGCGGTCAAGGCGATGACCCCGAAGCCGGTGCCGCAGGTCTCGCTCGACCACGTGCACCAGGTGCGGGTCAGTGTGCGGGAGCATGCCGCCCTGCTCCGGGACCGGCTGCGCCGGCTCGGCCGGGCGACGTTCCGCATGCTGTGCGCCGACTGCGACACCGTCCTCGAAGTGGTCGCCCGGTTCCTCGCCCTGCTGGAGCTCTACCGCGAAGGATTGGTCGGGTTCGATCAGGAGCAGCCGCTCGGTGAGCTGACGGTCCGCTGGCTCGGCGGCGACGACGACGGGGGTGAGTTGAACATCGACGAGTACTCGGGGACGCCGACGCAGAACACCGGTGGGTCGCAGCGCCCGGACCGGGCGGGGAAGGAGCCGGTCGAATGACCGACGAGCGCCGCGAGTCGCTGGCCGAACAGGCCGCCGCGTGGGTGCCGCCGTGGCGGCGGGAGACGGCCGAGGACGACGTGGCAGCCGTGTCGAGCGCACCCGCGCCGCGTGAGGCGCCGGAGCCGCCGCGGGCAGATCCCGACCCGGCCGTTGAGACGGCCGTTGAGACAGCCGTGGCGACCGTGCCGGCCGAGCCGCAGCCGGTGGAGCCTGTCCCGGCCGAGCCGGGGGAGGTGGGGGAGCGGACCGCGTCGGGGCCGCTCGCGCTGCTCGACGACGCGCAGTTGCGCGGTGCTCTGGAGGCGATCCTGCTGGTCGTTGACGAGCCGGTGAGCGAGGCCGTGCTGGCGCAGGTGCTCGAGCAGCCGGTCGAGCGGATCGCTGCGATGCTGCGCCGAGTGGCAGACGACTACACCGCGGCCGGCCGCGGATTCGACCTGCGTCGGGCCGCCGGCGGCTGGCGGCTCTACACCCGCCCCGAGTTCGCACCGTACGTGGAACGCTTCGTCCTCGACGGTCAGGCGGTACGGCTGAGCCAGGCGGCCCTGGAGACACTGGCGGTGGTCGCGTACAAGCAGCCGGTGACCCGGTCGCGGATCTCCGCCGTCCGCGGAGTGAACTGCGACGGCGTGGTGCGTACGCTGCTCAACCGGGGACTGATCGAGGAATGCGGCGTCGAACGGGAGACGGGTGCCCACCTTTACCGGACCACCGGGCTGTTCCTGGAGAAGCTCGGGCTCGACAGCCTCGACCAGTTGCCGCCCCTGGCTCCGTTCCTCCCTGAGAATGTCGAGGAGATACCCGATGAACCGCGTTGATACCGTCTCCCGGGAGGCCGGCGGGGTGGAGCGTCTGCAGAAGGTGCTGGCCGCCGCCGGGGTCGGTTCGCGACGGGCCTGCGAGGAGTTGATCGCCCGGCGTCGGGTGACCGTGGACGGGCGCGTCGCCCGGCTGGGCGACAAGGTCGATCCGACCACCGCGGTCATCCACGTCGACGGCGAGCGGGTGGTCACCGACCGTCGGCTGGTGTACCTGGCGATGAACAAGCCCCGTGGCGTGGTGTCGACCATGGCCGATGAGAAGGGGCGGGTGGCGATCTCCGATTTCCTCGGTCGGATCGAGGAGCGGGTCTACCACGTCGGGCGGCTGGACGCGGACAGCGAAGGGCTGCTGCTGTTGACCAACGACGGGCGGCTGGCGCACAAGTTGATGCATCCCGGGTACGGGGTGCCGAAGACCTATCTCTGCCAGGTGTCCGGGCCGATCCCACGCAACCTCCGTCGGCAACTGCTCGCCGGGGTCGACCTCGAGGACGGGCCGGTCAAGGTCGACGACTTCCGGGTGATCGACTCGGTCGGGCGTACCGCACTGGTTGAGGTGACCCTGCACGAGGGACGCAAGCACATCGTCCGTCGCCTGCTCGCCGAGGTCGGTCACCCGGTCAGCCGGCTGGTGCGTACCGCGATCGGCCCGATCCGGCTCGGGGACCTGCGCAGCGGGCGCACCCGGCGGCTGAGCATCACCGAGATCGCCGCACTGCACAAGGCGGTCGGGGAGTAGCCGACCGGTGAATCGAGGGGGGCGCCGCACCCGCGGTTCGGCGACCGGCATGATTAGGGGGAGAACGGGCAGGCCGGGTATCGGTCTGCCGGATGAGCGGGCGCGGGCCGGATCGGCCCGGTGGAGACGACGACGGTGGGGGAGCGGTGACGCAGGTGGTACGAACCGGGCGGTGTGTGGTCGCGGTGGACGGGCCTTCCGGTTCGGGCAAATCCACGGTCTCTCGCCGGTTGGCGGGCGCGATCGGTGCCCGCTATCTCGACACCGGAGCGATGTACCGCGCGGTCACCTGGGCGGTGCTGCGCGCCGGCGTTGACCCGCAGGACGCCGATTCGGTGGGCAAGGTGGCCCGCGAAGTCGACATCGAGATCGAGACCGATCCGCAGACGTCCAGGATCCGCGCCGACGGTGTCGATGTCAGCGTCGACATCCGCGGACCCGAGGTGACCGGGGCGGTGTCCGCGGTCGCCGCCGTCCCGGCGGTGCGCGAGGTGCTCGTCGCCCGGCAGCGGGATCTGATCACCGCCGCCGGGCGGATCGTGGTCGAGGGCCGGGACATCGGTACCGTGGTCGCCCCGGACGCCGACCTCAAGGTCTACCTGACCGCGTCCCCGGAGGCCCGGGCGCAGCGGCGCAGCGCCGAGGACGCCGCCGACGTGCTGCTGACCGCCGCCGATCTGGCCCGCCGTGACCACCTAGACTCCACCCGTACGGTCGATCCGCTGCGCCAGGCCCCCGACGCGATCGTGCTGGACACCACGGATCTCGGCATCGACGAGGTGGTCACCCGGCTGCTGGCTCTGCTCGACGGTCGGGTGCCGGCGTGACCGAGTACGTGGAGAACGGCTGGGTGGAGTCGGCCGAGCAGGACGAGCGACCGGACGCCCTACCGGACGGGCGGGTGCCGGTGGTGGCGGTGGTAGGCCGCCCCAACGTCGGCAAGTCGACGCTGGTTAACCGGCTCATCGGCCGCCGCCAGGCGGTGGTCGAGGATGTGCCGGGGGTGACTCGTGACCGGGTCTCCTACGATGCGCAGTGGTCCGGCCGCCTATTCACCGTCGTGGACACCGGCGGCTGGGAGCCGGACGCGCGGGACCGTGCCGCGGCCATCGCCGCCCAGGCGGAGGCCGCGGTGGCGACCGCGGACGTGGTGCTGTTCGTGGTGGACGCCACGGTCGGCGCGACCGATGTCGACGAGGCCGCGGTCCGGATGCTGCGACGCAGCGCGAAGCCCGTCCTGCTGGTGGCGAACAAGGTCGACAATCCCGGCCTGGAAGCCGAAGCGGCCGAACTGTGGTCGCTCGGGCTCGGCGAGCCGCATCCGGTCTCCGCCCTACACGGGCGGGGGGCCGGGGACCTGCTCGACGCGCTGCTGGACGCGCTGCCCGAGCCGCCGCCGGTCGTCGAGTCCGGACCGCGGGGCCCGCGCCGCGTCGCGCTCGTCGGCCGTCCGAACGTGGGCAAGTCGAGCCTGCTCAACCGCCTGTCGGGACAGGAGCGGGCGGTGGTCGACGCGGTGGCCGGCACCACCGTTGACCCGGTCGACAGCCTGGTGGAGCTCGGCGGGGAAATCTGGCGGTTCGTGGACACCGCCGGGTTGCGCAAGCGGGTGGACCGGGCGAGCGGGACGGAGTACTACGCGAGTCTGCGCACCGCGGCGGCGATCGAAGCGGCCGAGGTGGCCGTGGTGCTGTTGGACGCCGGCGAACCGATCAGTGAGCAGGACCAGCGCATCCTGTCCATGGTGGTCGACGCCGGGCGCGCCCTGGTGATCGCCTTCAACAAGTGGGATCTGGTCGACGAGGACCGGCGGTACTACCTGAACCGGGAGATCGAGCGGGAGCTGCGCCGGGTGACCTGGGCGATCCGGGTGAACGTGTCGGCGAAGACCGGTCGTGCCGTGGACAAGCTGGCTCCGGCGCTGCGCACCGCCTTGGCCGGCTGGGAGACCCGGGTGTCGACGGGCCGGCTCAACCAGTGGCTGACCGAGCTGGTGCAGGCAACCCCGCATCCGGTGCGCGGCGGCCGGGCGCCGCGGGTGCTCTTCGGTACGCAGGCCGGCACCTGTCCGCCGAAGTTCGTCCTCTTCACTACCGGTCCGCTCGACGCCGGCTATCAGCGCTTCATCGAGCGACGGTTGCGTGAGGAGTTCGGCTTCGAGGGCAGCCCGATCGAGATCGTCGTACGCCCGCGCAAGCAGAACGGCCGCGGTGCCCGCGGCAAGTCTCGCTGATCTACCGGCCGTCGTGCAGCCACTGCCTGATCTTCGTCAGCCGGTTTTTTCAGCACAGTATCCTAGGATGCTCTAGCGGATATGACAGGGCGCTCAACCACGCAGCGACCCCGGTGGGGCGGATGTGCATCGGTCAACCGGCTACGCTAGGCTGTATCCGCCTGCAGCACGGCGATTCGGCGGGGCAACGGGACGTGGCGCAGCTTGGTAGCGCACTTGACTGGGGGTCAAGGGGTCGTCGGTTCAAATCCGGCCGTCCCGACGCAGGTAAAAGGGCCATCTCGCATGTTCCGAGATGGCCCTTTTAATCTTGTACAGCAGCGGGTTACCGATCCAGACTCTCGCCAAGCCGCCGCAGGGCATCACGCGTGGCCTTCGATGACACTTGCGCGTAAACCTCCATCGTGATCGAGAAGTCGGCTTGCCGAAGGATCGCCATCGCGATTCGCGGATGAACGTCCAGGTCCACGAGAACGGATGGCCGGCAGCTTGACGAGTCCCGCAACGTTCTTCGTCACGAGTTCTGCAATTTGGGCATGTGACAGTGCGGATCGCAGCATGCCTCCAATGCCTCTGATGGTGCGAGCGGCGCCGATGGTGACCAAAGCATCATGCGGGCCATGGAAGATGAGCTCTGTGCAACCGAACGCCGAGCTGTCGAGACCGCTGAACCCACCCCGTACCGCGGGTCGTTCCGCCGCCGCGACATCGGCACGCACCAGTAGGGAAGTTCTTCCATCGGCAGCACGTATACCGTGCCGCCGTAGTCGAACGCCTGCCGTTCGGCGTACATAAGCCGATCGAGGTCCTCTGACCGGTAGTCGACAACCCGGCCATGAAGGGCAAGGTCGTGACTGCGAGCGATCACGTTGAGCGGATCCACCTGGATCAGGCCCGCCTGCCGTACCGCCTGACGGATTCCCGTCGGCCCGGCCACAGACCTTGTGACCCGAGCACGAAGCGACTCCGTACCTGCTGCGAGACCTGAATGACCATGGTCGTCGCCGTGGTATGCCGCGGTGCGCGGTGAACATGCTGGAGTACAAGGCCGCCCGTGCCGGGCGGCACCTGGTGCGGATCGGCCGGTTCACACCCACCTCGCGGGCGTGCTCCGCCTGCGGGGTTCTCGACGGCCCCAAACCCCTGAGCGTCCGAATCTGGACGTGTAGGGTTTGCGGCACCCGGCACGACTGGGACGTCAACGCCGCGCGTAACATCCTCGCAGCAGGACGGGCGGAGAGGCTAAAACGCCTGCGGAGGGACCGCGGAATCCCCGGTCTTCAGGCCGAGGAGCGCGTCAATCGTTGACAAGGCGCACGACCTCCGCAAAGATCAGCGCATGACCGCCGACGGGTCTAACGCGCCTGCTGGGCCCGAGTCCCAGTTGTCTCGGGAGATTCCGCTTCGCAAGATGTGGCTCTTTGCCCCGTTTGGCTTAGCGGGCGCTATCGCCGGCGCGGTGATCGCTCCAAACCCCGAACGCTGGATATTCCTTTGGGTGTTCTTTGCATCGCTTAGCGTGCTCGTCTGGCTGACTCGTGTCGAATTGCGACGGCGCAAGCCGGCGGAGCAGTCGGACGAACGACGGTAGCAGCGGGCCTGCCAACTGCCTGGCGAGGCCAGAAGGGTGTACGGTCCATCAACCACGAGCTATGACCTGGTCTTCGTGCCCCCGAAGCGGCGATTAGTCCTGGGATGACGCGTTGGACGCGGCAGAGGAGGCCGACAGCGACGAGCGCCCAAGCGGCGAGGTACGACCCCCAGCTGGGGCTGCCGTTGTCCGATGCCACCGCGCAGCTGGAGCTTGCTGTCAGGATGTTCGATGAGGTCGCGGCGTCCTTCGCGGAACAAGGAATCTTAGCTCCAGCCATGGCTGAGTGACTATCTGGGTAACGGCGGGTACGAGCGGCGGCGGACGATCGTGGACAATTGCTGCAGGTAGATGCCCACGTGGAGCAGGTCGGCGAGCGGTGTTGGCTTCCTGGGGGGCGAATACCTCTGCGGTTGGCGCTGCTGGGCGAGTAATACAGCAGGGAAGTACAGCAACGTGAGCGGTCACACCGCGTCGCAGAAGTGCCCGGCAGCCGGGGTAACCCGACACTGGACCTCATCGGACCGAGCTGCGTCCGCATTTCGAGGCCGCGTTTGAGCGGTCACACGTCACGATCGACTTCGCGAGGTTCTCTGGTGAGACGCTGCGAGACGCGCTCGAGCGCCTGCACCGCGCCGTCTACCCAACGAAGCGACATGCCGTCAACGACGTCACCCGCTACCTCGAGTTCCGCTACAACACTAGGCGAATCCACTCTGGACGCGGATACCGGACGCCGCAAGAAGTCCACGACGAGTACCTGGAACGACAGCTCGCAGCGTAGAAATCTCGCTACCCAACTGTCCGGAATCTTCGGGGCACACCAACGAAGCCACCGTTACCACCTATTCAGGGTCTTCGAAGTCGACCGGGCTTGAGGTGTCCGCGGGCTTTGCGGGTGGTTGCGCAGCGTAGGCGTAGGCGCTGGTTGTCCGGGTTGCGGAAGCCGAGGGCGTTGCGTGCGGCGGGTTTGACGACTCGATTGATGCCTTCGCTGGTGGCGTTGGTGATCCGGGTGTGGATGAACGCTTCGATGTGGGGCCACCACTGCTCGATGGTGCGGGCGAGGCGGTCGAGTTCGGGATTGGTGGGCGCGGGGGCACCAGTCGTAGAAGGCGAACAGGTGTTGGGAGATGCGGTGGCGGTCCGGGCCGGTGTGGGCGCAGGCGAGCGGGTCTCGGAGTTTCTCCTTGTGATGTGGGCGGCGAGGATGTCGTAGCCGGGGTCACCGAGGTCGATCAGGGTGTTCCACATGCGGGCGAAGCGGGGCTTGGAGAGGTTCTCCCGGTTGCGGGTGGAGGTTACGTACGTCCCGCTCGCCGTCTGAAGTGTTCCACCACGATGGTCGCCTGGGGTAGGGCGGTGCGTACGGCGCATAGGAACACGGTGCACATGTCGATCGCGCACTTGCTTGCGCCGGCCGGCGGTGCGGGTGCGTAGCCAGTCGGCGACGGTGTCGGCGCTGCGGCCTTCGACCTGGCCGAGTAGTCCTCGCCCGCCGCCGATGTCGACGAATCCGACGTGCCACCGGTCGGCGATCATCTCCCATACCCCGGTATCCGGGTCGAGTCGCAACCTCGGCTTTTTTCGGTGCAGGTATGGTGACTCCTACCTCTGCAGGCTTGGGAACCTCCAACCAATCCGGGGCAGCTCAGGTCGTCGGCCTGAATCCGGCCATCCTGACGCAACGCAGAGGGCATATCCGATCGGTGGATATGCCCTCTTGTCGTAGCTGGTCACCGCCCCAGAAACTCGGTATGACTGCAAGCGGTGCACTGGCCGGCGGTCGCTTTCCGGTCACGGGACCGCGTTCACCTTCGGCCGGGACGTCAGGCCCTTCGCGGCGAGTCGGCTACCGGCCGTGCTGGTACGGGCGTGCGTGGCGTACAACGCGAGTCCGACGAAGATCAGGCCCCCGACCAGGTTGCCGACTACCGTGGGGATCTCGTTCCAGACGAGGTAATCCCCGATCGAGAAGTCGCCGCCGAGCATCAGGCCGGATGGGAACAGGAACATGTTCACCACCGAGTGCTCGAACCCCATGTAGAAGAAGACCAGGATGGGCATCCACATGCCGATCACCTTGCCCGACACCGATGTCGAGATCATCGCGGCGACGACCCCGGTGGAGACCATCCAGTTGCACAGGACACCGCGGATGAAGAGGGTCAGCATCCCGGCGGCACCGTGGTCGGCGTATCCGACCGTCCGCGATGCGCCGATCTCGCCCAGCCGTCGGCCGACCTCGTTCGGTTCCACGGTGAAGACGAAGGTGAGGACCACGGCCATCATGAGCGCCACCGTGAGCGCCCCGGCGAAGTTGCCGACGAAGACCAGACCCCAGTTTCGCAGGACCGAACGCACCTTGACCCCCGGCCGCCGATCGATCAACGCGAGGGGGACGAGAGTGAACACGCCGGTCAGCAGGTCGAATCCGAGTAGATACAGCAGGCAGAAGCCGATGGGGAAGAGCAGCGCCCCGATGAGGGGCTGACCTGTCTCCACGGTGATGGTGACCGCGAACGCCGCGGAGAGCGCGAGAATCGCACCGGCCATGTAGGCGCGGATCACCGTGTCGCGGGTGGACATGAAAACTTTCGACTCGCCTGCGTCCACCATCTTCGCGACGAACTCTGTGGGGTTCACATAGGACATGAAGGTTTTCCTCAAGCGACGAGAGATCGAGATCTGCCGGCAGGTCCGGGACCGGGCCGTCCCGGTCAGTTTCGGGACTATAGGAGTCCGTCGGTGCGCTGATCCATTGTCTGCGAGGAAATCCGTCAGGTACCGGTTCGGTCCAGAAAGGTGCGGCGGCTCGGGCGCGGCCGATTGCGAAGCGGTCGATCGGGTGGAAGGTGGTTCGTGACGGTCGGGTCGGCCGGCTCACGGCCGACCCGACCGTCGAGGATCAGACGAGGTCGAACCGGTCGAGGTTCATGACCTTCGTCCACGCTCCGACGAAGTCGTGGACGAACTTCTCCCGCGCGTCGTCGCAGGCGTAGACCTCCGCGATCGCGCGTAGCTCCGAGTTGGCACCGAAGACGAGGTCGACTCGGCTGGCGGTCCACCGGACCTCGCCCGTGGCACGGTCACGGCCCTCGAACGTGTTCGCGTCCTCGGAGATCGGCGTCCACGCGATGCCCATGTCGAGCAGGTTGACGAAGAAGTCGTTGGTCAACGCTCCGACGTTGTCGGTGAAGACGCCCAGCGACGACTGTCTGTAGTTGGCGCCGAGGACACGCAGACCACCGACGAGCACCGTCATCTCGGGCGCGCTCAGCGTCAGCAGGTTCGCCCGATCGATCAGGAGATGTTCGGCGGGCAGCCGGTGGCCCTTGCCGAGGTAGTTGCGGAACCCGTCGGCGGTCGGCTCCAGCACGGCGAAGGACTCCACGTCGGTCTGCTCCTGCGACGCGTCGGTCCGTCCGGGCGTGAACGGCACCTCGACGCCGACACCGGCCTTCTTCGCGGCCAGTTCGACGGCGGCGCACCCGCCGAGCACGATCAGGTCGGCGAGTGAGACCCGCTTCCCCCCGCTCTGGGACGAGTTGAACGTGTCCTGGACGTGCTCCAGGGCGCGCAGCACCTGCGCCAGCTCCTCGGGTTCGTTGACCTCCCAGCCGATCTGCGGCTCGAGCCGGATACGGGCCCCGTTGGCGCCGCCGCGCTTGTCGCTGCCGCGGAACGTCGCCGCGGACGCCCACGCGGTACGGACCAGTTGGGCCACCGACAGCCCCGAGTCGAGGATCCGCTCCTTGAGCGCGGCCACGTCATCGGCGTCGACGAGCTCGTGCGTGACCGGCGGGATCGGGTCCTGCCACAGCATGGTCTCGGTCGGCGCTTCGGGGCCGAGGTAGCGGGTGACCGGCCCCATGTCGCGGTGGGTCAGCTTGAACCATGCGCGGGCGAAGGCGTCCGCGAACTCGTCAGGGTTCGCCAGGAAGCGTCGGGAGATCGGCTCGTAGATCGGGTCGAACCGCAGCGCGAGATCCGTCGTCAGCATCATCGGCGCGTGGCGCTTCGACGAGTCGTGCGCGTCGGGGACGGTGCCGGCGCCCGCCCCGTCCTTCGGCTTCCACTGCTGCGCGCCCGCCGGGCTGTGCGTCAGCTCCCATTCGTACTCGAAGAGCACTTCGAAGAAGCTGCTGTCCCAGGTGATCGGGGTCGGGGTCCACGCACCCTCCAGCCCGCTGGTGATCGTGTCCGCGCCCTTTCCGGTGCCGAAGGAGTTCGTCCACCCGAGGCCCTGCTGCTCGATCGGTGCGGCCTCGGGCTCGGGGCCGACGTGGTCGGCGGTTGCCGCGCCGTGGGCTTTGCCGAACGTGTGGCCGCCGGCGATCAGCGCGACCGTCTCCTCGTCGTTCATTCCCATGCGGCGGAACGTCTCGCGGATGTCGCGGGCCGCGGCGAGGGGGTCCGGGTTGCCGTTCGGGCCCTCGGGGTTGACGTAGATGAGACCCATTTGAACCGCGGCGAGCGGCTTCTCGAGATCCCGGTCGCCGGTGTAGCGCTGGTCGCCGAGCCACGTGTGCTCCGGGCCCCAGTAGACGTCATCCTCCGGCTCCCAGGCGTCGACCCGGCCGCCGGCGAACCCGAAGGTCTGGAGGCCCATCGACTCCAAGGCGACGTTGCCGGCGAGGATCATGAGGTCGGCCCACGAGAGCTTACGGCCGTACTTCTTCTTCACCGGCCACAGCAGCCGACGGGCCTTGTCGAGGTTGGCATTGTCCGGCCAACTGTTGATCGGGGCGAAGCGCTGCTGTCCGGAACCGGCGCCGCCGCGGCCGTCGTGGATGCGGTAGGTGCCCGCGCTGTGCCACGCCATCCGGATGATGAACGGACCGTAGTGACCGTAGTCGGCCGGCCACCAGTCCTGCTGGGTCGTCAGAACCTCCGCGATGTCTCGTTTCACCGCGGCGAGGTCGAGGGTCTTGAACTCCTCGGCGTAGTCGAAGTCCCCTCCGTAGGGGTTGGCCACGGCCGGGTTCTTGGCGAGGATCTTCAGGTTCAGCCGGTTCGGCCACCAGTTGTGGTTGCCGCCGCCCTCGGTCGGATGAGGTGCCCGTTCCGCGGTGGTCGAGGAGCCGGACTCCGTGTGCTGGCGTGGGACCTGTGGCGTTTCGTTCGCCGTGTTCGTGTCTTCGACGACAGCCTTCTGCTGTTCGGACATCTGATTCCTCCCGTGATCAGGCGGATGGACCAACCGTCGGGACACCAGCCCCCACGACCTCGGCCTCGTTCATCGATGTGCAGCACCGCTACCGAAGGACGGATGCTGCGCGACGTCGGGCAGCGGTTCCGTGAAGTGCGGAGGCGGGGCCACCCACCGAAGTCTTGCCGCTTTTCTGGAATCAGTCAAGAATCGCGTCGGCGGTCGTCGCATCGGGCGGGAGCGGAACACCACGGTGGGGAAGGCCCGGGCGATCCGCCGGGCAACGGGGGTGAGGTTTGCCCTCACCGGCACCGGGGAAGCGGAGGTCGTCCGAGCCCAGCCGGGCTCCCTCGCGCGATCCGCGGCTCGGGTCCGCGTCATCCTCACGACCAGGACAGCCGGGCCGAGGAACGACGCCCTCGGGCGTTCGTACAGCCGAGCCGAGCGATCCTGGCCTGCGGGAGATGAATGGGAGAGCCCCGACCGAACAGTCTTCCCGGCGCGCCGTACGGCCGAAAGTCGTCGGCACCGGAGCCTCCGGGGAGCGCCGGACGGAAGCGATTGGTGGCCGTGGACGCGGCCCGCGGGGTGGCACTGCTGGGCATGATCGCGGTGCACGTGCTCAAGACGTCCGACAACGCGGCACTGTCGACCTGGTCGTACGCCTTCTTCGGCGGGCGGGCGTCGGCCGCGTTCGCGATGCTGACCGGTGTCGCGATCGCCTTCATGACCGGACGACGGCAGGTGCCGCGCTCAGCCGGTCGAACCACGGCGGCGACGCTCGGTGCGCGGGCGCTGTTCATCGGCGCGCTCGGGCTGGCCTTGGGCTACACCGACCCGCAGCTGGGGGCGGTGATTCTGCCGTATTACGCGATGATGTTCGCACTCGCGATCCCACTGGTCTTCCTACCCACCCGTGCACTCGTGACGACCGGTCTGACGATGGCGGCCACCACACCCACGCTCGTCCACCTCTTGCCGCCCGACCTGTCTGGTCCGAGTCACGAGAACCTGTCGTTCGGTCATCTCCGTGACCCGGTCGCGCTGCTCACCGAGCTGTCGATCACCGGCTTCTATCCCGCGTTGCCGTGGCTGGCGTATCTGTGTGCGGGCCTGGTCATCGGGCGACTCGACCTGAGCAGACCGAGGGTGGGCGCGGCCCTGCTCGGTGTGGGGATCGCGGTCACGGTGGCGGCGTCCGCCGTCTCGTCGCTGCTGCTGGACCACGCGGGCCTGGCCAGGATTCAGGCGGCCCAGCCGGACAGCGAGCTGACCAGAGCCGAGACGATGGAGCTTCTCAAGTTCGGCGGCAAGGGCACCACTCCCACCTCCACCTGGTGGTGGCTCGCGGTCGACGCCCCGCACACGAGTACCCCGTTCAATCTTCTCAGCGCGACCGGGACGGCGATGGCTCTGCTCGGGGTCATGCTGCTCGCCGGCGGTGGCAAATCGGCGTTGCGTCGGATCGTCGTCGCGGTCCAGACACCGCTGGCCGCCGCGGGCGGGATGACGCTGACCCTCTACACCGCCCATATCGTCTTCATCAATTCCGGATACGACGTCTTCCCGGCCGATGCCAGCTACCTCCTGCAGGCTGTCGCTGCACTGCTGGTCGGCACGATCTGGCGCGCCGCCGGAGTGCGCGGCCCGCTCGAGGCGGCTGCCGCGGCACTGGCCCGGCAGGCTCGACGTTGGGCGAGCGGGGCGGAGGGACGGTCGCGGCGCTGACCTCGGCACTCCTTGATGACCGTCGTTGGTAGCCTTCCCGCCATGGCACCCTCTCCGTCCGGCCCGCTCGCCGGGGTTCGTATCGTCGAATTGTCCGGAATCGGCCCCGCACCGTTCGCCTGTCTCCTGCTCGCGGAACTCGGTGCGGAGGTCGTCCGGGTCGATCGGCCGGGCGGTGGGGGACCGGTCGCGGAGTTGACCGCCGGCCTCAACCGCAGCCGGCCCTGCGTCGCGGTCGATCTCAAGACCGAGCAGGGACGGGAGGTGCTCCTCCGACTGATCGAGCAGGCCGATGTGCTGGTGGAGGGGATGCGGCCCGGGGTGACCGAACGGCTCGGGATCGGTCCCGACGTCTGCCTGACCCGTAATCCGGGCCTCGTCTACGCACGGATGACCGGCTGGGGCCAGCACGGCCCGCTGTCCCACACCGCCGGGCACGACATCAACTACGTCGCGTTGTCCGGTGCGCTGCACGTCAGCGGTACCCGGGACAAGCCGATGCAGGCGGCGAACCTCGTCGGCGACTTCGGCGGCGGCGCGCTGTATCTGGTCGTCGGTGTGCTGGCGGCGCTGCTGGAACGGTCCCACAGCGGGCGTGGTCAGGTCATCGACGCGGCCATGGTCGACGGCGCCGCCTCCCTGCTCACCATGCTCTACACCCTGCTCGGCGCCGGGGCCTGGACGGACGAGCGGCAGGCCAACCTGTTGGACGGCGGGGCACCCTTCTACGACACCTACCGGTGCGCGGACGGCAGACACGTGGCGGTCGGTGCCCTCGAACCCCAGTTCTACGCGGCCCTGCTCGACGGGCTCGGACTGGCCGGCAAGCTCGACGGCGGCCAGTACGACCGGTCGTACTGGCCGGCCCACCGGGAGGCGTTCCAGCGGGTGTTCGCCAGTCGCACCCGCGATGAGTGGGCGGCCCACTTCGCCGGCACCGACGCCTGCGTCACGCCGGTGCTCAGCCTCGCCGAAGCGCCACACCACCCACATCTGGCGGCCCGCCGAACGTTCACCGAAGTGGACGGGGTCGTGCAGCCGGCGGTGGCGCCCCGATTCTCGCGTACCACGGGCGGGAACCCGACCGCGCCGCGCCCCGCCGGGGCGGACACCACGGCGGTGCTCCGGTCGTGGGGCTTCACCGCCGCGGAGATCGAGTCGCTGCTCGCCGCTCAGGTGGTCGATCAGCGCTCGGACGGGTGAGGGGACGATGCCGGTGAACCCGAGCGTCGACCCGGCGGCCGCCCGGCCGGGTCCGACGAACACCCTGACCGATGTGGCCGGCCTGAAGGTCGGTCACCATCACCGCATCGGTGCCGGCTGGCTGACCGGTACCACCGTCGTGGTCGCCCCGCCCGAGGGAGCCGTCGCCGGGGTGGATGTGCGCGGCGGCGGTCCCGGAACCCGGGAGACCGACCTGCTGGACCCGCGCAACCTGGTCGAGCGGGTGCACGCGGTCGTGCTCGGCGGCGGCAGTGCGTACGGCCTCGCGGCGGCCACCGGGGTGATGGAGCGGCTCGCCGACGCCGGAGTCGGGTTCCGGGTCGGCACCGGGCCGGACGAGGTGGTGCCGATCGTGCCCGCCGCGGTGGTGTTCGACCTGGGCCGCGGCGGCCGTTTTCGGGCGACCCCGGATGCTCGGTTCGGTGCGGCCGCCTACGATTCGGCGAGTGCGGGGCCCGTTCCGCTCGGCACCGTCGGCGCAGGCACCGGAGCGCTGGCCGGTGGCATCAAGGGCGGAGTCGGCTCGGCGAGCGCGATCCTCCCAGACGGGGTGACCGTGGCCGCGTTGGTCGTGGTCAACGCGGTGGGATCGACGTTCGACCCGCGCACCGGGGAGCTGTACGGGATACGTTTCGGGCTGCCCGGCGAATTCGCCGGTGTGGCTGCGCCGACGCCCGGGGAAGTGGACGCGGCGGCGAAGATCGTGGTAGGCGGCGCTCGGACCGGCGGATTCGGCGGCAGGGACGTCTTCAACACCACCATCGGCGTGGTGGCCACCGACGCCATGCTCAGCAAGGCCCAGTGCCAGAAACTCGCCGGGGTGGCACACGACGGCATGGCGCGGGCCGTTCGTCCGGTGCATTCGATGTTCGACGGGGACACCGTCTTCGCCCTCGCCACCGGCACCCGCCACACACCGGAGCAGCCGGCGTTCAACGAACTGCTCGCGGCCGCCGCCGACGTCTTCAGCCGCGCGGTCGCGCACGCGATGCTCGCCGCCGACGGGGTCGGTGGCGCGCCCACCTATGCCGAGCTCTTCCCCAGCGCGGTCCGCCGGCTCGACGGCGACCGCGGGTCGGGCTGACCGGTGCCGATTCTGCCCGTCGGCAGCGGCGAGCCTTTCCTCGTCCGCGCCGGGATAACGTGGGGCCAGAAAGGGGGAGGAGTTGCCGAATGTGCTGGCCCTCGGCGGCACCGTCCGCCCGCAGTCAACGACCGAAGCCGCGCTGCGATACTGCCTGAAGGTTCTCCGTGACGTCGGCGTCGAAACAGAGCTGCTCGGCGGGCAGGATCTGCTGCTGCCGGTGTACGACCCGGCGAATCCGGGTCGGGATCCGCGCGCACGACGGCTCCTCGCGGCCGTACGTCGTGCCGACGCCGTCATCCTGGCCACCCCCGCGTACCACGCCTGCGTGTCCGGCCTGGTCAAGAACGCGCTCGACTACCTGGAGGAGTTGCGTGCGGAGGATCCGCCCTACCTGGCGGGCCGGGCGGTCGGCTGCATCGTGACCTCCCGGGGTCCGCAGGCCGGTGGGACGACCCTCACCGCGCTGCGCTCCATCGTGCACGCGTTGCGCGGCTGGCCCACGCCGCTGGGCGTCGTCATCAACACGGCGATGCCGGTCTTCGACGAGACGGGTGAGCCGCTCGATCCGGTGGTCCGGCGCCTCGACATTCTCACCCGGGAGGTGCTCGCGGGCGCCACCTTCCGCACGCGGTGTCGCGGCTGACGGTCCGCCCGTACGACGGGGTTTGCCGGCCGCATCGGCGGGTAGCACCGGCGCAGCCGAGCCGGGAGGGGCCGATGGGAGCGAACGGACAGGTGGTGGTGATCACCGGGGCGAGCGCGGGCATCGGGCGGGAGACCGCCCGGCAATTCGCCGCCCGAGGAGCCAGGGTCGCCCTGCTCGCCCGGGGCGAGGCCGGTCTCGCCGCCGCCGGACGTGAGGTACGGGAGGCCGGCGGCGTGCCGTTGGAGATCCAGGCCGACGTGGCCGACTACGGCGAGGTGGAGCGGGCGGCCGACCGGGTGGAGCGGGAGCTCGGCCCGATCGACGTCTGGGTGAACAACGCCTTCGCGGGGGTGTTGGCGCCGTTCGTGCAGACCAGTCCGGCGGAGGTTCGGCGGGTGACCGAGGTGACCTACCTCGGCTATGTGCACGGTACCCGGGCGGCGCTGGACCGCATGCTGCCCCGCGATCACGGCTCGATCGTGCAGGTCGGCTCGGTGCTCGCGTACCGGGGGATACCGCTGCAGGCCGCCTACTGCGGGGCGAAGCACGCCATCCAGGGGTTCACCGAGTCGCTGCGCTGCGAGTTGCTCCACGAGCGCAGCAACGTGCGGGTCACCATGGTCCAACTACCCGCGATCAACACGCCCCAGTTCGATTGGGTCCTTTCCCGGATGTCTCGACGCCCGCAACCCGTACCGCCCATCTTCCAGCCCGAGGTCGCGGCCCGGGCCATCGTGCGGGCGGCCGACCGTCCGCGGCGGCGGGAGTACTGGGTCGGAGCGATCACCGCGGCCACGCTGATCGCCAACCGGCTCGTGCCGGGTCTGCTCGACCACTACCTGGCCCGGACCGGCTACCGGTCGCAGCAGACCGATGAGCCGGCCGACCCGCGACGGGCCACGAACCTGTGGGAGCCTGCGGACCGGGTCGGCGGACCCGACTACGGGGCACACGGCTCGTTCGATGACCGGTCGCATGACCGCAGCCTGCAGCAGTGGCTCGCCGGCGGCCTGGCGGCGGCCGGCTCCGGCCTGGGCGCGGCGATCACGGCCCTGCGTCGCCGGTGAGCTATGGGAAGACCGCCGTACGGCCCGAGCCGTACGGCGGTCCGTGCTGCGGATCAAGCCGCGGCGAGGACGCGTTGGCCCATGTCGTGGCTCATGCGCTCCAGCTTGGCGGCGGTCTCCTCTTCCTCGTAGAGGATCGCCTGCAGGATCTGCGCCGCGACGGTCTCGTTCATCAGCAGCGCACGGTCGACGAGTGCGCGGTACGCACCGGTCTCGTAGTGTTCGATCTTCATCCCGGTGGAGAGGACCGCCATGTCGAGCACGTGCGGGGACGGGTTCTGGGCGGCGATCGTCTCGTAGTCCTGCCGGATCCCGTCGATGCCGGCGCACGGCATGCGCTGCGGCTTCTCGCCGAGCTCGTGGAAGACCTGGTCGAGTCGGCTGATCTCCTCGCCCATCTCCTGCACGTGCGCGCGCATCATCTGGGAGAGGTCCTTGTCCGTGATCTTTCCGCTGACCTCGCGCAGCAGGTCACGCACCTTGTGCTCGACGTCGTAGATCAGGTGCAACTCGTGCAGGAACAGATCGCGTGGGCTGTTGATCTGCATCACCGCTCCTCCCTCGTCGGTCTCACCTCCGCACCGAATACCCGGTGAAGCGGCTGGCTACGCGTTTCCCTCACGGCCGCGACGAGCCGCGCCGCTGCAGCGACGCCTGCTTCTTGCCCAGCCGGCGGCGCTGCCGGGGCGTCAGATACGGCCGTCCGGACTGCTTGTGGTAGTTCGCTGCGCGCTGCTCGATGCTGATCGGCACGGGGCTCCTCCTCACGATCCGGCGACGGCGTCGACTGTCCCCGATACCCCGGCCGGCGGTGGCCAAACCCGCTCGCGCGGCGTCTGATCGGCGCACGGGATCAGGTCCCGGCCGTCGTCGCCTGGTCGGCACGTGCGCCGTCTTCGATCAACCGATGGGTACGATCAGGAGTTATGGCAGAGCGGGTGACGGTGAGCTTCAGCGCGGAGACGCTGTCCCGCGCACGTGCAGCCGCGCACCGGGAGGGTCTGAGTCTCTCCGCCTGGCTGGAGCGGGCGGCGCGGCGGGAAGCGCTGCGGGACGCCGTGCGGCGCCAGGATGAGTGGCTGCGTGCCAACCCTGACGTTCGCGCCGAGCTGGACGGCTTCGACCGGTTCGTCGATCGGTTCGAGGCCGGTTGGTCCGACCATCTCGACGTCGCGTGAACCAGGGAGAGGTCTGGACGATCGGTGAGCGCGGTGATCTGCGCTACCGGGTCGTCGTGTTGTCCGGCGATGCGCACAACGACCGGCCGAACTCCGCGCCTTTCTGCGCCCCGGTGGTCCGGCAGCACGGCACCACCGAGTTGCCGCCCTTCGTCGTGCCGCTGACCGAGGCCGATCCGCTGTCGGGTGTGGTGGTGGTCAACCGGATGCGACGCATGAACCCGGGCGCCGGGGCCGAACGGATCGGCATGGTGACGGGGGCGAGCATGGCCCGGTTGCAGGAGGCCGTCCGGGATCTGTTCGAGCTGTGACCTGGCGCCGTCGGGTCCGTTGACGCGCCATCCGTCGTTAATGGCTGGAGTTGTCGGCCGGTCCGGCTATGGTGGGCGTATGAGTCGGCTGCACCCTCGTGATGACGCTGTGACGTCGATTCGGTGCTGCCTGTCGCGTACCGGTCAGTGGCCGGTCGCGGTCGCCGCGCTGGCGGTGACGCGTCTCATCGGGGGGCTGCCGAGCCCCGCCGGTCGAAGCCCCCCGGCGGTCCCGGTCATCTGATAGCCGCAGCCGCCGGGCGGAGCTTACACACAGCTCCGTCCCTTTTCTTTTATGGAGACGAATGCCATGACCACGCAGATGCACGAGACCTCGGGTTCCGACTGGATCAAGGACCTGCGCGCGCAGCTCGAACACGAGCTGGCCACCCACACCGCGCGGTTGGCGGAACTCAACGCGGCCAGCGACGACACCGAGTGGGCGACGGCCGAGGGGCACACCCGTTCGGCCTTGCTCGCCTCCACTCGTCAGAGCCTCACCGATATCACCGAGGCACTGCGCCGCATGGACGAGGGCAGGTACGGCGTCTGCGAGAAGTGCGGGGACAGGATTCCGCGGGAGCGGTTGGAGATCCTGCCGCAGGCGCGGACCTGCGTACCGTGCCGCCAACGCGAGGGCCGTTAGGCGTCGCGCGCCGTTAGATGAGGCCGTGGGCGAGCATCGCTTCGGCGACCCGGATGACGCCGTCGATGTTCGCCCCGGCCACATAGTTGCCCGGCATGCCGTATTCCTCCGCGGTGGCGTAGCAGCGGGTGTGGATGTCCTGCATGATCTCCCGCAGGCGCTGCTCGGAATAGGCGAATGTCCATGAGTCGCGGCTGGCGTTCTGCTGCATCTCCAGCGCGCTCGCGGCGACGCCGCCCGCGTTGGCGGCCTTGCCCGGGGCGAACCGGACGCCGGCCTCGGCGAACAGTCGGATCGCCTCCGGTGTGCTGGGCATGTTGGCACCCTCGATGACCGCCTGGCAGCCGCCGGTGATCAGCGCGGCGGCGTCCGCACCGCTGATCTCGTTCTGGGTGGCGCAGGGGAAGACGATCTGGCACTGCACCTCCCAGACCCGGCGACCCGGCACGAACACGGCGTGGGCGTGCCGGGTCGGGTACTCGTCGAGCCGTCCCCGTCGGATCTCCTTCAACTCCTTGAGGGTTGCCAGGTCGATGCCCTTCTCGTCGACGAGGTAGCCGGTCGAATCCGAGCAGGCCACCACCAGCCCGCCGAGTTGCTGCACCTTCTCGATGGCGTAGATCGCCACGTTCCCGGATCCGGAGACCACCACCCGTTTGCCGTCCAGGCTGTCCCCGCCCATGCGCAGCATCTCCTCCGCGAAGAAGACGCAGCCGTAGCCGGTGGCCTCGCGCCGTACCTGGGCACCGCCGTAGGTCAGCCCCTTGCCGGTCAGCACCCCGGACTCGTACCGGTTGGTGATCCGCTTGTACTGCCCGAACAGGTAGCCGATCTCTCGCTGGCCGACGCCGATGTCCCCGGCCGGCACGTCGGTGTACTCGCCGATGTGCCGGTACAGCTCGGTCATGAAGCTCTGACAGAACCGCATGATCTCCCGATCCGAGCGTCCCTTCGGATCGAAGTCCGAACCGCCCTTGCCGCCACCGATCGGCATGCCGGTGAGCGCGTTCTTGAAGATCTGCTCGAAGCCGAGGAACTTGATGATGCCGAGGTAGACCGAGGGATGGAAGCGCAAGCCGCCCTTGTACGGCCCCAGCGCGCTGTTGAACTCCACGCGAAAGCCCCGGTTGATGTGTACCTCGCCGCGGTCGTCCTCCCAGGGCACCCGGAAGATCACCTGGCGTTCGGGCTCGCAGATCCGCTCGATGATCTTCTCTTCGGCGAATTCGGGGTGGGCGGCCAGCGCCGGCTCGATGCTCTCCAGCACCTCCCGTACGGCCTGATGGAATTCGTGCTCACCGGGATTGCGCTGGACCACATTGGTGTAGATCGTCTCCAGCTTGTCGCGGACCGACAACGCGTCCTCCAACGGGTGATGGCAGCGGGAGAGATGCTTACCCGCAGTTGCCCGCCCACGACGCTGTGCGACGGATCTGTCTGAGGCGATCGGTCGGGTTTCGACCTGATGTCAGGATACCGCCGGCGATGGCCGTTGCCGAGCGGCTATGCCCGGCCGATGTCGACCGGCTCCGCGCCCTGCTGGCCGCAGCCGCAGCCTCCGCAACCGCAGCTGTTCTCGGCCGCCGCCTCGCCGAGCAGCTCGTGCATTCCGGCGAGCAGGTCCGCCAGGGAGGTCTCCGGATCGCCGACGATCAGCGGCACCACGAGCTCGTTCTCCTTCGTCAGGTGGGTGGCGAACAGCGCGGTCAGCGCCCGTGCGGCGGCGGCGGCCCGCACCGGTGTGGGGGCCTCCGCCAGTTCCTCGATGCACGACACGATCGCACGGTGCTCGTCGAGCATCCCGTCGATCAGTAGACGACCCGCGGCGAGCCGTGTGGCGGCGGCGTAGAGCACCCGTTCCTCCGCCTGGGCGTGGGGGACCACCTCCCGGTGCAGGTAGTCGAGCAGTTCGCGGCGCGCTAGGTCGACCGAGTCCGGTGCCGATTCGGCGGTGGAGATCAGCGCTGCCGCCCGCTGCTCCAGCCCGGCGGCGAGCTCGGCGTGGTGGTTGACGACCGCGGCCATCGCCGCCTCGTCCCGCTCCGACCAGCTTGACATGGCTCACTCCCAAGTTTTTGAGGGGAACTGGCCTTGTAATGTTAGTACCCGTGGAAACCCACGGACTCGGGCCTGCCGGCGAGTCGGTCGACACAGCCCGGCACCGCGCGCTCGCCTCCACCACACGAGTCGTCATCCTGCTGCTGGTCCGACAGGCACCGCGCGGACTCACCGCCGCCGAGGTGGCCCAGGCCACCGGCCGGCACCTGACCACCGTCCGGGAGCACCTCGAACAACTCACCTCCGCCGGGCTGCTGATACGGCAACGCGACCACGGCGGTACCCCCGGCCGGCCCGCCTGGCGCTACCGTCCCGCCGCCGGGCAGGTGGAGACCCCGAGCGGCGGCCCCTACCGGGAACTCGCCGCCGCACTGGTCGAGCACATCGTCTCGACCGAATCCGATCCGTGGGCGGCGGGCGTGTCCGCGGGCCGGGCGTGGGGCCGGCGGCTGGTGGCCGACGTCCAGCCGGTGACGGCCAGACCCGGGCAGCGGTTGCTCGCCGTCCTCGAGCGGCTCGGGTTCGCACCCCGGGTCGCCGTCGCGAACCAGGACGAGCCGGAGGTCGTGCATCTGCACGCCTGCCCGTTTCTGGACCTGGTCGGCAGCAGCGCCGACCTGGTGTGCGGAATGCATCTCGGTGTGCTCCGCGGCGCGCTCGAAGCGGCCGGGGCGCCGGGCGTCCGGCCCGCGCTCGAACCGTTCGGCGCGCCCGGGGCCTGCGTGGTCCGGATGCGCCCCGCTGAGACTCGGGAAGCACCATGACACCGCTCCCGGTCGTCTCCTCGCCCCCGGCAGCCGGCCGCGGCCGGGCGCGCTGGCACCGATCGGTCAACCTGCTGCCGATCGCCTACCTGGCGGCGATCGCGGCGGTGAGCATCGTCCACCCGCTTTTGCCGCAGTGGCGCTGGCTGCTCGTCCACCTGCTGCTGCTCGGTGCGGCCGGCAACGCGATCCTGATCTGGACCACCCACTTCGCCGCGGCGGTGCTGCGCGTGCCCGCCGACCCGCGTCGAGCGGAAGCCACACGGCTCGTGCTGCTCAACCTGGGGATCGGCGGCGTCCTCGCGGCCGGCACCGTCGGGACCGGTTGGCTGGGCGTGACCGGGTCGCTCGCGATCTTCATCGCCGTGCTCGCCCACCTGTGGGCGCTCGCCACCAGGCTGCGCCGATCGTTGCCCGCCCGGTTCGCGGTGACCGTGCACTACTACCTCGCCGCCGCGATCGCGGTGCTCGTCGGCGTCCCGGTCGGCGGATGGATGCTGGTCGACAGCGCTCACCGTGATCGTCTGGTGCTGTTCCACGCGCACGTGAACCTGCTCGGCTGGGTCACCCTGACCGTGTTGGGCACGCTGCTCACCCTCTGGCCGACGGTGCTGCGCACCCGAATGGCCGGCAGCACCGTGCCCGCCGCGATCGTGGCGCTGCCGCTGGCCGTCAGCGGCCTCGTACAACTCGGGATCGGGCTGCTCGCCTGGTGGCCGACGATGGCCGTGCTCGGGCTCGTGCTGTTCGCCGCCGCGGTGGTGGCGGTCGCAGCGCCGGCGGTAGCCGTCGCGTGGCGCCGGCCGCCGTCATCCTTCGCCGCGTGGTCGATCGCCGCCGGCCTCGGATGGCTGCTCGTCGCCCTGGTGTGGGACGTGAGACTCCTCGCCGCAGCCGATGCGGGAATCGCCCGCGACGGTTTCCACACCGTGCTGTCCCCACTGCTGGTCGGCTTCGTCGGCCAGGTGCTGATCGGCGCGCTGGCTCACCTGCTGCCCATGGCGCTCGGCGGCGGTCCGTCCGCGGTGCGCGCGAACGCAGCCGCGCTCGACCGGTACGGGCCGCAGCGGGTGGTCACGGCGAACCTCGCCCTCGCGATCTTCCTGATGCCCGTCGGCGCGTACGTGCGCATCACCGCCTCGCTGCTCGTCCTCGGCACCCTGCTGCAGTTCCTGCTGGCGGCGCTGCGACTCCTCGTCGCCGCGCGAGTGCCGCGGGTGGCGCCCCCGCCGGCCGCGGCGACCGGCCCGCACCGGGTCGGGCAACCGTGGCGGGGGGTGTCCGCGGGGCTGGTGCTCGTGCTGGTCGCCGTCCTGGCCGGCACGATCGCCGAGCGCGCTGCGGGCCCGACCGTCCCCGACGCGTCACCCGCCGCGGCGAACATTGGCCGGACCAGCACGGTGGCGGTGGCGATCCGTGGCATGCGGTACCACCCGGACCGCATCGAGGTGCCGCGCGGCGACCGGCTGATCATCGAGGTGGTCAACGACGATGATCGTGACCACGATCTGGTGTTGGCGACCGGGCCGCGGACCCCACGGATTCGGCGGGGAGCGGCGGTGCGTCTGGACGCCGGAGTGGTCGACACCGCCATCGACGGGTGGTGCTCGCTGCCCGGCCACCGCCAGCAGGGCATGGTGCTCACCGTCGTCCCGATCGATGCGGCCGCCCCGGCCGGCCCTCGCGAGATCCCGCGAAACCCCGAGGAGCACGGTGATGTCCAGTCAGACTGACCGGTACCCGGCCGCGCGTGGCACCGCCCGCCCCGCTCAGGCGCGTCCACGCTCCCGCCGTCGTCGGTTCGTCCCTCCCCAGCACGGGGCGTGGGCGATGCTGGTCGTGCCGTATCTCGTCGGGGTGCTGCTCGTCGGACCCACCTGGGTCCACCTGCCGCTGCTCGCCGCCTGGATGGCCGGCTACCTGTGGTCGTACTACGTCTTCCAGGCGCTCAAGAGCCGCCGACCGGGCAGGTACCGCCCCCAGCTGACTCTCTACTCCGCGGTGGCGCTGCCGTTGGTCGCCGTCGTGGCCGTCGCCCGCCCGGCGGTGCTCTGGTACGCCCCGGCGTACGCGTTTCTGGTCGCCGTCAACGCCTGGTACGCGTGGCGACGCCGGGAGCGGGCGCTCGGCAACGACCTGGTCGCGGTGCTGCAGAGCTCCCTGATGGTGTTCGTCACGGCCACCGTGGCCGCCGAGCAGCCGGTCGAGCTGCTCGGCGCCTTCGCCGCCACCCTCGGCTACTTCGCCGGAACCGTCTGGTACGTGAAGACCATGATCCGGGAGCGGGGCAATGCCGCCTATCGACGCTGGTCGGTCGGCTATCACCTGGCGGCGTTTCTGGCGGCGGCGTGGGCGGGACCGGTGCTCGCCGGCTTCTTCGGCTGGCTGCTGCTACGGGCGGCCGTGCTGCCGCGTCTGCGGCTCTCCCCGCTGCACGTCGGGCTCGTTGAGATCGGCAACTGCGTGGCGCTGATCGCCGCGATCCTGCTGATGTAGGGGTGGGTTGTCGCGAGCGTGCGGCCGGCGGGCGACGCCGCCGGCCGCACCGATGCGATCCGGTCACCCGATCTCCTGCTGGAGGCGCCGCTGCAGCATCGCCTTACCCTGGTTGCCGGCCTTCAGGTTGTTGTCGCGGATCTTGCGGAACCACTCGACCAGCTCCGTGTCGCCCTCACGTTCGGCGTCCTCGATGTACTGCTGCATCCGCCAGCTGTGTTCGAGCGACAACTGCAGCACGGTGACCAGGTCGTAGTTCTTGTCCTTCACGGCGCTCGGTGGAGCCTGTACGGCCATCGCGCACCTCACCTCCCTGTGTGGACTCCGGCACCCTCGTTATTCCCACCGCCGGGCCGGCTACGCCTCGAGCCGCGCGCGGTTGCTCCGGCCGGTTCCGGGTAGTTCCCCGGTGTGGAGGCACCGGAGGAGACCAAGCGGCTGGTACGCCGACTGATCGGTGAAGGGCGGGAGATCACCGCGCAGCGGCGGATCACCAACAATCCGGGGAGTCTGTTCCAACTGCTCTACCGGGCGCTGTTGAGCCGGTCCCAGCCGGATCGGCAGCGGGTCGCGCACACCGCCCGCGCGCTGGACGAACAGGGTTGGGGGATTCCGAGCGAACTGGCGCGGGCACCGTTCGAGCAGCGTTTCCGAGTGCTGCGCGACGCCAGCCATCGACGCGACGCGCGTGAGTTGGCCGCGGTGCTCGGGGATCTCGCGCTGATGATCGTGCAGCGGTACCGGGGTGATCTGCGCCGGCTGCGCAGCGCGGCCCGACAGGATCCGCAGGTCGAGCGGAGGTTGCTCGCGGAGCTGCCCGGTATCGACGACAAGGTCGTCGATGTGTTCTTCCGCGACGTCCAGGTGGTGTGGCGTGAGCTCGCTCCGTTCGCCGACCGTCCGGCTCTCACCGCCGGGCGCCGGCTCGGCCTCGGCGGTACCGCCGAGGGGCTTGCTGCCCTGGCCGGCAGTCCGGCCTCCGAGCGCTTCTTCTGGTTGGTGACCGCGCTGTCGTGCATCGACCAGGACCGGCGGTACGCCGATTACGCGGCGGTTGCCGCTTAAGGAGGAGTGATGAAGTACGAGAGCTTTCTCGGCGAGGTCGCGCAGCGCGCTTCGATCTCGCCGGGCCAGGCCGAGAACGCCGTCCGGGCCACCATGGAGACCCTGGCCGAACGGCTGACCTCCGGTGAGGTGCTCGATTTGGCCGCCCAACTGCCCGAACCCATGTCCCCGATGCTGCACCCGTCTCACGAGGAGGCGGAGAAGTTCGGCGCGCAGGAATTCGTTCGCCGGGTGGCGACCCGGTTCGGCAGCGACGAGCGCCACGCCAGGGCGGTGGTGCGCGCGGTCTTCGCCACCATGCGGGAGGCGGTCTCCAGCGGAGAGTTCGACGACGTGCTGGCTCAGTTGCCGCGGGACTTCTGCGCCTTCGTCAACCTGGCGGACAGCCGGGTGAATCTGGACTACCGGTGACGGACCGGGTAGTCGCCGCCGGCGGGTTTCGCCGACCCGGTCTGGGGTAGGCGTGGCCATGACCAGACCACGCATCGTCATCGTCGGCGCCGGATTCGCCGGTTACCACGCCGCCCGGACTCTCGCCCGGCTGGCCAAGGGTCGGTCGGAGATCGTCCTGCTGAATCCGACCGACTACTTCCTCTATCTGCCGCTGCTGCCGGAGGTCGCGGCGGGGGTGCTGGAACCGACCCGGGTGGCGGTCTCCCTGGCGAACACGCTGCCGGGTGTGCGCGTCGTCATCGGCGAGGCCGACGAAGTCGATCTGCGCCAGCGACGGGTCGCCTTCAACGGACCGGAAGGGGGGCGGGGAGCGCTCGGCTACGACCGGCTCATCCTCGCCGTCGGCAGCGTCAACAAGCTGCTGCCCATCCCCGGCGTCACCGAACACGCGCACGGGTTCCGCGGCCTGCCGGAGGCGCTCTATCTGCACGACCACATCGTCCGTCAGATCGAACTGGCCGACAGCACCGACGACCCGGTGGAGCGGGATGCGCGCTGCACGTTCGTGGTGGTCGGTGCCGGCTACACCGGTACCGAGGTCGCCGCGCACGGGCAGCTGTTCACCGATGCGCTCGTGGCCCACCATCCGCGGTTGGACGGACGCTGCCGGTGGATGCTGCTCGACATCGCGGACCGGGTGTTGCCGGAGTTGGATCCGCGGATGTCCGTGACGGCCCGCCGGGTGCTCGATGAGCGGAACATCGAGGTCTGTCTCGGCACGTCGGTGCGGGAGGCCACCGCCGACGGGGTGCACCTCACCGACGGGCGATTCGTACCCACTCGGTCCTTGATCTGGTGTGTCGGGGTGCGCCCGGACCCGCTGGTCGCGGACCTCGGGCTGGAGACCCGCAAGGGCCGGCTGGTGGTCGACGAGTTCCTCAACGTGCCCGGCTTCCCCGAGGTGTACGCGGCCGGGGACGCGGCGGCGGTGCCCGATCTGAGCCGGCCCGGACAGCTCACCCCGATGACCGCGCAGCACGCCCAACGACAAGGCAAGCTGGTGGCGCACAACGTCGCCGCGTCCCTCGGCATCGGCCGACGTCGTCCCTACCACTATCGTTCCCGCGGTTTCGCGGTCGATCTCGGCGGCCCCGACGCGGCGGCGAACCCCTTCCAGGTGCCGATGTCGGGTCTGCCGGCGAAGGCGGTCACCCGCGGCTACCACCTCTTCGTCCTGCCCAGCAACCGGACCCGGGTGGTCACCGACTGGCTCCTCGATCTGGTGCTGGATCGGCAGGGTGTGCAGTTGAACCTGGTTCCGTCGGACGCGGTGCCGTTGGAGAGCGCCTCACCGGAGCTCCCCGTGGGCGCGCTGCGGTAGGCCGCGCGGCCTCACCTCGCACGCCTATGGCGAAGGCCGGGCAACCGGCGCTTCGCCATAGGTGGCGCGGCGGTCAGGCGATACCCGCGCCCACTTCCTCGATCGCGTCGTCCACGGCGTGGGCCAGGTCGACGTCGAGCGCGGTCACCGCGTCCACGCTCTCCGTGCGGACGACGATCATGGCGGTGCCGTCCCGCCGTTCGACATGGGGCCTGCGGCCCATCTCGGCGTGCAGCCGATCGAGCCGCCGTATCACCCGGTCGAGATTGTCCGACGGCAGCACCAGGGCGCGAACCAGTGCGTTGCGGCTGCCCGACCAGTACGGCAGCTCGGTCAGCGCGGACCGTACCTCGTCATCGGTCAGCGGTGCGACGTGTGCCGTCTTGTCGACCAGCCCGCCGCCGGCGGCGACGGGGGACAGGAGCTCGCGGAGGTCGGGCGGGATGTCCAGCGACGCGATCAGGTCGGCGCGGTGGTCGGCGAGCGCGTTGAGCACCGCCTGCGCCTGATATCGGGCCTGGTCCCGCGGGCGTAGCGTCATCCGGGCCACGTCGTCGAGGAAGCCGATCAGAGTGCGTGGTTGGCGTGGGGTGACCGACGGGTAGTCGTCGTGCAGGGCGGCCGGTACCACGTCGAGCAGGCGCCGGCGATCCGGTCCGTCCAGTGCTCGGGCCAACGCGATCACGGTCGCCTCTGCGGCCCGCCGCGCCTGGTCGAAGTCCAGCCCGAGGCGTTGCCGAACGTCCTCGACGAACCCGCGGTATCCCACCGGGGCCGGTCCGGGGCCGGCCGGCAACTCCGCCACCCAGTCGTCCATCAGCGGAGGTTGCTCCGGGGGCGCTGGTGGCGTCGCTGCGACCCGGCGGGGCCCCGGCTTGCGCTCACCCGCCGGCGGCGGCCCGCTGCGTCGCCCCTGGCTCGTGTGCTCGAACTGTTTCGATGAGCCGAGCGTCGCCTCCGCCTCGCTCGGTTGCCGCCCTTGCTCCCGGGTCCGGTGGGCGAGCGTGCGACGCCGCTGGTTGTCGCCCTCCATCTGCTTACCGCTCATGCCGTGGGCTTCCCGGGGCGGGGGCGGTGAAACGCGACGTATCCCGGCGTAACCCTGATCCGGGCGGGGTATGACCGTTCCGCCAGGGGGCGTGCCCTGGGGGAGGTTCCACCCACCCGTTGCGTGAGGAGCGGCGTTCATGAGGAAGATCGTGGAGATCGTGCCCGCCCGGCCCGGCTGGTACGCCCGCTGGCGGCCGGGGCCGGACACGACCCGGACCTGTCCGGTGGCGGTGTGGGTGTTGATCGAGGACGCCGACGGGTCCAACCGGGAAGTGGTGGGGATGGACGAGCACGGACACTGGCCCGGTGCCGACGTCGATTCGGACGGCGAGTTCGTCCGCTACCTGTTTCAGCCTCCCGAGTCCGGGCAGCCGGAGGACGCCTGTGCCCCGGTGCCCGACCCGTGTCGCAGGGTGACGACCGCGCAGATGCTGTCCGTGGTAGGCGCGAACACACGCTGACCGCCGGTTGACCGGCGTCGGCCGGCCTGGGGGGTGAGGGATGGAGTTCTCCGTCACGGAACTCGGCTACGACCGCGAAGAGGTAGACGTCTATCTGGCGCGGCTGCATGAGGAACTGGCGCAGCTGCAGGTGCAGGCTCAGGCCGCCGCGGAGACGAACGCGGAACTGGTCTTGGTGCGCGAGGAGGCCGCCCGGCTGCGCCGGTTGGTGGCCGGCAGGCCGAGCGTCTACCGGGTGTCGGGGCGCATGCAGCGGTTGCTGGCGGCCGCCGAGGAGGAGGCGGCGGAGATCCTGGCGCAGGCGCGCGAGGAGCTCGCCGCCGCTCAGCGGGAGGCCGAGCAGTTGCGGGCACGGGCGTACGCGGAGGCGGTCGAGGCGCGGCGGGACTTCGAGGCCGCGCTGCATGCGCGGCGGCAGCGCGAACAGCGGGCGGATGAGATACTGCGGGATCTGAACGTCGCGATCGAGTATGAACCGTCCCGTCGGCCGGGTTGATCCCCCGCCGTACCTCGTGCCGTATTTTCTTGGCGTACGGGTCGGCTATCGAGGGATTCGACGGGATCACGTGACGAGTACGGGGGACGGTTCGAACCGCGACGGCGACCGGCTCGTCGTCGCCTCCGCCGTCCTGCTGGCGATATTGATCGCCGGACATCGATGGATTCCCAATGTCGCCGGCTTCGGCAGTCTGATCGACACCGCGGCACCGTTGCTCGCCGCGGGGGTGCCGCCGTTGGCGCTGGCCGCGCTCGCCTGCCGGTCGCGGCGGGCGTTGGCGGCGGTGGCGCTGCCGGCGGCGATCTGGCTCGCCGTGTTCGGCCCGGCCTGGGTGCCCTCCGGCGGCGGAGCGGTGCAACTTCGGGTGGCGAGTCAGAACCTGCGCGCCGACAATCCCGATCCCGCCGGTACGGTCGCGCCCCTCGCCTCCCAGGCCGACCTGATCGGGTTGCAGGAGATCTCCGCCACCGCTCTCGGACCGGTCGAGCAGGCGCTGACCCCGACCCATCGATACCGGGCGGTCGTCTCCACCGTGGCCCTGTTCAGCCGGTTCCCGATCCTCACGTACGCCGGTGTCGATACCGGTCTGGACTGGATCCGTGCCCTGCGAGCGGAAGTGGCGACCCCGGACGCGGACGTGGTCGTCTACGTCGTCCACCTGGGATCGGCCCGTGCGGGGGACACCGCCTCGCGGGATCGTAGCCTGGCCGGGCTGGTCGCCGCGCTGCGGCAGGACCCCGCCGAGCGCCTGGTCGTCCTCGGCGATCTGAACACGGCCAGCACCGACCGGGTGATCGCACCCCTGACCGAGCTGGTCCGCGATGCCCACGCGGACGCCGGCCGCGGCTTCGGGTTCACCTGGCCGTCGCCGCTTCCGGTCACCCGACCCGACCACGTCCTCTACCGCGGTCTGGTCGCGGCCGCCGCCGGTGTGGTCCGCACCCCCGGTAGCGACCACCGGGCGGTGACCGCCGGCTTCCGCGTCTAGCCGCGGCCACCGCAATCCGATCCGCTGCGGCGGTCGCGCGATCAGCGGTGGGAGTGCTGTGCGGGCGACACGGTCAGACTGAACTGTCCGGCGGAGAACGGCCACAGCTGCTCGGCCCGCTCGGCGAGCTGCGCCACCTGATCCCGGGTCAGTCCGACCGAGCCGACGTTGGCCGTCACATCCGCGCGGTAGCGGCCCTCCTTGTCCCGGCTGAGCCGGGCTTCGGCGCGCACCTCGACCGTGTGCGCCTCGTCCGTGATGTCGGTTGCCGCCTCGACCGCGGCATGGTGCAGACACGACGCGAACGCCGCAGCCAGCAGCTGCTCCGGCGTCAGGCCACTGCCCTGGGGAGCCAGGGGCGAGGCCAGTGCGATCGACAGCTCCCCGTCATCGGTGCGGATGTGCCCTGCTTCAGCGGTCGCCACGGCGGTGTCCGCCCAGGTAGTCGACTTCGCCATCGGAACCTCCCCGTCCTCGACGCCGGGCTACCCGTGCCGGAACACGGCCAAACGCCCGGTCTACCGGGCCGAGTCGGCTTCGGCGGCCGACGGCGCCGCCGCCGCGGTGTTCCGGCCGAAGGACCGGCCGAGCGTCCGTACCTGTTCCTCCATCGCGGGTACCAGGCTGCGGGCGCCCCGGCCGATCACCAGGTCGTACAGCGGGCTCCCGAGCAGTGGCCGGGTCGCGTGCAGCAGCCAGATGCCCCGCGGAACCCAGACCCGCCGCCGGCGGCGTTCGATGCCGCGGACGAACGCGGCGGCGCACGCCTGCACCGACGTGGTCGAATGCACCGGCCAGGGCAGTTTCCGCATCGCCTCGCGGAACGCGGGCAGATCCTCCTGGGCGTCTCGGACCAGGTCGGTGTCGATCCAACCCGGGTGGGCGGTGCCCACCCGTACCCCGCGGTGGGCCAGCTCCAGCCGCAGCGCGTTGCCCAGCTGCTCGACGCCCGCCTTGGCGGCGGCGTATGCCGCCATGCCCGGCAACGCGGCGAACGCCGCGGCGGAGGAGACCAGCAGCAGGTATCCGCGGCCGGCGATCAGGTGCTCGACGGTCGCCGCCGCGGTCCGCGCCACACCGGTGAGGTTCACCTCCAGGGTGCGGGCGAACGCCTCGATGTCGCCCACGGCGATCGTGCCCCGATTGGCGATGCCCGCGTTGGCCACCACGACGTCGATTCCGCCGAACGCTTCGACGGTCGCGGTCACCGCCTGCTCCAGCGCGCGCTGATCGGTGACGTCGCACTCGAACCAGACGGTCTCCTCGCCGAGTTCGGCGGCCAGGTCGGCGAGCCGGTCGGGCTCCAGGCCGAGCAGGGCGAGGCGGGCACCGCGGGCGGCGAGCAGCCGCGCGGTCTGCGCGCCGATGCCACGGGCGGCACCGGTGATCAGGACGACTCGGCCGACGAGCGAATGTTTCACGTTGTCTCCTTTCCAGCGCCGCCGGCGAGGTCCGCTACCGGGCGCGCCGGCACCGCCCGGTACGCCGCCGGGTCGAAGCGGCGCGTGCGCAGCCAGTACGACCAGCTGTAGCCGGGCCACAGGGTCGAGTTGCGGCCGTTGGCGTCGAGATACCAGCTGCGGCAGCCGCCGCGCAGCCATACGGTGCGGGCCATCCGACGGTCCAGCGCGGCGTTGTAGGCCGCCTGGGCCCCCTCGGTGGGCTCGATCGCGGTGGCGTCGCTGCGATCGAGGTAGCGCAGCAGTCCGAGCAGGTAGTGGACCTGGCATTCGATCATGAAGACGACCGAGTTGTGGCCGAGCCCGGTGTTCGGCCCGAGCAGCATGAACAGATTGGGGAAGCCAGCCACGGTGCAGCCGCGGTAGGCGTACATGCTGCCCCGCCAGGCTTCGGCGAGGGTTCGTCCGCCGGGGCCCTGCACGGCCTGCGCGATCGGCAGGTCGGTCACGTGAAACCCGGTGCCGAAGATGATGGTGTCCACCGGGTGGGCCGCACCGTCCCGGGTGACGATCTCGGTCGGCCTGACCTCGGCGATCGCCTCGGTGACGAGCTCCACGTTCGGCCGGTTGAAGGTCGGGTAGTAGTCGTTGGACAGCAGCACCCGCTTGCAGCCCATGGTGTAGTTCGGGGTGAGCGCGGCGCGTAGGGCCGGGTCGCGCACCGACCGGCGCAGATGGCCACGGGCGACGGCTTCGCCGATGCGCATGAGCGCGGGCCGCAGGAACGCGGTGGCCAGCAGCTCGCGTCCCCAGTAGACCCCTGCCCGGGCCAGCCGCTGTGCGGGCGGGAAGGCGCGGAACAGGCGGCGCTCGATGCGGGTGATCGGCCGGTTCACCCTGGGCATCACCCAGGGGGCGGTGCGTTGGAAGACGTGCAGCCGATCGACCACGGGCGCGATCTGCGGCACGAACTGGACCGCCGAGGCGCCGGTGCCGATGACGGCCACCCGCCGGCCCGAGAGGTCCAGGGCGTGGTTCCACCGGGCGGAGTGGAACATCTCGCCGCGGAAGGAGGACAGACCCGGCAGCTGCGGAACGGCCGGCTCGCTGAGCGGACCGACGGCCAGCACGAGCAGGCGCGCGCGCCAGGTGCCGGCCGAGGTGTCCAACCGCCAGCACCGTTCGTCCTCGTCCCAGGTCGCGCCCCGCACGTCGTGGCCGAGGCGCAGGTGCGGGCGCAGGCCGAAGTCGGCCACGCAGCGGCGCAGGTACGCCCAGATCTCCGGCTGGCCGGAGAAGCCCCGGCTCCAGTCCGGGTTGAGCGCGAAGGACAGCGAGTACATCTGCGACGGCACATCGCAGGCGCAGCCCGGATAGGTGTTGTCCCGCCAGGTCCCGCCGACCTCGCTCGCCCGGTCGAAGACGACGAAGTCCTCGTACCCCCGTTGCTTGAGGCGGATGGCGGCCGCGATACCGCCGAAGCCGGCACCGACGATCGCCACTCGTACGCGGTCGCTGTCAGTCACCCCGACCACCGCCGTCCGTTTTCCGGCATCGATGTCTTCGGCGAAGTTACCACCGAGTAGATGTCCGGTGGTAGGGGCGAAATGGTGCGGCGGGTCGCCGAGTGGAAGCACGGCCATCACTTTCCGTGCGAAATCGGCGGTAATCCGCTTACGGTGAGTGCTGGTCCGTGCTTGCTCAGGTAGTCGAGAGGGGGTGGCCGGCGATGGATCTGGCCTATCTGGACCCGGGCTCGGGCAGTCTCATCGTGCAGGCCGTGGTGGGTGGCGTCGCCGGAGCGGCGGTCGCCGCCAAACTCTACTGGCGACGGCTCATCGGTCGCCTCCGGCGTCAACCCGTCGAGCGGGACTGAGGGCATGCTCGATCGCTTCGCGACGGTACGTCCGGAGCCCGGCTCCTTCCGGGACCCCGCCAACCGGGTCTTCTACCACGAGGGTCAGGTGCTGCGCGGGCTCGACGCACGGGCGGCGGAGGAATGGCGCGCGCTGATCGCCACCGACTTCTTTCCCCGGCTGCTGGCCGCGGGCCGGATCTGCGGCAGTGAGGCGCTGCCGGCGGGGACCTCCATCGGGCACCGGTGGGCGCTGGTGCTGCGCCATGAGCGCATCCCGGTCGTCTCCTACCCCTACGAGTGGTCGTTCGCGATGCTGCGCGACGCCGCCCTGCTGCACCTGGACATCCTGCGCGAGGCCGTGACCGCCGGATTCCTCATCAAGGACGGCTCGGCCTACAACCTGCAGTGGCGCGGCAGCGAGCCGGTCTTCATCGACATCGGCTCGTTCGAGCGGGCCCGGCCGGGGGAACCCTGGGCCGGCTACCGCCAGTTCTGTCAGACGATGCTGTATCCGTTGCTGCTGCAGGCCCACCTCGGTCTGGACTTCCAGCCGTGGCTTCGGGGCCGGGTGGACGGGATCGAGGCGGCACAGATGCGGCGGCTGTTCCGCGGCAGCCGCAGCTGGCGCCGCGGGGTCCTCAAGCACGTGCATCTGCACGACGCGTTGCAGTCCCGCAACGCCGCCGCGGGCAGCGCCGCGATCCGCGACGAGCTGCGGGACGCGGGCTACACCTCGGAGCTGGTGCTGGCCACCGTCCGCGCCCTGGACAGGCTGATCCACCGGC
>DASVCA010000070.1:0-20752 GCA_036381835.1 Micromonosporaceae bacterium
TGGCTGACGCTCATCGGCTTCCACATGACGTTCCTGGTGCAGCACTGGCTGGGTAACGCGGGCATGCCGCGCCGTTACGCCGACTACCTGCCGACCGACGGGTTCACCACGCTGAACACCATCTCGACCATCGGGTCGTTCATCCTCGGTGCCTCGATGCTGCCGTTCCTGTGGAACGTGTGGAAGTCGTACAAGACCGGTCCGGTCGTCACCGTCGACGACCCGTGGGGGTACGGCAACTCGCTGGAGTGGGCGACCACCTCGCCCCCGCCGCTGCGCAACTTCCACCGGCTGCCGCGCATCCGCTCGGAGCGCCCGGCGTTCGACCTGAAGTTCCCCGACCTGGCCACCGGCACCCCGCTCGCGGCGCCGCCGAAGCCGCGGCGGGCGGTCGAGGACGGTGCCGAATCGGAGAGCGACCTGTCAGAGGAACAGCGCTAGCCGAATCGGCTGGAAAGGACGCGGAAAGGGTCGGGGTCGCCGCCGGTAGCGGCGCCCCCGACCCTTTCGTCATCTCGAACGGATGCTCCGGCTCAGGATGCGGCACCCGCCGTGACCAGGGCCTGTTCGGGCTCCGGCGAACGGCGGCGGCGCAGCTCACCCGGCAGGAGCGCCAGAGCGGCCAGCGCGCCGACGAAACCCACCGTCGCGAATCCCCAGGCGGGGCCCGCGCTGTCGATCACCACGCCGGCCAGCGGAGCACCCAGAGAGTTGCCGATGGTGATCGCCGACCCGTGCAGCCCCATCGCCTCGCCCCGCACGCTCGGGGGCGCCAGCCGGCTCACCGCGTTGGCGGTTGACGCGATCGCCGGCGCGCACAGCGCCCCCGCGGGCACCAGGGCTAAGGCGAGCAGCCACCACTCGCCGCCGCCGAGGCCCATCGGTACGGTGAACAGCCCGAGCAGCGCCACGATCACCACCGGAGACACCGACCGGGTGAGGGTGCCGTAGGCGAATCCACCGACCATCGAATAGGCGGCCCATGCGGCCAGCACGGCACCGGTCCAAGCGAGCTGATCGGCTTCGTTGAGCGCCGCCACCACCGAGACGTCGGTGCCGGCCAGCACCACGGTGGCGGCCGCGCTCATGACGAGTACCCCGATCAGTCGGGGAGTGAGCCACTGCCGTCGAGAGAGCGGTCCGGTGGTCGCCACCGACTCGTCGTCGGCTCGCACCGGCGGGTTGAACACGTAGAGCATCAGACCGGACAAGATCACGCCGCCGCCGACGGCGAGCATGGTGGACCGGGGGGAAACGCCGGTCGCCAGCCAGACGGCCAACGCGGGGCCGACCATGAACGACAGCTCAACCGACATGGAGTCCAGCGCGTACGCGGGACGGCGTCGCTCCGCGGGTACGAGGGCGGCGATGGACTGCCGGACCACGGAGAATACCGGCAGGGTGAGCAGCCCGCCGAAGAATGCGGTGGCCAACAGCGCCGGGTAGGGCAGCGCTGGTGCGCCGAACCAGAAGACGCCTTCGGCGATCGTGGTGAGGGCCAGCATCGGGCGGAGTCCGCGCCGGTCGACCAACCGCCCCATGAGTGGGGCACCGAGCGCGGCGCCGATGGTCCACGCGGTGCCGATCAGCCCGGCAGCGGCGTAACCGCGCCCCAGATCGAGCACCACGTGCAGGGTGAGGGTCACGCTTGCCGCGGTGACCGGGACGCGGGCCAGTAGCGCCACCAGCAGCAACGTTCGCAGCTCGGAAAGCGCGAGCACCTGTCGGTAAGGGGCGAGTGTCATCAGGGTCCGTACCTCCGGAGAGCATCTTGGACCCTGGGCGCCCCGCCCGCACAAGCGGATTAACGCGCTTATGCGGCTTTGACCACTGGTGTCCCACGTAGTGTGACGCCCGCCTCAGCCAACTGGCGCAACGCCCGGTCTGTGGTCTCGGCCGCCACCCCGGCGGTCAGATCGAGCAGCACGGTCGTGTCGAAGCCCGCCCCGACCGCGTCCAGCGCGGTAGCCCGCACGCAGTGATCGGTGGCGATACCCACCACGTCCACCTGGTCCACGCCGCGCTCACGCAGCCAGTCGGCCAGGCAGGTCCCGTCGTCCGAGTGCCCCTCGAAGCCGGAGTAGGCGGCCGCATGCTCGCC
This sequence comes from Micromonosporaceae bacterium, assembly GCA_036381835.1. Taxonomy (GTDB): domain Bacteria; phylum Actinomycetota; class Actinomycetes; order Mycobacteriales; family Micromonosporaceae; genus DASULK01. The sequence continues at coordinate 2,102 of DASVCA010000070.1, forward strand.
CTTGCGGAAGACCGCCTCGATCCGGTCGGTCGCCAGGTTCGGATGGAACTCGGCACCGGGTGTGCCGACCACGCAGTGAGCCGGCCAGGAGTCGATGAAATCCGGCGGGTTGCCGAAGTGCGCGCCGGGATCGATGTGGTAGTCCTTCGTCGCCACGATGTGGTGCCAATCCCCGGCACGTTCGGCGAGCAGTCGCGAGATCCCCGCCGCCACGTCGGCCCCGCCGGCGACCGGCAGCGACCCGCCTTCACAGAAGTCGTTCTGCACATCCACGATGATCAAGGCTCGGCTCATGTCACATTCCTTTCCCCGCAGGCAGGACGGTTACCGGAACAGCCGGATCTCCGGCCGACAGCTTCAGCCCCTCCCATGGAATGGAGATGAGGCACTGACGCAGGTGCTCCCGCGACTCTGCCAAGGTCGGCGACCCGACCGGTTCACCGTTGATCACGTAGGGCCGCTGCAGCGCCCGGTCGTGCGGCCGCGGCTCCGGCGTGCCCTGCGCGACCACGACCTCCTCGATCGCGGTGCCGGTCGGTTTGTGCCGTCGTACCGCCGTCTTGCGGCCACCGACCGTCGCCTTGTGCTCCGAGCGCTTGACCACCGGCCGTCCATCGACCTCGACCAGCTTGTAGACCAGGCCTGCGGTCGGCGCGCCGGAGCCGGTCACCACCGCCGTGCCGGCGCCGTACATGTCCACCGGTTCCGCCGCCAACGCCGCGATGGCGTGCTCGTCCAGGTCGCCGGAGACGATGATCTTCGTCTCGGTCGCGCCCAACGAGTCGAGCAGCTGTCGGGACTGCTGGGCGAGGACCGCCAGATCGCCGGAGTCGATGCGGATCGCCCGCAGCTTCGGCCCGGCCACCGCGACGGCGTTGCGAATGCCCTGGCTGATATCGAAGGTGTCCACCAGTAGGGTGGTGCTCTCGCCGTGTGCGGCGACCTGCGAGGCGAAGGCGGCCGGCTCGTCGTCGTGCACCAGCGTGAACGCGTGAGCCGCCGTGCCGGCGGTCGGAATGCCGTAACGGGCGCCGGCGGCGAGGTTGGAGGTCGAGGCGAACCCGGCCAGGTAGGCGGCGCGCGCCGCCGCCACGGCGGCCGCCTCGTGGGCTCGGCGCGACCCCATCTCGATCAGCGGGCGGCCCCGTGCCGCGGTCACCATGCGGGCCGCCGCCGCCGCCACCGCGCAGTCGAAGTTCAGCACCGACAACACGAGGGTCTCCAGCACCACCGCCTCGGCGAACGTGCCGGACACGGTCAGGATCGGCGAGCCGGGGAAGAACAGCTCACCCTCGGCGTAGCCCTCGACGTCGCCGGTGAACCGATAGTGTGACAGCCAGTCGGCGGTCCGTTCGTCGATCACCCGGGTCCGCAGCAGAAACTCGAGCTCGGCCGCGCCGAAGCGGAAGTCACGCAGCAGTTCGATCAGCCGGCCCGTGCCCGCCACCACCCCGTAGCGGCGGCCGGCCGGCAGGCGGCGGGCGAACACCTCGAACACGCACCGTCGCTCGGCCGTACCGTCCTGAAGAGCGGCGCTGAGCATGGTCAGCTCGTAGTGGTCGGTCAGCAGCGCGGGACGGATATCGGTCACGGGCTAAGCCTAGGCGTCCCGCGGCGGCCCGTACGTCCCACGACGCCTCCGTTGCGACCCGTCGGCGGTCGCGTGCCAGGATTGAGACATGACCGCACCGGCACCCGTTCACCGACCCGAGGTGGGGGAGACACCGGAAGGCGACCGGCCGTGGGTCACCGTCGTCTGGGACGATCCGGTCAACCTGATGTCGTACGTCACCTGGGTCTTCCAGAAGCTCTTCGGCTACAGCCACGACGAGGCGGAGAAGCTGATGCTCACCGTGCACCACGAGGGCAAGGCGGTGGTCGCCAGCGGTGCCCGGGAGCGAATGGAGTACGACGCGGCCCGGCTGCACGCCTACGGGCTGTGGGCGACGGTCGACCGGGCCTGAGCGAGGAGTCGGACGATTGGGCACGTTCCACCGCGAGGGCTCGTACTGCGTGGCGACCTTCACCGCGGACGAGACGCGGGTGCTTCGCAAGATCGCCACGGAGGTCGTGGTGCTTCTCTCCGACGGCTTCAACCGCGGCGACCCGGCGATCGGACGCCTGTTCCCCGACATCTATCCCGACCGCCCGGCCGAATCCGCCGAATTCCGGCGCTACACGGAGCGGGAGCTGAAGACCGGCAAGATCGATCAGGCGGGGGCGGTGCTGGCCGCGCTACCGGCGGACGGCGGGGGAGAGGTCCGCTTGGACGACGAGGCGGCGCAAGCCTGGCTGCGGGCGCTCAACGACGCGCGCCTGGCGTTGGCCGTGCGGCTGGAGATCACCACGGCGACGGACCTCAGCCGGGAACTCGTCGAGGCCGCGCGCGACCCGCAGTCCGCCCGCGCGTTTCAGCTCTCCGTCTACGCCTACCTCGGTCATCTGCAGGAGTCGCTGCTCGACGCGTTGCTCACCGAACCGGGCGCGGAGTAGCCGATCTTCCGGCGGCCGGGAGTCGTCCCGGTAACAGTGGGAACGGCCACTCCTACTCGCGGCGCAGTTAGCGGTAGGCTTGGCACCGTGCTGCGCATCGACCGGTCGATCCTTGACGCGATCGTCGCCCACGCCCGCCGGGACCACCCGGATGAGGCGTGCGGCGTGATCGCGGGTCCGGCTGGCAGCGACACGCCGACCCGGCACATCCCGATGGAGAACGCCGCCCGGTCGATGACGTTCTACGAGTTCGACTCGATGCAGCAGCTGCGGGTGTGGCGGGAGATGGACGACCGCGGCGAGGAGCCGGTGGTCATCTACCACTCGCACACCGCGACCGAGGCGTACCCCTCACGCACCGACATCGCGCTCGCCGGTGAGCCGAGCGCGCACTACCTGCTGGTCTCCACCCGCGACCCGGAGGTCGAGGAGATCCGCTCCTTCCGCATCGTGGACGGGGTGGTCACGGAAGAGCCGGTGCAGGTCGTGGATGCGACCGTGGACCCCCACGCCGTGCAGACCTACATGTTCGGGCAGAACCCGACGACGGTCGACTACGAGTGTTCCAGCCGCTGAGCTCTCGCCGCGCGCTGATCGATCTCGTAGTACCGCATCCCGACCATTGGCGTCTTCCAAGGAGTGAACATGGCCATCGAAGTGCGTATACCTACCATTCTGCGCAGTTACACCGGCGGTGAGAAGGTGGTGCAGGGCAGCGGCGACACCGTCCGTGATCTGCTGACCGACCTGGATACCCGGTACTCCGGCCTGCGCGCCCGGTTGATCACCGAGGACGGCGCGCTGCACCGGTTCGTCAATGTCTATGTCAACGACGAGGACGTCCGCTTCCTCGGCGCGCTCGACGCCAAACTGACCGACGGCGACACGGTGACCATCCTCCCGGCCGTGGCCGGCGGAGCACGCTGAGCCTCCGCCATGGCGCGCTACGAGAGCCTGCTCGACGCGTGCGGTGGAACCCCGTTGGTGGGCCTGCCCCGGCTGTCGCCGGAAGTCCCCGCCGATGCGCCACCGGTACGGCTGTGGGCGAAACTGGAGGACCGTAACCCCACCGGGAGCGTCAAGGACCGGGCGGCCCTGTACATGGTGCGCGAGGCCGAGCGCAGCGGCCGGCTGCGCCCCGGTGCCACCATTCTCGAACCGACCAGCGGCAACACCGGTATCGCCCTGGCCATGGTCGCCAAGCTGCGCGGCTACCGCATGGTCTGCGTGATGCCGGAGAACGTATCGGCCGAGCGGGTGCAACTCCTGCGGATGTACGGCGCGGAGATCATCTTCTCGCCGGCGGCGGGCGGCTCCAACCAGGCCGTGGCCACGGCCAAGCAGATCTCCGCCGAACACCCCGACTGGGTGATGCTCTACCAGTACGGCAACCAGGCCAACGCCCGCGCGCACTACGAGACGACCGGCCCGGAGCTGTTGCAGGATCTGCCGACCATCACCCACTTCGTGGCCGGACTCGGCACCACGGGCACGCTCATGGGAGTGGGGCGCTATCTGCGGGAGAAGGTCGACGGCATCGAGATCATCGCCGCGGAGCCGCGCTACGGCGAGCTGGTCTACGGGCTGCGCAACATCGACGAGGGCTACGTTCCCGAGCTCTACGACGCCGGCGTGCTGACCCGGCGCTTCTCGGTCGGCACTCGGGACGCGGTGCTGCGTACCCGGCAGTTGCTCGAGGTCGAGGGGATCTTCGCCGGCTTCTCCACCGGAGCCGCGTTGCACGCCGCGCTCGCGGTCGCCCACCAGGCGATCCGGGAGGGCCGGCGCGCCGACGTGGTGTTCCTGGTCGCCGACGGCGGATGGAAGTACCTGTCGACCGGCGCGTACTCGGGGACGTTGGCGGAGGCCGAGCAGGCGCTGGAAGGCCAGCTCTGGGCGTAGTCGGACTACAGCGCGGTGGCGGTGAGGAGCAGGTTCACCGCGGTGGGCACGGTGGCCAGCGCCAACAGGATCCAAGGGGTTCGGGAGCGCGGCCCGGTGCGGTGCGCGGCCACCATGCCCGCGACGGCCAAGACGACCCCGCAGGTGCCGAGGGCGGCGAGCGTCGGCTGGTACCAGGCGGGGTCGATGCCGGCGTTGATGGCGGCCAGACCGCGCAAGGCGACCGCGAGCCCGATCACTCCCAGCGCCGTGACCCAGGCGAAGGCGCCCAGCACCCGGTCATCCGGCGGCGGCGGACGGTGCGAGGCGGCCATCCGGAAGGCGGGGGCGAGTACCCGGTGATCGGCCACCGGCGGCCCCGGGGAGGTTGGCGACGTCGTAACGGTCACGTCTCACCGTCCTTGCGATGCCGTGGTGTCCTCGCAGATGTGCAACGCGTCGGTGCGACGGCACGTAACGGCGGTCCGGAGAGGACTACCCCGGCGATGTCACCTTGGTGACAGCTGTGCCCGACAAGCGGCACAGATCGACCGGTACAGGTAGGCTCCGACCGTGGGAAACTCGCCGTCCACCATCCGCGCCCGCAGCTCGTGGTCGGACCGGGATGAGCGGGGTGCAGCCGAATGAGATTGACTGTTCTGGGCTGCGCCGGCAGCTTCCCAGGACCGGAGTCGGCGTGCTCGGCCTACCTCGTGGAAGCCGACGGTTTCCGGCTGTTGGTCGACTTCGGGACTGGTTCGCTTTCCGCGCTGCAGCGCTACGCCGGGTTACGCGCCATCGACGCCATTCTGCTCACGCACCTGCACTGCGATCACATGCTCGACGCCTGCTCGTACGTGGTGGTGCGTCGCTACGCGCCGGACGGCCCCTATCCGCCGCTTCCGCTGTACGCGCCGGCGGGCGCGGCGCAACGGATCTCGGCCGCGTACAGCACAGACGGCGAAGACGTCGAGGATGTCTACACCTTCCACGCGCTGCAGCCCGGCACCTTCCCCCTCGGACCGTTCACGGTGACCGTCGACCGGGTCGATCATCCAGTGGAGACGTACGGGGTGCGCCTGGAGCACGGCGGTCGGGTGCTGGCGTACTCCTCCGACAGCGCGGTCTGCGAGGCACTGGTCCGGTTGGCCCAGGACGCCGACGTGTTCCTCTGCGAGGCGAGCTACCTCGACGGCGTCGCCAACCCGCCGGGCCTGCATCTGACCGGCCGGGAGGCGGGCGAAACCGCCGCCAAGGCGGGTGTGCGTCGGCTCCTGCTCACCCACCTCGTCGCGGCCTGGGGCAGCGAGGCGGCGACCTACGAGGAGGCATCGGCGGTCTTCCCCGGACCAGTGGAGATCGTCCGTCCGGGTATGCGGTACGAGATCTGACCATCCGGCGACCCGCTCGCCCCGCCGGGCGCCGGAGCGCATAGAGTGGCCCGCATGGCTCGACCTGATGGCCGGCGCAACGATCAACTACGGCCGGTACGGCTGACCCGGCGCTGGAGCATGCACCCGGAAGGATCGGTGCTCGTCGAGTTCGGTGACACCCGGGTGTTGTGCACGGCCAGTGTCGTGGAGGGGGTGCCCCGCTGGCGGAAAGGCAGTGGGCTGGGCTGGATCACCGCCGAATACGCGATGCTGCCCAGGGCCACCACCACCCGCTCCGATCGGGAGAGCGTGAAGGGCCGCATCGGCGGCCGTACCCACGAGATCTCCCGGTTGATCGGGCGCAGTCTGCGGGCCTGCGTGGACCTGAAGGCGCTCGGTGAGAACTCCGTCGTGCTGGACTGCGATGTGCTTCAGGCGGACGGCGGAACCCGCACCGCGGCGATCACCGGCGCGTACGTCGCCCTCTACGACGCGGTGACCTGGCTGGCCGGGCGGAAGTCGTTGGCCCGCCCGCCGGCCGAGGTGATGATCCGCTCGGTGGCCGCGGTCAGCGTGGGCATCATCGAGGGCGAGCCCCGGCTGGACCTGTGCTACACGGAGGACGTGGCCGCAGAGGTGGACCTGAACGTGGTGTGCACCGGGACCGGCGACTTCGTCGAGGTGCAGGGGACGGGGGAGGCCGGGGTCTTCTCCCGCGGACAGCTCGACGCGATGCTCGACCTCGGCCAGGTCGGCTGCCTCGACCTGGCCGAGGCCCAACGGAAGGCGCTGGCGGCATGAAGCTCCTGTTGGCCACCCGTAACGTCAAGAAACTGGCCGAGTTGCGGCGCATCCTCGCCGAGACGCTGCCCGCCGGGGCCGTCGAACTGGTCGGGTTGGACGACGTGCCGGCCTATCCCGAGGCACCCGAGACCGGGCTGACGTTCGCCGAGAACGCCCTGCTGAAGGCGCGCGAAGGCGCCCGCAACACCGGTCTGCCCACGGTCGCCGACGATTCAGGCCTGGCGGTCGACGCGTTGGGCGGCATGCCCGGGGTGTTCAGCGCCCGGTGGTCAGGGCGGCACGGCGACGACCTGGCCAATCTGGAACTGGTCCTCGCGCAGATCTGCGACGTGCCCGACGACCAGCGCGGGGCGGCCTTCGTCTGCGCCGCCGCGCTGGTGCTGCCCGACGGACGGGAGCACGTCGTGGAGGGGCAGCAGCGCGGTCGGGTGCTGCGCGCGCCTCGCGGCACCGGCGGCTTCGGCTACGATCCGATCTTCCTCGGTGACGGACAGCTCCGGACGAACGCCGAACTCACCCCGACGGAGAAGGACGCGGTCAGCCACCGCGGCCAGGCGTTCCGGGCACTGGCGAAGATCATCTCCGAGAACGCCTGACCGCGGCGACCGCCGTCGAGGGGCGCGCGGCGCCTCCGCAACGACGCTCAGTTCAGCGCGCCCACCTCGCGTTCGATCGCGGACCGCAACTCCCGTCCGATGATCAGCTTTCGGGCGGCTTCGATCACCGGGGCGAGGAAGACGTCCGGGCCCGGGTCGCCGGCGAATTCGCGGACCGCCGCGACGGCGAGCCGCCCGGCCGGGGACGGGGCGAGCGGGGCCCGCAGCTGCAGGCCTCGAACGGCCGCGATCAGCTCCACCGCGAGCAGACTGGCCAGGTTGTCCAGCACGGTACGGAGTTTGACCGCCGCCGCCCAGCCCATGGAGACGTGATCCTCCTGCATGCCGCTGGTCGGCACCGAGTCCACCGACGCCGGGGACGCCAACCGCCGGTTCTCCGCGACGATCCCGGCGGCCGTGTACTGGGCGATCATCAACCCCGAGTTGACCCCCGGATCGGGGGAGAGAAACGCCGGCAGATCCCGGGACCGGCACACATCCAGCAGCCGGTCCACCCGCCGCTCCGCGATCGCCCCCACCTCGGCGGCGGCGATCGCCAGGTAGTCGGCGGCGAACCCGAGCGGCGCCCCGTGGAAGTTGCCGGTCGACTCGACCCGCCCGTCCGGCAGCACCACCGGGTTGTCCACCACCGAGATCAGCTCCCGGGCGGCGACGGCCTCGGCGAAGGCCAGCGTGTCCCGGGCCGCCCCGGCCACCTGCGGGGCGCACCGCATCGAGTACGCGTCCTGCACCGCGTGGGTGAGGTCGTGCCGGTGCGAGTCCATGATCGCCGAGTTCTGCAGCAGTCGATAGATGTTCGCCGCCGACGCCGACTGGCCGGGGTGCGGCCGGATCTCGTGCAGCTCGGCCAGGAACGGCCGATCCGAGCCGAGCATCGCCTCGATGGCCAGCGCGGCGGTCACGTCCGCCATGGTGAACAGATGCGCGGCGTCGGCGATCGCGAGTAGCAGCATCCCGAGCATGCCGTCGGTGCCGTTGATCAGCGCCAGACCCTCCTTCGCCGACAGCTCGATCGGCTTGAGCCCGGCCCGACGCAGCACCAGGCCAGCGGGAAGGCGTTCCCCCGACGTGTCGCGTACCCAACCCTCACCGAGCAGGACCAGCGCGCAATGAGCCAGCGGGGCCAGGTCGCCGGAGGCGCCGAGCGACCCGTGCCGGGGCACCCAGGGCGTGATGTCGTGGTTGAGCAGGTCGACCAGCGCCTGCGCGATCAGCGGTCGAACCCCGGAACGGCCGAGCGCCAGCGAGCGTACCCGCAGCAGCATCATCGCCCGGACGACCTCACGCGGCATCGGCTCACCGACCCCGGCGGCGTGCGACCGGATCAGCGCGTGCTGCAGTTCCATACGACGCTCCGGTGCGATGAACGTGTTCGCCAGCGCCCCGAAGCCGGTCGACACGCCGTAGACCGGGCGCCCCTCCTGCTCGATCTTCTCCACGATCGATCGGCTGGCCTCCATCGCCGCCAGCGCGGTGGAATCGAGGACGACGGTCGCGTCCCCGCGGGCCACGGCGAGCACGTCCGCGGGGGAGATCCCGGTGGGCAGAACGGTCACGGTCGGCATTGCGGCACTCCGTTGTGCAGAACTCGGTCGATCAGCGGCACTCCCGGCCGGTAGGCCAGGTGCAGATAGGAGGGCGCGTCGAGGATCACGAGGTCGGCCCGCGCCCCGGGCCGGAGCACGCCGATGTCGTCACGACGCAGCGCTCGCGCTCCGCCCGCGGTCGCCGCCCACACCGCCTCCGCCGGGGTCATACCCATCTCCCGCACCGCCAACGCGACGCAGAACGGCATGGACGAGGTGTACGACGAGCCGGGGTTGCAGTCGGTGGCCAACGCCACGGTGATCCCGGCGTCGATCAGCCGACGCGCATCGGGATACCGGGAGCGGGTCGAGAACTCGGCCCCCGGCAGCAGCGTCGCCACCGTGTCCGAGTCGGCCAGGGCGGCGATGTCCGCCTCGGACAGGTGGGTGCAGTGATCCGTGCTCGCCGCGCCCAGTTCGACGGCCAGTCGCACCCCCGGCCCCGGGCCGAGCTGATTGGCGTGTACCCGCACCCCCAGCCCGGCGGCCCGGCCCGCCTCCAGGACCGCGCGGGCCTGGTCGACGTCGAAGGCGCCCCGCTCGCAGAACACGTCGACCCAGCGGGCGTGCGGCAACGCGGCCTGCAGCATCGGACCGCACACCAGGCGGACGTACTCGTCGGGGCGGTCGACGTACTCGGCGGGTACGACGTGCGCGCCGAGGAACGTCGTCTCGGCGGTCAGCTCCCGTGCGATCCGCAGCGATCGGGCCTCGTCGACGACGGACAACCCGTACCCGCTCTTGATCTCGATGGTGGTGGTGCCCTGCCGCAGCGCCTCCGCGCGCAGCCGCCGGGCGTTGGCGCGCAGCTCGTCGTCGGAGGCGGCGCGGGTCGCGCCGACGGTGGTGCGGATGCCGCCCCCGGTGTACGGCTGCCCGGCCATCCGGGCGGCGAACTCGGCGGCCCGGTCCCCGGCGAAGATCAGATGCGCGTGGCTGTCCACGAAGCCGGGTAGCACCGCCCGTCCGCCGGCGTCGATCCGACGATCGGCGGCGGGGGCCCCGCGGGTCGACCCGACCCAGGTGATCTCACCGTCCTCGATGATCAGCGCTGCGTCCCGGCGGACGCCGAGCAAACCGTCGGCACCGTCCCCGGGAACGTTGGTGACCAGCTCCCCGATGTTGTCGACGAGCAGGCTCATCCCGTCACCTCCGCGACCGCGGCCCGCAGCGCGGCCGGCACGTCGATCGAGACGTGACACCCGTCCCGCACCACGGGCCGGCCGTCTACCGTCACCTGCGTCACGTCGGCGGCGGCCGCCGCGAACACCACACCCGCCGGGTCGATCCCGGCCGTGCGCACGCTGTCCAACCGGACCGTGACCAGGTCGGCGCGGGCGCCGACGGCGATGCGTCCGGCATCGGTCCAACCCAACGCGGTGTGGCCGGCGACGGTGGCGGCGTTCAGCAGTTCGACCGGGGTGAAGTGACCGCGCTGCCGGGTGCCCAACCGCTCGTCCAGTTCGACCGCCCGCGCCTCCTCGAACAGGTCGATCACCGCGTGGCTGTCGCTGCCGAGGCTGAGCGCGCTGCCCGCGTCCGCCAACGCCCGAGCCGGCCCGATCCCGTCGGCCAGGTCCCGTTCGGTGGTCGGGCACAGGCACACCCCGGTGCCGCTGCCGCCGAGCAGCGCCCGATCGGCGTCGGTCAGGTGGGTCGCGTGGACGGCGGTGGCCGCCGGGCCGAGCACACCGCGGTCGGCCAACAGCTGCGTCGGGGTGCAGCCGTGGGCGGCGAGGCACGCCTCGTTCTCGGCCGGCTGCTCGGACAGGTGCACGTGCAGCGGCGTCCCGCGTTCGGCCGCCCAGCCCGCCACCGCCGACAGCTGATCCGCGGGCACCGCCCGCACCGAATGCACGGCCGCCCCCACCCGGACATGCCCGCCGCTCGGCGCGAACGCCGCAGCCCGTTCCGCCCAGCGATGCGCGTCACCGTCACCGAACCGCACCTGCGGCCCGACCAGCGGTCGACCGTCCACGGATGCGGTGAGGTAACAGGTGTCCAGCAGAGTGATCCGGATACCGGCCTGGGCGGCCGCTTCGACCAGCGCCGCGCTCATCGCGTTCGGATCGTGATACCGGCCGCCGTCGGGCCGGTGATGCAGGTAGTGGAACTCGCCCACGCAGGTGATCCCGGCCAGCGCCATCTCCGCGTACACCGCCCGGGCCAGCGCTAGGTAGCTGTCCGGGTCGAGCCGGGCGGCGACGGCGTACATCGTCTCCCGCCAGGTCCAGAAGGTGCCCCGCCCGCCGTGGGTGCGGCCCCGCAGCGCCCGGTGGAACGCGTGGGAGTGGGCGTTGGCCAGCCCGGGCAGGGTGAGCCCGGGTAGCCGGGTCGCGTCCGGCGGCGGCACCCGCACGCCGGGGGTGACCGCGACGAACCGCCCGTCGGCGGCCTCGATCAGCACATCGCCGACCGGTGCGGCGACGTTCGGGAGCCAGGCGTACTCGGCGTGCCAGCGGATCACCGACATGCCAGCTCCTCCAGCACTGCGGCGAGCGCGACGACGCCCGCGGCGCAGTCCTCGTCGCCGGCCGTCTCCGCCGGGCAATGCGACGCCCCGGTCGGGTTCCGCACGAACAGCATCGCGGTCGGCACGTGCCCGGACAGCACCCCGGCGTCGTGCCCGGCCCCCGTCGGCAGTACGGGCGCGTCGAGCAGCACCCGGATCCGCTCGGCCAGCGCGGCGTCGAAGTCGACCAGCGGGGTGACCGACTCGGCGGTCAGCGCGATCGTGGTGCCGTCCCGGGCGGCCCGCTCCTCGGCCTTGCGGTAGACCGCATCCACCAGCCGTTCGAGGGTCGTCTCGTCCGGGGCGCGAGCATCCAACCAGCCCCGTACCAGGGAGGGGATGGCATTGGTGGCGTTCGGCTCCACCTCCACCCGGCCGACCGTCGCGTGCACGCCCCGCAGCCTCGCCTCCTTGTTCGCGGCCAGCACGGTGAACGCGTAGGTGAGCATCGGATCGCGCCGGTCCGCCATCCGGGTGGTGCCGGCATGGTTGCCCTCGCCGCGGAAGTCGAACCGCCAGCGGCCGTGCGGCCAGATGGCGCTGGCCACCCCGACCGGCGCGTCCCGGTCGACCAGCGCCCGACCCTGTTCGACGTGCAGTTCGACGAACACCCCGACGCGGCGCAGCAGGTCCGGCCGGGCACCCGCCGGCACCGCGCCCAGCGCCTCGGCGAGCGTGACCCCGTCCCGGTCGGTCAGCGCCGCCGCCCGGTCGGGGTCCACCGCGCCGGTGAGCAGCCGGGAGCCGAGGCACGGCACCCCGAAGCGGGACCCTTCCTCCTCGGCGAACGCGGCGACGGCCAACGGTCGGCGCGGCGTGACCCGCCGCTCCCGTAGCAGATCGACGGCGAGGAACGCGCTGACGATGCCCAGCGGCCCGTCGTAGGCACCGCCGTGCGGCACCGAGTCGAAGTGGCTGCCGGTGACCACCGCCGGCTCGTCCGCCCCGACCTGCCACCAGGCGAACAGGTTGCCGTTGCCGTCCTCCTCGACCGGCATGTCCCGGGACGCGGCCTGCGCGCGGAACCATTCCCGGCAGGCCAGCTCGGGGGCGGTCCAGGCGTAGCGCAGGTAGCCGCCGGAGGTCCGGTCGCGTCCGATCGGGGCCAGCTCGTCCCACAAGCGACGGAAGCGATGCCGGTCCATGCTCAGCCCTCGGCCATCGGGATCACGACCTCGTGCTGCCGGGCCACCTCGACCGCCTCCTCGTAGCCGGCGTCGACGTGCCGGATGATGCCCATGCCCGGGTCGTTGGTGAGCACCCGCTCGATCTTCTGGGCGGCGAGCGGGGTGCCGTCGGCGACGGTCACCTGTCCGGCGTGGATGGACCGGCCGATGCCGACCCCGCCGCCGTGGTGGATGGACACCCAGGATGCCCCGCTGGCGGTGTTGACCAGCGCGTTCAGCAGCGGCCAGTCGGCGATCGCGTCGGAGCCGTCACGCATCCCCTCGGTCTCCCGGTAGGGGCTTGCCACGCTGCCGCAGTCCAGGTGGTCGCGGCCGATCACCACCGGCGCGGACAGTTCGCCGGAGGCGACCATCTCGTTGAAGCGCAGGCCCGCCTTGTCCCGTTCGCCGTAGCCGAGCCAGCAGATCCGTGCCGGAAGTCCCTGGAACGCGACCTTCTCGCCGGCCATCCGGATCCAGCGGGTCAGGGATTCGTTCTCCGGGAACAGCTCCAGAATCGCCCGGTCGGTGGCGGCGATGTCGGCCGGGTCGCCGGACAGGGCCGCCCACCGGAACGGGCCCTTGCCCTGGCAGAACAGCGGACGGATGTACGCCGGCACGAAGCCGGGGAAGTCGAAGGCGCGGTCGTAGCCGCCGAGTCTCGCCTCGCCCCGGATCGAGTTGCCGTAGTCGAACACCTCGGCACCGGCGTCGAGGAAGCCGACCATCGCCGCGACGTGTTGGGCCATCGACGCCCGGGCCCGCTCGGTGAATTCCTCCGGCTTGGCCGCCGCGTAGTCCGGCGCGTCGGCGAGGTCCACCCCCTCGGGCAGGTAGGACAGCGGGTCGTGGGCGGAGGTCTGATCGGTCACGATGTCGATCTCCACGCCGCGGCGCAGCAGCTCCGGATACACCGTCGCGGCGTTGCCCACCACGCCCACGGACAGCGCCCGCCGCTCCCGCTTGGCGGCGAGCACCTGCTCGACCGCCGCATCGAGCGAATCCGCGACGGTGTCCAGGTAGCGGGTCTGCACCCGGCGGTTGAGCCGTTCGGCGTCCACATCGACGATCAGGCAGACCCCGCCGTTCATGGTGACGGCGAGCGGCTGGGCGCCGCCCATCCCACCGCAGCCCGCGGTCAGGGTCAGGGTGCCGGCCAGCGATCCGCCGAACCGCTTGGCGGCGACCGCGGCGAAGGTCTCGTACGTGCCCTGGAGGATGCCCTGGGTGCCGATGTAGATCCACGAACCGGCGGTCATCTGGCCGTACATGGTCAAGCCGAGCTTCTCCAGCCGCCGGAACTCCGGCCAGGTCGCCCAGTCGCCGACCAGGTTGGCGTTGGCGATCAGGACCCGGGGCGCCCATTCGTGGGTTCGCATCACCCCGACCGGGCGACCCGACTGGACCAGCATCGTCTCGTCGTCCTTCAGTTCCCGCAGGGTCCGGACCAGAGCGTGGAACGACGGCCAGTCCCGGGCCGCCTTGCCGGTGCCGCCGTAGACCACGAGATCCTCGGGACGCTCGGCCACCTCCGGGTCGAGGTTGTTCATCAACATCCGCAGGGCGGCCTCCTGCGGCCAGCCCAGGGCGGTGCGGGTGGTACCACGGGGGGCGCGGACCGGTTCGTACATGCTCTCCTCCTTCGGCCGGCCTCAACCGACGAACAACTGCCGGCGGGCGGCTGACTGCTCGAACGCTTCCAGCCGGCGCTGTGCCTCGCCGGGTGCCGTGTCGCAGATCGCCTGCAGCAGCACCATCGCCATCGCCATCGGCGCGGTGTGCAGGTCGAAGACGAGTCGGGTACCGACGGCCGCGGCGAGGGTGACGTCGGCGTACTCGGCGGCCGGGCTGACCGGTGAGTCGGTGATCGCGACCACGGACAGACCGGCGGCCTTCGCCTCGCGTATCGCGTCGAGGGTTTCCCGCGGGTAGCGGGGCAACACGATCGCCAGCATCGCGTCCGCACCCGCCGCGCGCGCCTGATCGAGCTGATCGGCGAGCAGGCTGCCGCCCGAGTCGAACACGCGGACGTCCGCGAGCACCTTCGCGGCGAAGTAGGCGAAGTACGCGGCGAGCGGGGCGGCGGCGCGCAGGCCGAGTACCGGCAGCGGGCGGCTGGCGGCGAGCAGCGCCGCGGCCGTGCGCACCGGGCGGTCGTCGCCGAGCCGGTCGGCGAGTTGGCGCAGACCGTCGGCCTCCGCGTGCAGCGCCCGTTGAATCTCGGAGTCGGCGGCGGGTGTCGCGCCCGGGCCGACGTCGACGATCTCCCGCAGCCGTCGACGCAGTGCCGGGTAGCCGTCGTAGCCGAGGGCCACGGCGAATCGGGTCACGGACGGTTGGCTGACTCCGGCGAGTTCGGCGACCTCGGCTGCGGACAGGTACGCGGCGGCGCGTGCGTGCTGCACCAGGCTGTGCGCGATCCGGCGCTGGGTCGGGGTGAGCCGGACGCCCTGGAACAGGTCGAGCACCTGTCCGGTCGTCCCGCCCACCCCGGCAGCGTCTTCATTCACGCCGAGACTGTACGCATGAAATCATTCAACGGGCAACCGTTTGGGCGTGTCGCCCTAGTGCGGCTTACCGAGGTTCAGGATCTCGTCCACGGCATCCCGGCGTACGGCGTCGTAGAAGACCTTGGCCTTCTCCACATCCGCGAAGACCACGCTCTCGCGGCCGACCCGTCCCGTCCCCTTCGTCGGGCTGGTGACGAACGTGAGGTTGTTGCCGCGCAGATGACGGAACTCCATCGCCGTGTCGAGCATGGAGAGCGTCTCGTCCACGGACACAGCATCGGCGGTGGCCCGGACGAAGGAGTTGAGCTTTCCGGGGCTGCTGAGAATCCCGCCGGTGGCGGCCTTGTCCAGAATGGCCTTGATCACCTGCTGCTGATGGCGGATGCGGGTGAAGTCGCCGTCGGCGAACTGCTTGCGCTGGCGCGCGAAGTCCAGGGCGGCGTCGCCGTTCATGTGCTGTCTGCCGGCGTGGAAGGTGCGGTACGGGGGATGAATCGACTTGAAGGTGCGCTCCACGTCGATCTCGATGCCACCCAATGCGTCGACGATCTCCTTGAATCCCGCGAAATCGATCATCGCCACGTGGTCGACGCGGATTCCGGTGAACTTTTCCACGGTCTGCACCATCAGCGGCACGCCGCCCCAGGCGAAGGCCGCGTTGATCTTCGCGTCTCGGCCGCCTCGGCGGCCGTCTCTCGTCGCCGGCACCGTTACCCAGGTATCTCGGGGAATCGAGATGAGCTGAGCGCTTGACCGGTCCTCGGGGAAGTGGGCCAGGATAATGGAGTCGGTGCGTGAGCCTGTGGTGGAATCGGGATCGCGAGAGTCGCTGCCCAGGATCAGGATGTTCAGCGCCTTCGGCGTGACCTTTTCCGGGCGGGATTCCTCCGGAATTTCACTGAACGCGTCCACGCGGTCGATGTTCGATTCGACCGACCGCAGGTAGAGCCCCGCCGCTACGACTCCGGTGCCCGCGAGCAGTGCCACCACCGCCAAGGCGATGAGGCCGATGCGAAGCGCCTTCCGCCGTTTGGCGAGATCGGGACTGTTCGGAGTCGACTCCGGGTCTGGGGCACCGTGCGCCAATTGCGGCAACACAGACTGTGCTGGTTGGTGTGGCATGCCCAGATGCTACTTACAACCCGATTTCCGGTGAGCTCCGAGCAAGGCGTGCATAGATTACCGCCGTTTAGTGGTGCGGGAGGGGGGAGTCGAACCCCCACGCCCGAAGGCACAGGAACCTAAATCCTGCGCGGCTGCCAGTTACGCCACTCCCGCATCGGGCGAAGCCCACGGCAGAGTGTAGTGCCTCGGGCGGATCCGGTCGGCGGGGGTCAGTCCAGGCCGAGGTCCTTGCGCAACTTGGCGACGTGTCCGGTGGCTCGGACGTTGTACATGGCCCGCTCGATCCTGCCGTCCTCGCCGATCACGAAGGTCGAACGGATCACCCCGGTGACCGTCTTGCCGTACATCTTCTTCTCGCCGTAGGCGCCGTACGCGGTCAGCACGGCCTTGTCCGGGTCGGAGACGAGCGGAAAGGTGATCGCCTCCTTCTCGCGGAACTGCGCGAGTTTGGCGGTGGTGTCGGGGGAGATGCCCACGACCTCGTACCCGGCGGCCTGCAGTGCGGGCAGTGAATCCCGGAAGTCGCACGCCTGCCTCGTGCAACCAGGGGTCATCGCGGCCGGATAGGCGTAGAGGACGACCTTGCGGCCCCGCAGGTCCTGCAACGACAGCATCGTCCCGGTGTCGGTGGGCAGCGTGAAGTCGGGTGCGAGATCGCCGGGTGCCAGGCGGACGGGTTCGGTCATGGGCCAAACCCTACCGGCCCCACCCACACCGCAGCGGGTGACCTTGTTGCCAACAGTTTGCAACAACTATCCGGTGGCGTCTTAAGCTAGACGCGTCCCGCCGCCCGCACCACCCGGGCCCGACCGGCGGGGTCAGGAGGATCGGATGCACATCGATCGGATGGACGTCGTCGCGCTGCACATTCAGAACGGCGTGCTCAACGGCCCTGTCTCCATCGGCTTTGCACTGCTCGCCGCGATGCTGCTCGCGATCGCCGTGATCCGCAGCCGTCGCCACCTCGACGATCGACTCGCACCCATGGCCGGGTTGGTCGCCGCATTCATCTTCGCGGTTCAGATGCTGAACTTTCCGGTCCTGCCCGGAGTCAGCGGCCATCTGGTCGGCGGAGCACTGGCCGCACTGCTCGTCGGACCCTGGGTCGGTGCCCTGTGCGTCGCCGTGGTGCTGATCGTCCAAGCGCTGGTCTTCGCCGACGGTGGAGTCAGCGCGATCGGTCCCAACGTGACCAACATGGCCCTCGTCGGCACCGCCGCCGCGTACGCCCTCATCGCCCTGCTGCTGCGGATCCTGCCGCGCAACGCGGCCGGTCTCGCCGTCACCGCCGTCATCGCCTCGGTGGTCAGCGTCCTCGCCGCCGCGATGAGCTTCGTGCTGCAGTACGCGCTCGGCGGCACCACCCAGCTGGAAACCGTCGGCCTGGGCGAGGTCGCCGCCGCCATGGCCGGCACCCACATCCTGATCGGAATCGGGGAAGGGCTGATCACCGCCACCACCGTGGCCACCGTCGCCAAGGTCCGACCCGACCTCGTGTACGCCCTGCGCGGGCTGCGTCGCGACGAGATCCCCGCGCCTGCTCAGCGGGTGCCGGCAGCCGGAGGTGTGGCATGACCAGGAAGAACCGGTTGTTCCTCGGCGGCCTGCTGGCCGTCCTGCTGCTCGCCGGCGTGGTCAGCAACTTCGCCTCGGGAGCACCCGACGGGCTCGAATCGGTCGCCGCCAAAGGCTGCGTCCTCGACGAAGCCGGCGAAGTGATCGACGGAACCTGCATCGCGCGCAATACCGAGGAACACGAACTCGGCGACAGTCCGTTCGCCGACTACGCCGTCCGCGGCATCGACAACGACTACCTCGCCACGGGGCTCTCCGGCGTGACCGGTGCGTTGCTGACCCTGGCCATCGCGGGCGGGATCTTCTGGTTGATCCGCAGTCGGCGGACCGTGAAGGAGTAGACCGATGGGCACCGGGCACGCCCACGTGCTCCACCTGGACCGGGTCGGCCCGCTGCACCGGCTCGCTCCCGAAGCCAAGATCGCGGCGATGGTGGCGTTCACCCTCGCCGTGGTCGCCACCCCCCGGGAAGCGCTGTGGGCGTTCGCCGGCTACGCTCTGCTCATCGCGATCGTCGCGGCGATCGGCCGGATCCCGGCCGGCTGGCTGGCCCGCCGGTCGCTGATCGAGACGCCGTTCGTCGTGTTCGCGTTCGCGCTGCCGTTCCTCGGCGGCGGCGAGCGGATCGACTGGCTGGGCCTGTCGCTGTCGGTCGACGGCCTCTACGGCGGCTGGAACATCCTCGCCAAGGGCACCCTCGGCGTCCTCGCCTCGCTGATCCTCGCCGCCACTACGCCGATCCGCGATCTGATCGTCGGCCTGGACCGGCTCCGCTGCCCGTCGATCCTCACCCAGATCATCACCTTCATGCTGCGCTACCTGGACGTGCTGGTCGGCGAGGCGCGGCGGATGCGGATCGCCCGGATCTCACGCGGCGACGACCCGCGGTTCCTCTGGCAGGTGCGCGGGTTCGCCGCCGGCATCGGCACCCTGTTCCTGCGGGCGTTCGAACGGGGGGAACGGGTCTACCTGGCGATGATCGCCCGTGGCTACACCGGGCGGCTGCCGT
>DASVCA010000071.1:0-7977 GCA_036381835.1 Micromonosporaceae bacterium
TCGACCTCGGTCGACCCCGCACTTCGCTCACCTACCGGACATGATCTCCCGCATGAGCCGGGCGGTCTCACTCGGCGTCTTGCCCACCTTGACGCCGACCGCCTCAAGCGCCGCCTTCTTCGCTTCCGCGGTTCCGGACGAGCCGGAGATGATGGCCCCCGCGTGTCCCATCGTCTTGCCGGGCGGCGCGGTGAAGCCGGCGATGTACGCGACCACCGGCTTGGTCACGTTCGCCTTGATGAAGTCGGCCGCCCGTTCCTCGGCATCACCGCCGATCTCCCCGATCATCACGATGGCGTCGGTTTCCGGGTCGTCCTGGAAGGCCGCCAGCGCATCGATGTGGGTGGTGCCGATGACCGGGTCGCCGCCGATGCCGACGCACGTCGAGAAGCCGATGTCCCGCAGTTCGTACATCAGCTGGTAGGTCAGCGTACCGCTCTTGCTGACCAGGCCGATGCGGCCCGGGCCGGTGATGTCGGCCGGGATGATGCCCGCGTTCGAGGCCCCGGGCGAGGCGATACCGGGGCAGTTCGGACCGATGATCCGGGTCCGGCGTCCGGATGCCACGTTGTGGGCCCAGAACGCGGCGGTGTCGTGTACCGGCACCCCCTCGGTGATCACCACGGCCAGCCCGATGCCGGCGTCGATCGCCTCGATGACGGCTGCCTTGGTGGCCTGGGGCGGTACGAAGATGACCGTGGTGTCCGCCCCGGTTTCCGCCATCGCCTCAGCCACGCTGGCGAAGACGGGCAGCTGGGTGCCGTCGAAGTCGACCGTCTGCCCCGCCTTACGCGGGTTGACTCCGCCGACGATGTCGGTGCCGGCCTTGAGCATGCGGCGGGTGTGCTTGGACCCTTCCGAACCGGTCATCCCCTGCACGATGACCTTCGAGTCCTTGGTCAACCAGATTGCCATGTCAGACTCCTGCGGCCGCGAGTTCAGCGGCTCGGTCGGCCGCTCCGTCCATCGTGTCCACCCGCTGCACCAGCGGGTTGGCGGCGGCGTCGAGGATCGCCCGTCCCGCCTCGGCGTTGTTGCCGTCCAACCGGACGACCAGCGGCTTCGCGAGCTGCTCACCACGCTCTTGCAGCATGGCCAGCGCCTGCACGATACCGTTGGCCACCTCGTCGCACGCGGTAATGCCGCCGAATACGTTGACGAAGACGCTCTTCACGGCCGGATCGGAGAGCACGATCTCCAGACCGTTGGCCATCACCGCGGCGCTCGCACCGCCGCCGATGTCGAGGAAGTTGGCCGGCTTGACCCCGCCGTACTTCTCCCCGGCGTAGGCGACGACGTCGAGGGTCGACATGACCAGGCCCGCGCCGTTGCCGATGATGCCGACCTCGCCGTCGAGCTTCACGTAGTTGAGGTCCTTCTCCTTGGCCCGCTGCTCCAGCGGATCGACCGCGGCCCGGTCGATCAGCACCTCGTGCTCCGGGTGGCGGAACCCGGCGTTGTCGTCGAGCGTCACCTTGGCGTCGAGGCAGAGCACCTGCCCGCCGGCCGTACGGGCGAGCGGGTTGACCTCCATCAGGGTGGCGTCCTCCGCCACGAACGCCCGCCATAGCTTGACCGCGATCTCGACGATCTGCTCGGAGATCTCCGCCGGGAACCCGGCCGCGGCCACGATCTCCCGGGCCTTCGTCTCGTCGACGCCGACGTTGGCGTCGATCGCTACCTTGGCCACCTTCTCCGGGGTCTCAGCGGCGACCTGCTCGATGTCCATGCCGCCCGACACGCTGGCGATGCACAGGAACGTCCGGTTGGCCCGGTCGAGCAGATAGGAGAAGTAGTACTCCTCGGCGATGTCGGCGGTCACCGTCACCATGACCTTGTTGACCCGGTGACCCTTGATGTCCATGCCGAGGATGTCGCCGGCTCTCGCAGCCGCCTCATCGGCGTCCTTGGCGAGCTTCACCCCGCCCGCCTTGCCCCGGCCGCCGACCTTCACCTGAGCCTTGACGACCACCCCGACACCCAGGCGCTCGGCGATCGCCCGCGCCTCCTCTGGGGTTTCGGCGACGCCGCCGGCGAGCACGGGCAGCCCGTGCCGCTCGAACAGCTCACGCCCCTGGTATTCGTACAGGTCCACGGTTGCGCGTCCCGTCCCGTCTCCGCGGCGCCGTCGCGCCGTCCGTCGCATTGATGACTCGACGTCCCGTCACCTAAACAGGCGTCGGCCCGCAGCCTAGCGAGGTTCGAACCAGCGGCAACCATCCGGGTGCAGCCTGTGCTGTACTCCACAGCGCAGAAGTCGCCCTGGGAAAAATTCGCGTTCGGCGTGCGTAACCCGCAGGAGGTGGCATCGTTAGGTCAGATGTCGGAGCCGCCGGGGGGGCGGCGCCGGCAGACACGGCCGATGCCCTGTCGGTCGAGGGGTGGCGGCGGGGCGTCGTGCATGGAGGGGCCGGACGTGTGAGGGGTGCGTCCGGCCCCTCACTCCGTCCTCGACGCTCCGTCACCGACGCGCGCTCGCCGTGGGCGAGGTCGGTCAGGCGACCGGCTGCGGGATGTTCTCCCGCACCCACTCCACAATCGACTGGGTGGAGGTGCCCGGGGTGAAGATCTTCGCCACGCCCATGCGCTCCAGCTCTGGGAGGTCGGCGTCGGGGATGATCCCGCCGCCGAAGACGATCACGTCCCGGGCGTCGCGCTCGGTGAGAAGCTCGAGCACCCGCCGGAACAGCGTCATGTGCGCTCCGGAAAGGACGGACAGCCCGATCGCGTCGGCGTCCTCCTGAATCGCCGCCTCGACGATCTGCTCGGGCGTCTGGTGCAGGCCCGTGTAGATGACCTCCATCCCGGCATCCCGCAGGGCTCGCGCGACCACCTTCGCGCCGCGGTCGTGCCCATCCAAACCCGGCTTGGCGATGACAACCCGAATTCGAGAGCTCATCAGCAATAACCCTTCCCCGGCACCCACGCCTTCCAGCACCCGTCAACGGCTGCCTTAACGAACGGTAACCCCTCGGCTGGGAGCCCGGAAAGCGGGGATCGCGGCATTACGTGACGCCAATTTGGCGGTTTAACTTGAGACTCCTGTCAGTCTTGGCTAACGTGTGCACGGTTGTCAGCGTGGTTTAGGCCACCGAGACGACGCGGTCGACCGGAGTCAACCACGCCGGTCCGACATCGGTAGACCGCTCGACCGACCGACAACGGAGGGTACGCGTGCGTCAACGCTCGTTGTCCGAACCCGACCGGTATCGGGGGCGCAGGCGGGTACCCACGCCACCACGTCGCCGCTATGCCGCCGTCGTCACCTCTGCCTTCGTCGGTGCCGGTGTGGTGGCCCTCGGCGCAGCGGCGGCGCTGCCCGACGCCAAGGCGGTGCCCGCATCTGCCCTGACCGACCTCGACCAGGCCGCAACCAGTCAGGAGCTCGCCGACCGCGCGGAGGACGCACTCAGTACGGCGTCCCGCGGCTTGGAACGCGGCGATACAGATCCCTTCGCCGATTCGGAGGACGTCTGGGTTCTCCCGCTGAAGGACTACACCTTCACCTCGCCGTACGGTGTCCGCTACGGGGAGCTGCACGCGGGTATCGATCTCGCCGCACCTGAAGGCGCCCCGTTCCACGCCATCCACGCCGGCAAGGTCACCAAGGCCGGCTGGTGCGGCGGCTACGGGTACTGCGTCATCGTCGCCCACCCCGACGGCAGCGAAGCGATCTACGGCCACTCCGCCGAGCTACGCGTGCAGGAGGGCGACGAGGTCGAGGCAGGCCAGGTGCTCGGCCTGGTCGGCAACTCGGGCCACGCCTACGGATCGCAACTGCATCTCGAGGTACTTGTCAAGGGAGAGCCCCGAGACCCGGTGCCGTGGTTGCTGGAACGCGGCGTGGATATCAAGCTGAAGCTTGACCCCATCTTCGGCGGCGTGTCCGCCTCGTAACGTTTTCCGATCTCCGCCTGAACCGCCCGTCCGTATCGGACCGGGCGGTTTTCTTTGTTCCTACTCGGCGGTAATAGTCACCTGCGCCACAACAGGATATGTGGCCGATTCCACAGCCGGGCGCCCCCTAGTTCCGGACACGGCGGTACTTTCCGGCCCATGCGCGAGGCGGACCGCGGCAGGCGCCACACCCCCACTACCCGGGGTGACCGGCCGAGCAAACCACCATGGCTCGGTCCGTGTCCCTCACCCCCCGAGGTACTGGAGATGCAGGAGAACAAGCACCACCGCCCCACAAGGGCCACCCGTCATGCGACCGGCCTCCACCGGGTACCGGCCAAGCCGCTCAGTCAACGCCCCTACCTGCCCTACCTGGCAGCGCTCGGGATCACCGTGGCCGGCTTCGGCCTCGCCGGCGTCTCGGCGCAACACGATGGTGACGACCATGCGGCGACCAGCGCCGTCGCGCTCGACCGGCAGGCCCGCGACGAAGCGGCGAGCCGGGCCGATCGCGCAGATCGCGACCGGCCGAACCGGACCGCGTCGCCGACCTCAGATCCCGCGACCACGACGTCGCCGGCCACCTCCGCGCCGCCGTCGCCGGAGACCAGCAACACGGTGCGCGCCGGCGAACCCGCGCCGGTGAAGCCGGACTGGGTGCACCCGATGCCGGGTGCCGCGGTCACATCCTGCTACGGCCCGCGCTGGGGCGTCCTGCACGCCGGTGTCGACCTGGCCAAACCGGCGAACACGCCGGTACGGGCGGTCGGGGCCGGCACGGTCAGCGCCGCCGGCTGGCTGTACTCCGGGTACGGCATCTCCGTGGTCATCGACCACGGAAACGGATACCTGACGCACTACGCGCACCTGAACCGGGCCGAGGTGCGAGCCGGCGACCGGGTGAGCGCCGGTGACATGATCGGTCGGGAAGGCTCGACCGGCGACTCGACCGGACCACATCTGCACTTCGAGGTGCATCGCGGCCTGTGGAACCAGATCAACCCGGCTCCCTGGATGCGGGCGCGGGGCGTCAACATCGGCTGCTGACCTCGCTCGGACCGGGACGGGCGCCGTCCCGGCCGGCCGTCACAGCTTCTCGATCGGCGCGTGCCGCAGCACCAACCACAACGTCTGATCGCCGAAGTCGACCTGGGCCCGCGCGCCGGGGCCGTCGCCCTCCACCGCGAGCACCCGACCCAGGCCGTACCGCTGGTGATTCACCCGGTCCCCGACCGCCACCTTCGGAACGGGACGCAGCTCGCTGGCGGTGGTGAGCCGGCTGCCGTCGACGCCCAGCCGTTGCGCCAGACGAACCGCCCTGGGCGTACCCGTGACCGGTTCCGCGCGCTCGCCGGTGTGCCGGGCACCGATCCCACCACCGGACCACGACGTGTACGCCGCCGCGGTGCGTTCCCAACGCACCAGCTCGGCCGGAAGCTCGTCGGTGAACCGTGACGGCGGGTTGTAGGTCGGCTGCCCCCATGCCGAACGGGTGACCGCTCGGGACAGGTAGAGACGTTCCCGGGCCCGGGTGATGCCCACGTACGCAAGCCGACGCTCCTCCTCCAGCTCGCCGGTGTCGCCGAGCGAACGTACGTGGGGGAAGACGCCCTCCTCCAGGCCGGTGAGGAACACCACCGGGAACTCCAGGCCTTTCGCGGTGTGCAGGGTCATCAGGGTGACCACGCCCTGGTAGCCGTCGTTCGATTCCTCATCGGCGGGGGGCGGTATCTCGTCGGCATCCGCGACCAGGGCGACCTGTTCGAGGAACCCGGCGAGGGTCGGCCCTTCGCTCTGCCCGCCCTCCGCCTGCGCCTCGGCTCGTTCTGTGTACTCCCGTGCGACGCTGACCAGCTCCTGAAGGTTCTCGACCCGTCCGGCGTCCTGTGGGTCCAGGCTCTCCTCGAGAGCGTCGAGGTAGCCGGAGCGGTTGAGGACGGCCTCCAGCACCTCTTCCGGCGGCGCGGCGCGGGCCGACTCTCGGAGCTCGTCGAGCAATGCGACGAAGTCGGCGATGGCGTTGACCGCTCGGGTCGAGATCCCCGGGGCTTCGGCGGCGCGGCGCAGGGCGGCGCCGAACGATATCCGCTCCCGCGCGGCCAGGGCGTCCACACATGCCTCCGCCCGCTCCCCGATGCCCCGACGGGGTGTGTTGAGGATGCGCCGCAGGCTCACCGTGTCGTCCTCGTTGGCCACCGCCCGCAGGTAGGCGAGCGCGTCCCGGACCTCCTTGCGCTCGTAGAACCGGACACCCCCCACGACCTTGTACGGCAGCCCGTATCGGATGAAGACCTCTTCGAAGACCCGGGACTGGGCGTTGGTGCGGTAGAAGACGGCGACGTCGCAGGGGCGGGCCAGCCCGGCGTCGCACAGCCGGTCGATCTCCCGCGCGACCCAGTCGGCTTCGGCGTGTTCGGTGTCGGCCACGTAACCCACGATCGGCTCGCCGGTCCCGGCCTCGCTCCACAGCCGCTTCGGTTTGCGCGATCGGTTGTGCTGGATGACGGCGTTGGCCGCGTTCAGGATGGTCTGCGTGGATCGGTAGTTCTGCTCCAGCAGGATGGTGCGGGCGTTGGTGAAGTCGCGCTCGAACTCGAGGATGTTGCGGATCGTGGCGCCCCGGAAGGCGTAGATCGACTGGTCGGCGTCGCCGACCACGCACAGCTCGGCCGGCGGTAGCCCGCCCTCGGTCGGGTCGCCTTCCCCGACCAGCTCCTTGATGAGCACATACTGGGCGTGGTTGGTGTCCTGATACTCGTCCACGAGCACGTGCCGGAACCGGCGCCGATAGCGTTCGGCGACGTGCGGATGCGACTGCAACAGGTGCACCGTGGTCATGATGAGGTCGTCGAAGTCCAGCGCGTGTGCCTCGTGCAGCCGCCGCTGATAGAGCAGGTACGCCTCGGCCAGCGCCCGCTCGTTCGGCCCCTTGGCGCGTCCGGCGAACTCCTCGGGGTCGATCAACTCGTTCTTGAGAGCGCTGACCCGCGCCGCCAGCCCCCGAGCCGGGTAGCGCTTCGGGTCGAGGTCGAGTTCCCGGGCGACGAGTTGCATCAACCGCCGCGAGTCGTCGGCGTCGTAGATGGTGAAGCTCGACTTCAGGCCGAGATGCTCATGCTCGGCGCGGAGAATCCGCAGACACGCCGAGTGGAAGGTCGACACCCACATCAGCCGGGCCCGAGCACCGACCAGCGCGGTGACCCGCTCCTTCATCTCGGCGGCGGCCTTGTTGGTGAAGGTGATCGCAATGATCTCGCCGGGATGGACGTCCCGGGCCGCGAGCAGGTACGCGATCCGGTGGGTGAGCACCCGGGTCTTACCGGAGCCGGCGCCCGCCACGATGAGCAGCGGAGAGCCGCCGTGGGTCACCGCGTCTCGCTGGGGCTCGTTGAGCCCGGCCAGCAGCGCCTGCGCATCGGGGCCGGAACCGCCGCGGGACGGCGTGGACTGGACCGGTGGGGTGTCGAAGAGAGCATGCATCGCACGGCGAGTCTATGCCGGTCGCGCCCGATCCGCGTCCCACAGGTTGACCGGCGGTTGCCGACCACCCGCCCGGGCGGGCATACTGCGATATGTGAGTGACCAGGTGCGCTACTACTTTTTCTACGGCTCCGGGAGTCCGGTAGCCGTTGGTCGCGCCTGAGCAGAGACTGACGAAAGCCCCGGGCTCCTGGAGCCCGGGGCTTCTCGCTTCGGGGGCCGGGTGCCTGGGTCCGATCCCAGGGGGAGAGATGACCGCGACCGACCAGGCCGTTGACCGGACCGTAGGCGCAGACCCCGGAACGGGTGATCCCGACGCCGCGGCACTAATCAGCACGATGCGCGCAAGAATCGACGAAATCGACGACGCCTTGATCAGGCTCTGGCAGGAACGCGCGCGCCTGTCGCAACAAGTCGGTGCCACCCGGGTCGCCTCCGGCGGCACCAGGGTGGTGCTGTCACGGGAACGGGAGATTCTCAGCCGCTTCCACCGAGCGCTGGGCGAGGACGGCACTCAGCTTGCGCTGCTGCTGTTGCGGGCCGGGCGCGGCCCGCTCTGACCCGTGGTACCGGTTGTGGGGTGCCGGTCGCTTCCGCGAC
>DASVCA010000072.1:0-15171 GCA_036381835.1 Micromonosporaceae bacterium
GGCACCGCCACCGGCCCAACGCACCTCACTTCTGGTCGTCCTGTTCGGGGTGTGCGTAGTTCAGCCGCTCCGCGGGCATCGGGAACGACACGTCGTCGCCGAACGGCGAAGGCGCCGCCGGGCGGCCGAACGTCAGCTCGGTGAGCGGAAGCTTGCCTCGCTCATCGACCGGTGCCGCCTGCGGCCGGGGCACCTGGCGGTGCCACTTGACCGCGCGCTTGGCCTCCGCCGCCGGCGTGTCCCCAGCGGCCGCCGGTGCGAACGCGCTCACCTCGCCGAGCGATGTGTCGCGGGTGCCGCCTTCGCCGTTCATTTGGTCCCTCCGGAAGATCTTGCTACCGAGCCAGATCAGCGGGTCGTACTTGCGGTCGACCACCCGCTCCTTCATCGGAATGATGCCATTGTCCGTGATCTTGATGTGCTCGGGGCAGACCTCGGTGCAGCACTTGGTGATGTTGCAGTACCCGATGCCCTGCACCTCCTGGGCGAACTCCCGGCGGTCGGTCCGGGCGTCCAGCGGGTGCATGTCCAGCTCGGCGGCGCGGATGAAGTACCGCGGTCCGGCGAAGGCCGGCTTGTTCTCCTCGTGGTCGCGCACCACGTGGCAGGTGTTCTGGCAGAGGAAACACTCGATGCACTTGCGGAACTCCTGCGACCGCTCCACATCGATCTGCTGCATCCGGTACTCGCCGGGCTGCAGATCGGGCGGCGGCGCGAACGCCGGCGTCTCCCGCGCCTTCTCGTAGTTGTACGAGACATCGGTGACCAGGTCCCGGACGACCGGGAAGGTCCGCAGCGGCGTGACGGTGATCGTCTCGTCGTCCCCGAACGTCGACATCCGCGTCATGCACGCCAGCCGCGGCAGCCCGTTGATCTCCATCGAGCAGGAGCCGCACTTGCCGGCCTTGCAGTTCCACCGGCAGGCCAGGTCGGGCGCCTGGGTCGCCTGCAACCGGTGGATCACGTCCAGGACGACCTCGCCTTCGTTGACCTCGACCTGGTACTCCTCCAGCGCGCCGCCGTGCTCGTCGCCCCGCCACACTTTGAAGTGACGCATCGTGCCCATCTACGCCTCACCCTTCAGAGCGGACTCGGCCGAACCCGAGATCTTCCCGCTCGCCACGCTCGCGTCGTACTCGGCGAGTTCCTCGTCGGTCAGGTACTTCTCCAACTCCGCGCGGTCGAACAGCTGCAACAGGTCGTCGCGCATCTTCGGCAGCGGCTTGCGCTCCAGCACCACCCGGTCCCCGTCCAGGGAGCAGACCAGGTTGACCTGGCGCCATTCGGGGCGCATGGTGGGGAAGTCCTCCCGGGTGTGCCCGCCGCGCGACTCCTCCCGTTCCAGCGCGGCCATCGCCGTGCATTCCGCGACCAGCAGCATGTTGCGCAGGTCGAGGGCCAGGTGCCAGCCCGGGTTGTAGCGGCGTCCGCCCGGCGCGCTCACCTTGGCCACCCGCTCGCGCAGCTCGGCGAGCCGGGCCAGCGCCTCCTCCAGTTCCGCTCTGCGGCGGATGATGCCGACCAGGTCGCCGGTGACCGCCTGCAGGTCCTGCTGCAGCCCGTACGGGTTCTCCCCGGTGTCCCGCTGCAGCGGGGCGAGTGCGACGTCCACCGCCGCCTCCACGTCCGCGGTGTGCACCTTCGGCCGGGCACGTAGCTGGTCCACGTACGACGCGGCGTGCCCGCCGGCCCGCTTGCCGAACACCAGCAGGTCCGACAGGGAGTTGCCGCCCAGCCGATTGGAGCCGTGCATCCCGCCGGCCACCTCACCGGCGGCGAACAGCCCTTTGACCCGGCCGATCGCGGCGGCGCTGTCCGGGTCGACCTCGATCCCGCCCATGATGTAGTGGCAGGTCGGCCCGACCTCCATCGGCTGCTTGGTGATGTCGACGTCGGCCAGCTCCTTGAACTGGTGGTACATGGACGGCAGCCGCCGTTTGATCTCCTCGGCCGGCAGCCGGCTGGCGATGTCCAGGTAGACGCCGCCGGCCGGGGTGCCGCGTCCGGCCTTCACCTCGGCGTTGATCGCCCGGGCCACCTCGTCACGGGGCAGCAGTTCGGGCGGTCGCCGGTTGTTGTCCGGGTCGGTGTACCAGCGGTCCGCCTCCTCCTCGGTCTCCGCGTACTGCTTGCGGAACACGTCGGGGACGTAGTCGAACATGAACCGTCGGCCCTCGGAGTTGCGCAGCACGCCGCCGTCCCCGCGGACCGACTCGGTGACCAGGATCCCCTTCACCGACGGCGGCCACACCATGCCGGTCGGGTGGAACTGCAGGAACTCCATGTTGATCAGGTTCGCTCCGGCGCGCAGCGCCATCGCGTGCCCGTCCCCGGTGTACTCCCAGGAGTTGGAGGTCACCTTGTAGGAGCGGCCCACGCCGCCGGTGGCGAGCACGACGGCCGGGGCCTCGAACAGGACGAACTCGCCGCTTTCCCGGTAGTAGCCGAACGCGCCGGCGACCCGGTCGCCGTCGAGCAGCAGATCGGTGATGGTGGTCTCGGCGAAGACCTTCAGCCGCGCCTCGTAGTCGCCGTACTCCTTCTTGTCCTCCTGCTGCAGGGAGACGATCTTCTGCTGCAGGGTGCGGATCAGCTCCAGGCCGGTACGGTCGCCGACGTGCGCCAGCCGGGGGTATTCGTGCCCGCCGAAGTTACGCTGCGAGATCTTCCCGTCCTTCGTACGGTCGAACAGCGCCCCGTACGTCTCCAACTCCCAGATGCGCAGCGGTGCCTCTTTGGCGTGCAGCTCCGCCATCCGGTAGTTGTTGAGGAACTTGCCGCCGCGCATCGTGTCGCGGAAGTGGACCATCCAGTTGTCGTTGCTGTTCACGTTCCCCATGGCGGCGGCTGCGCCGCCCTCGGCCATCACCGTGTGGGCCTTGCCGAACAGCGACTTGGAGATGATGGCGGTGCGCTTGCCGGCCAACCGGGACTCGATGGCCGCCCGCAGCCCCGCGCCGCCGGCGCCGATCACGACCACGTCGTAGTGGTGCCGTTCGATTCGTGTTGTCATCTTTCAGTCCTCAGTTGAAGATCCGCAGGTCGGTGATCCAGCCGGCGGCCACGGCCATCACGTAGGCGTCCGCGATGATCACCGAGAACAGCGACGCCCAGGCCCACTCCTGGTGTTTGGCGTTCAGCTTCGACACCCAGGTCCAGAAGCGGTACCGGACGGGGTGCTTGGAGAAGTGCTTGAGCCGTCCGCCGATGATGTTGCGGCAGGAGTGGCAGCCGAGCGTGTAGCCCCAGATCAGCGCCACGTTGATCCAGAGGATGATGGTGCCGAGCCCGATGCCGAAGCCGCCGTCGACGCCCTTGAACGCCAGGAAGGCGTCGTAGGTGAGCACCGCGGCGACGAAGAGCGCGGCGTACCAGAAGTACCGGTGCACGTTCTGGAAGATCAGCGGGAAGCGGGTCTCCCCGGTGTAGCGTCTGTGCCCGTCTGGTACGGCGCAGGCGGGCGGGGAGAGCCAGAACGAGCGGTAGTACGCCTTGCGGTAGTAGTAGCAGGTGAGCCGGAACCCGCCCGGCAGGATGAGTATGATCGCGGCCGGTCCGATCCACGGGGGCAGTTGCGGGAACGGCTGTCCCAGGAAGTGGCTGGAGCCGGGCACGCAGCTCTTGGACAGGCACGGGGAGTAGAACGGGGCCAGCAGGTTGACGTCACCGGCCCAGTAGTACTTGTTCATGAAGATCCGGACCACGCCGTACACCACGAAGGCGGACAAGCCTAGGAAGGTGAGTAGCGGGGGGATCCACCACCGATCGGTCCGTAGGGTCTTCGCCCCGATCGCGGCACGCGGCCGCGGCTCGCCTGGCCTCATTGCCGTAGTCGTCATGTCGTCTCCTGACCGTCCGGTACGACGGGCGTCTTATGGCGCAATACCTGGCACACGTTACGCCGCTCACACTCAGCATGTGTGATGGGAGTCTCTCCCGAGGTGGGACCGCGGCAAAGCATCACGATCGAGACGTGCGAAACATCACGAACGGTGGTGGTCGCCGAAGGCATGCGGTAGGGGTCCGGGCCGGTCGGAGCGTTCGGCCGAGACCGTAGCCGCATGGACGGGCGCGAGCCTCGCTGCAAGGCATGCCGCAGCGCCAAGCGCGCAGCGACGTACGTCCGCAAGGGATACCCGACCAGCCGGCCCGCAAGCCGCAAGCACAAGCCCGGCTACGCCTACGGCCCGCTGATCCTGGTTGAGCGGATCGAGGGCAGCGGCGAGCCACGGGCACTCTTCGCCTGCGACTGCGGCGAGGAAGCGCCTCGGGCTACCTTTGCTGGTACGGCAACCAGGCCGAACAGTGGGCGTACAACCACGCAGACCTCAAGCAGCAGACGGAGGCCGAAGGGCGCGAGGCAGGCAGGCACTACAGCACCAATCCCGACCACTACATGCGGCTGCGCCGTAGGTGTCACTCCCGACTCGACAACGCCTACCGCCAGTTGACCGGCGACAGCCTTTCCCTGGTGGGCGCGGCCTACTGGATCATGATTCACCAGGCCGAGGCGGTGACGGCGTGATCCCCAGCGACGACGAACGCCAGCGCCGGGCGCAGCAAGGGCTCTGCGGCTGGTGCACCGAACCGCTGCCCGAGGATGCCGCCCATCACCGCGAGTTCTGCGGGAACACCTGCCGGCAGCGCAACCACCGCGCGCTCAAGCGCACTGGTAAGCGATAGAACCACGCAACCGGGGAAATGGGGTGCGACTCGGACTCATTTCCCCGGTTGCGTCACGTCTCTTCGCCGTTGCTCGGCTGCTTGGTGCAGGAGTGCCGGTTAGGTGCCCTCTTGTTCTACTCGCAAGCTCCAGCGCACATCTTGCGACGCTTCCACCCGGATAGTGAGCTGTCGGGAGGACGAGAATTCGATTCGATTCCCGAAAGGCGTTATCTCAGCCTCGCTGCACTGGACAGGTAGGCGGAGATCATCATTCATGATGATCTCGAGCTTGCCTCCGATGCAGTCGGCATTAACCCATACCGCCCCCGCTTCGGCTTGTACCGTTCCGGCCGCAGCGGGTCCACTAGTAGGCGGAACTGTCAACAGCGTTGTCATGCCGGGCTGAGAACTAGGGGCCGCTGATATCTCGGGTGCGGGTAGTTCAGGAGGTGTCTTCGGTGCCGACGCGGTTGGCGTACTTCGCGCGGACGTTGCCTCCTGTTCGCTATCGTTGTGCTGCGTGCACCCGCCAGCGACGGCCGCAACAGCGAGCGCCGCGAAGGCAGCGAGGTATCCGCGAGGTTTCACGTCACATCCATTTCAGTCATGGAGGAAGGTCCGCCCGGGAAGGCGTCGCCGGTCCTCTGCTGAAGATCGGCGCGCTCCGGAGCTTATCCGCCCCACACGTTCCAACCCACGTGGGCCGGCAGGTAGCTAGTGACCCAAGCCGACTGACTGCTACAGGAGGGGTAAAGAATTCCGTAGTTGCCGTAAACCTTCTGCCGCCAGACACCATAGTCGCCGTAGACGGTTGTCTTGGGGCGCGCGGTGACGCCACCAAGAAGAAGAACAACCCCTGGGACCTCCTACATGAACCACGACGCCATCAACGCCGAGTTCGACCGGATCCTCGCCCTGGACCCGGCCGAGCAGGCCGAGGAATGGTCGAAGATCGACGAGCGGATCATGCGCGAGGTCGCCCCCGTCGTGCCGCTCTACGTCGACGTGCAGTACATGCTGCACGGCTCGAAACTCGGCGGCGTCTTCATCGAGAGCATCTTCGGCTGGCCCAGCTTCGTCCGGACCTACGTCAAACAGTAACGACGAACGCCGATCGGACCTGCCCCGCCGCCGGCCGGACCCCTAGAGGTGACGGCGGAGGAAATCGAGCTCCAACGGGAGCACCGCCTCCGGGGGCAGGTCCGAACGGGTCAGCGGAAGCACCGCGTGCGGCCGCGCCGTCGCCACCAACGTCTGCGACAGGCGAAGACTGTGCGCGGCCAGCACATCGTCGTCGGCCAGGTCGTGCACCAGCAGCATCGGACGGGCCGGCCCGGCCGGCGGCTCCCCGGCCAGATGCACCAGCGAATGGTGGGCGTAGACCTCGGTCGCATCGGACGGCAGGCCCAGGTACCGTTCGGCGCTCGCCGCGTCGTACAACGACCAGTCGGCGAGCGGGGCGCGGGCGATCGCGCAGCGGAACAGGTCCGGCCGGCACAGCACCGCCAGCGCGGCCAGCCACCCGCCGAGGTGCCGGCCCCGGATCGCCACCCGGCCCAGGTCGAGATCCGGATGCTTCTCGGCCAGCGCGGTCAACGCGTCGACCTGGTCGGCGAGGATCAGGTCGGCCAGCCGGCGGTGCACCACCTTCTCGAACGAGGGCGCCACCCCCGGGGTGCCCCGGTTGTCCACGGTGACCACCGCGAACCCGGCGTCGGCCCACCACTGCCGGGACAGCCACCGGGACCGCGCGGCCAGCACCTCCTGCCGCCCCGGACCGCCGTACACGTCGAGCAGCACCGGCAGCCGACGGCCCGCGACGTGCCCCCGCGGGTAGAGCACGGCCGCCGGCAGCCGACGGTCGGTGACCCGGTCGAGCACCGGACGGGGCCGGTAGGGCGGCGGCGCGGCCAACGAGCGGATCACCCCCACCTCGTCCTCGCCGCGCCACACCGTCCAACGCACCCCCGGGTGGTCCAGCGACTCGCTGCCCACGGCCAGCACGTCGCCGCCGACCACCCCGGTGTGCCAGCCGGGGGCCGTGGTCACCCGCCGGGCGTCGACCCCGCCGAAGCCGAGCGCGGTGCGGACCCGGAACAGATGCTGCTGGCTCGGGTCGCCCTCGCTCGCCTCGAGCACCAGGTCCGGCGGGCCGGACGGCACCGACAGGCGGCCGACCACGCGCCGGACGTAGAGCGACGGCGAGGTGAGCAGGGTGCCGTCGGCGAACAGACAGCGCGCGTCGTACCCGTCGTGGGCCAGCTCGCCGCCCACCAGCACCCGCCCGTCCGGCAGGTGGCACGGCGTGCCCGGAATCGGATCCACCCAGCGGGGGTCGGCGAGTTCGGCGTGCACCTGGGTCTCCCCGGTGCGGGGGTCGACGGCGAGCACCAGCCCGTGCTGCTGGAGCCGGCGCAGCACGGTGATCAGCGGAACCCCTTCGGCCCAGTGCACCGACACCAGGTAGGGGTAGGTCTCCCGGTCCCAGTGCACGTCCACCCAACCCTCGTCGAGGTCGAGCAGGTGCAGGCTCACCTGGGGGATCGGGCCGCCGGCGCGCGGGTAGGCGATGGTGGTGGGGTGCCGCTCCGGGCTCGCCCCGTCGGCGAGGTGCCAGCGCGGCAGCCGCGACCGGTCCACCCGCACGGCCAGGATCGACCGGCCGTCCGGCGCCCACCAGTAGCCGCGGGACGGCCGGAAGGCCCGGGTCATGGCCGGGTCGGGCAGCGCCCAGGTGATGCCGTCCCCCTCCCCGGCGAGCAGCAGGTCCGCGCCCGCGTAGTCGACCACGTGGAGTTCGGTGTCGGTGACGTACGCGATCCGCTCGCCGGTCGGGTCCGGTCGCGGGTCGATGACCGGTCCGACGGTCGGCACCTCCACCACGTCCCCGTTGACCAGGTCCGCACGGAACAGCCGCCCGCCGAGTTCGAACGCGACCACGCGCGCGCCCGGGTTCGCGCCGTACGACCTGATCGCCGCGGACCGGTCGCCGGTCAGCTCGGCCGGGTCGGCGACGAGCCGCTCGGTGCCGGACGCCACCTCGAACGACCACAGGGCGTCGGCCGGATCGTGCGGACCGCCGGAACGCAGGAACACCACTCGCGAACCGTCCGCCGCGACGGTGAGCGCCCGCGGCGCGCCCTGGGTGAAACGTCTGGTACGCACAGCTAGTTCCGGAAAGTCCACACCCGGATGGTAGGTCGGTGTGATCAGGCGTGTGGCCGGGTCGCGAAACGACCGCCGAATCCGGCGACGACCGGCCGCGTACAGTGGCCCGCGTGAACGAACTGGCGGATCGACGGCTACTGCTCGTCCACGCACACCCCGACGACGAGTCGATCACCACGGGTGCCACGATGGCCCGCTACGCGGCCGAAGGCGCACACGTCACGCTGGTGACCTGCACGCTCGGCGAGGAAGGCGAGGTCTGCGTACCCGAGCTGGCGCTGCTGGAGGCCGGGGAGGCCGACCAGCTCGGCGGCTACCGGATCAAGGAGCTGGCCGACGCCTGCGCGGCGCTCGGCGTCACCGATCACCGCTTCCTCGGCGGGGCGGGCCGCTACCGCGACTCCGGCATGCTCGGCACGCCGGGCAACCGTCACCCGCGCGCCTTCTGCCGCGCCGACCTCGACGAGGCCGCCGGCCACCTGCTGGAGATCATGCGGGAGGTACGCCCCCAGGTGCTGGTCACCTACGACCCCGACGGCGGGTACGGGCACCCCGATCACATCCAGGCGCACCGGGTGGCGATGCGGGCGGCGGAACTGGCCGCCGCCGACGGTCACGGGCCCGCCAAGGTCTACTGGATCGGCCTGCCGAGAAGCGTGGTCCAGGTCGGGTTGGACGCGTTCGCGAGCAGTTCCGGCAACCCGTTCTCCGGGGTCACCCGGGTCGAGGACCTGCCCTTCGGCAACCCGGACGAGCAGATCACCACCCGCATCGACGCGACCGCCTACGGCAGCGCCAAGCGGGCGGCGATGCGTGCGCACGTCACCCAGATCCCCTCGGATTCCTGGCTGTATTCGATCGCCGGCAATTTCGGCAGCGAGCCGATGGGGGTCGAGTACTTCATCCTCGCCGCCGGCCGGAAGGGGCCCGGCAGCGGACCGAACGGCTGGGAGAGCGATCTGTTCGCCGGCCTGGAGGACGGGGCCGCATGACCGAGCCGACGCCCGGCGCGCACGAGCCGCCACCCGCAGCCGACGCGGTGCCGCCTACCGGCGACGCGGTGTCGCCCGCCCCGGGCACCGCCGACGACCGGTCGCTGCGCCTGCTCGGCGCGGTGGTCGCGGTCGTCGCCGCCGCCGACACCGCGATCCTGGAGCTGCTGCTGTCGACGGTCAGGGTCGGCGGCCGGCTCGTCGGGGTCTCGGCCGGGCTGGCGGTGGTGGCCAACGCGGTGCTGGCCCACTTCGCCCGCCGCGCGGTGGGATCGGTGTGGGCGGTCGCGCTGCCGGCGACGGTGTGGCTCGCGGTGATGATGGCGGCCGCGACCCGTACCACCGAGGGGGATCTGCTGCTGGCCGGCGACAACTGGGTCGGACCCGTCATGATCTTCGCCGGGTCGTTGACGTTCGCGGTCGTCGTCATCCGGATGATCCTGTCTGCGCCGATGGACCGGTCGCGGCGCGGATGATAGAAGAACTCCAGTTCATCCGGTTGCGGCTGCACCGAAGAGGAGGTGTGCGATGCGAGACCGGTGGCTACCGGTAGGCACGCTGGCCGCCGCGCTGTTCGCGATCAACGTGGTCGCCCGGCTGGTGGCCCGGTTCGGTTTCGACGGCGACGACGACATGCAGGGCTGGGTGACGCTGACCATGCTGGCCGTCACCGGCCTGATCCTCGCCGCCGTCGCGTTCCACCAGGGGCAACGCCATCCGGTCGGTCGGTGGAGCGCCGACGCGGCGGTGGTGATCGTCGCCGCGACGGTGGCGGCGGTGCTCATCGGACCGTTCGTCAGCGGCAACCACCCGTTCGTGAACGGGGTGGGGGCCTTCTTCTCCCAGATCTGGTGGTACGGCGGGTTCAGCGCGGGCGGCACGCTGATCGGCTACCTGTTGTCGGTGGCGCTCGGGTTGGACCACCGGTCGCGTTCCCTCAAGCAGTACGCCGAGACGGTGCGCGCCAAGCCGCCGCGCCCGGTCCGGCGGTAGCCGAAGGGGCCGGGCTCACCGTCCGGCCGATCCGTCGCCGTCGACCGCGCGGGCCCGTCGTGCCGGCGGCACCCGTTTGGCGCGGTGCACCCGGTTGCGCGGCACCCGCACCGGGCCGTCGGCGGTGCGGACTGTGAGCTCGGTCTCGGTGAGTTCGACCAGCTCGCCGAGCACATCGGAGAAGAGCGGACGATCGTCGCGTACTCCGACGAATCGCCGGACCACCACCCGATGCCCCACATCCTGCTCCCCGAGCACAACAGCCTCCCTCTAGGGCGAGATACTAGGCTCTCAGAGCCCCCGCCAATCGGGTGGCGTGGCGTCCCGGAGGAGAAGAGCCGTGACCTACATCATCGCCGAGCCGTGCGTCGATGTGCTTGACAAGGCCTGCGTCGAGGAGTGCCCGGTCGACTGCATCTACGAGGGCAACCGGATGCTCTACATCCACCCCGACGAGTGCGTTGACTGCGGGGCCTGTGAGCCGGTCTGCCCGGTCGAGGCGATCTTCTACGAAGACGACGTCCCCGACCAGTGGAAGGACTACATCGGGGCCAACTACGAGTTCTTCGAGGACCTCGGTTCCCCGGGCGGCGCCTCCAAGATCGGCAAGGTGGAGAAGGACGCCTCCTTCGTAGCCGCCCAGCCGCCGCGCGGGGAAGCCCACTGAGCCGCCCCGACGGTCGGGCCGAGCCGCCCGCGGCGCGCCTGCCGGACTTCACCTGGGACACCCTCGCCCAGGCGAGGGCGGTGGCCGCCGCCCACCCGGACGGGATCATCGACCTGTCGATGGGCACACCGGTCGATCCCGTCCCGGACGTGGTGCGCGCCGCGCTGGCGGACGCCGCCGACGCCCCGGGGTATCCGCTCACCGCGGGCTCGGCCGACCTGCGCGAAGCCATCACCGAGTGGGTGGTCGACGCCTGCGGCGCCGACCGCGACGGGCTCGGCGTGCTGCCGACCATCGGCTCGAAAGAACTCGTGGCCTGGCTGCCCACCCTGCTCGGCATCGGACCGGGCGACGTGGTCGTGGTGCCCCGCGTCTGCTACCCGACCTACGAGGACGGGGCACGGCTGGCGGGCGCCACCGTGGTACGCGCCGACTCGCTGACCGCGCTCGGCCCGACCACCCGGGTCCGGCTGCTGTGGATCAACTCGCCGGCGAACCCCACCGGCCGGGTGCTGCCCGCCGCACACCTGCGCAAGATGCTCGACTGGGCCCGCGAACGCGGCGCGGTCGTCGCCAGCGACGAGTGCTACCTGCCGTTCGGCTGGGACGCCGAGCCGGTGTCGCTGCTGTCCGTCTGCGACCGGACCGGCGACGAGTCGCCCTACCGCAACGTGCTCGCGGTCCACTCCCTGTCCAAACGGTCCAACCTCGCCGGCTACCGGGCCGGGTTCGTCGCCGGCGACCCCGTCCTGGTCGCGGAGCTGCTCAAGGTCCGCAAACACGCCGGCATGATCGTCCCCGCCCCGGTGCAGGCGGCCATGGCGGCCGCACTGCGCGACGAGTCCCATGTGGCCGAGCAGCGCGCCCGCTACCAGGCCCGCCGCAGCCTCCTGCACGCCGCCTTCACCCGGGCCGGCTTCGACATCGAACACTCCGAGGCGGGCCTCTACCTGTGGGCCACCCGGCGCGAGGACTGCCGGCAGACCGTCGACTGGCTGGCCCGCCGCGGCATCCTGGTCTCGCCCGGCACCTTCTACGGAACGGACGGGCGGACGTACGTGCGGATCGCGCTCACCGCAACCGACGAGCGCATCGCAGCGGTGCCCGCCCGGCTGACCGACTAGCCGCCGGCCCCTGCACCAGCCGAAACGCCGAGGTGGGTGATGCGCGGAACACCGATTGCCGACACCCGGGCGGCGGTCGTCGGGACCGGCCTGATCGGCGGCTCCATCCTGCTGCGGCTACGGGAGGCGGGCATCGACGCGGTCGGCTGGGATCCCGACCCGACGACCCGCGACCGGGCGCGACGACAGGGACTCGTCCACCCCGACGACCTCGCCGACGCCGTCCGCGACCGCGATGTCGTCTTTCTGAGCGGACCCCTGCCGACCCTGCCCGACACGCTGCTCACGGTCGCCGCCGCAACCGGCGAACACTGCCTGATCACCGACGTGGGCAGCACCAAGTCGACGATCGCGGCCACCGCCGCCGAGCACGGGCTCACCCACCGGTTCGTTCCCGGCCACCCCATGGCCGGCACCGACCGGGCCGGCCTCACCGCCGCCACCCCGGACCTGCTCACCGGAGCGCCGTGGGTGCTCTGCCCACCGGCCGACCCGCCCCTCGACCCCTTCCGCACACTGGCCGCGCTGCTCATCGAGGTGTTCGCCGCCCGGGTGGTGCCGATGTCCCCGCAGGTGCACGACACGGCCGCCGCCCTCGCCTCCCACATCCCGCACCTGCTGGCCGGAAGCCTGGCCGGTGCGGTGGCCCGCTCGCCGCTGCGGGACGCGGTGCTGGCCCTGGCCGCCGGAAGTTTCCGCGACGGCACCCGGGTCGCCGGCACGCCGAGCACCCGCACCGCCGACATGCTGATCAGCAACCGCGAGTTCGTGCTGGCCCAACTGAAACCGGTGGAAGGCTTCCTCGCCGACCTGGTCGCCGCGCTGCGAGACGACGACCGGACGCGGCTCGCCGAACACTACGAGCAGGCCCGTCGGCTGCGCGACGCCCTGGCCGCCCGCCCGCAGACGCCGTCCGAGCGGACGTTTCCCGCCACCGGCCCGTACGCGGCCGAGCTTGACTTTCTACTCGAACTGGGCCGCTCGGGCGGGCATCTCAGCGGCTGCGCGGTGGACGGGTCCACGGTCACGTACCGGGTGTACCGGCCCACCGGCCGGTAGGGTGTGGACATGATCGACGGACCGGTGGTCGCGGTACGCGGCGAGGTCGTCCGCGAGGTGCCGCCCGAACTCGCCGTCTTCTCGGTGACCGTGCTCGCCCGGGACAAGGAGCGGCGCGCCGTGCTCGACCGGCTCACGGAGCGGGCCGCCGCGGTCCGCGACCTCGTCGACTCGTACGGGGACGCCGTCGAACGGCGGGAGACCGGCAGCCTGTACGTGCGGCCGGAGCTGAAACGTGCCGGCGAACGGGTGTCCGCATACCACGGGCAGGTCACCGTCACCGTCACGGTCACCGATTTCACCGTGCTCGCCGAGCTGATGCTGCGCCTGGCCGACCAGGATCAGGTTAACGTCTCGGGGCCGTGGTGGCAGCTGCGCCCGGACAGCCCGGTGCACCGGGAGGCGCGCCGGGCCGCGATCGCGGCGGCGGTGCAGCGGGCCCGCGAGTACGCCGACGCGATCGGCGCCCGGGTGACCGGCCTGCTGCAGGTCACCGACGTCGGCATGGCCGACCAGCCGATGACGCTGCTCGGGACGGCGCGGATGGAGATGGGCGGCGGCCCGCCGCAGCTCGATCTCGACCCGCAGCAGCAGACGGTCCGGGCCGGCGTGGAGGCCCGGTTCACGATCTCGCAGCCGACGATTCTCGCCGACGGATCGCACCCAGGGCCGACCTCGGCCGACCCTGGTCTTTCGCACTGAGAGGCGGTTCGCCGAGCTACTGGTTGGCGTGTAGGGCGGCGTTGAGTTCGATGCCGCGCCCGGTGCGGGGGCGGGCCTCCAACGCGCCGGTCACCGAGTTGCGCCAGAAGAGCAGCCCGTCCACCCCGGACAGCTCACCGGCCTTGACGACCCGGCCGTCGGGGAGGGTGACCTTGGATGAGGCGGTGATGTAGCAGCC
Source organism: Micromonosporaceae bacterium (assembly GCA_036381835.1). Lineage (GTDB taxonomy): Bacteria > Actinomycetota > Actinomycetes > Mycobacteriales > Micromonosporaceae > DASULK01. Next base: position 13,570 of record DASVCA010000072.1, read on the forward strand.
GGCTTCGACGACGCAGTCGTCTCCGAGGGAGATGCCGATCCCCGAGTTCGCGCCGAGCAGGCAGCGCTCGCCGATGCGGATTTTCTCTTTGCCGCCGCCGGAGAGGGTGCCCATGATGGACGCGCCGCCGCCGAGGTCGGAGCCGTCGCCGACGACCACTCCGGCCGAGATGCGCCCTTCGACCATGGACGCGCCGAGCGTGCCCGCGTTGAAGTTGCAGAAGCCTTCGTGCATGACGGTGGTGCCGGGGGCGAGGTGCGCGCCGAGGCGGACCCGGTCGGCGTCGGCGATCCGCACCCCGGACGGCACCACGTAGTCGGTCATGCGGGGGAACTTGTCCACGCCGTACACCGCCAGGTGGCGTCCCGCGGCCCGTTCGATGATCCGCAGCTCGTCCACCCGGTCGGGTGGGCAGGGGCCGGCGGAGGTCCAGGCCACGTTGGCGAGGTGACCGAAGACGCCGTCGAGGTTCACCTCGTTGGGGCGTACCAGGCGGTGGGAGAGCAGGTGCAGTCGGAGGTACGCGTCGGCGGCGCCGAGCACCGGGTCGGCCAGCGACGCCACCTCGGTGGTGACGACCTCGGTGCGCAGGCCGGGTAGCGGGCGGGGTCCGATCGCGCCGGGCGGCAGCCCGAGTAGCTGTTCCGGGTCGCCGTCCGGCAGGCCGCCGAGTCCGAGCCGGCCGGCGGGATACCAGGTGTCGAGTACCTGGTCGTCAGCGGTGATGGTGGCCAGGCCGATGCCCCATGCAGGTCCGGTTTCCACGGTGCCCACCCTACCGTTGCGGTCCTCGCCCGACTCGAAGACCGGGTGCCGCGTGAGGTGGGCGGTGACGGTTGCATCTTGCAACCGCCGGGTCGCCACGACGCTGACCGGTAACCGCACCATGAGCGACGGCGATGGCCGTGGAGCCGATCCCTTCCTGGCCGTCTGGCTGCCCAGCTTTCTGGTCGTCATCGCGACCGAGTTGGCGACGCTCGGGCCTCACCTTTGCAATCAAGGGTGATGCGGGGATTCGGCACCGTATACCGTCGAATGACAGGATGGGCTCTATGACGTCTACCGCGAGTCGCGAACATGATCTCCATTTGTGGTCCTTGGTGGTACGCGGCATAACCTGGCTTCAATTAGGTCTTGGGGCCTGTTACTTCGCCGCGTTTCTTCTCTATGGTTATGCCCGGCTAACAATAGGAAGCCACGATTTGGTTGTAGGTGGAAATTACGACCCGAAGGCTCTGGGTTCGGGATTCGGTAACGTGGTCGCGTGGGTTCTTCATGTGTTTGGTGTAGGTGCCGCAGTCACCAGTCCATATGCCGGCGTTTTGTTTGGTCTTTTAGTGTTGCCCGCCTATATGTTTAGTCAGCGAGTGCGGGCAGACTCAGCGATACGTACGCGTGTGGTTGTGGCGCTATGTGTTTCGGTAGCCGTAGCGATAGTGGGCAGCATGGATGCTGTCTCGGATATTAGACATTGGATGCTGGACTGATCCCGGTCTCACAAAATCATCACGCAGCACGGAGCGTCATGCAAAACATGGTGTGGTGGTTCGGGACATTGGCGCCCGTCGCGGCCTCACTGGCTGCGCCAGGACCCGCCTGCTC
>DASVCA010000073.1:0-2696 GCA_036381835.1 Micromonosporaceae bacterium
CCAGCCTTCGCCGCCCGGTGCCGGTGGGCATTTGGGCGAGTCGCAGATGTGGCCCGCCTCGTGGAGCAAGCCCCGTGCCACCAGGCGAGGGATGACCTTGTGCGGCCGCCGGACCGCTGACACATCTGACACGTCTTCGGCAGGCACGAATCCATCTGTGAGGTTGCGTGCACACCAGAAGATCGCCTCGATGTGGAAGCGCATCTCGGAGTCCGACAAGGGCTTCACCTTGCGGTGGATCGGGTACTGGTCGTCGAAGCGAACCCAGGGCATCAGGCGGCCACCTCCGTCGCGTTCCAACGGATGGTCATCGCGTCGGCGATGGCCTGGTTCAGAATCGGGATCGGCACCGCGATGCTGATCGTGTCGTAGTTCCTGTTGGGCGCGACGACCCAACGGAAGCCTTTAGTGCGGGTGGTGGCGTTATCCACCCACTCCCTGGCGTGATTTCGTAGCGCGGCACGCAGACCGAGGAACGGGAACAGATAGCAAGTGCTGGTCGGCACGAACGCATAGGCCAACCAGTCGCAGTCTTTAGCCTCGCGTGCCCACCCCGGTTTGGCACCCCGCACCGGACGGTAGGGCTCCGCCCCGCCCTTGGGGTAGGTGGACCAGATCTCTACCGCGACGTCTTGGTACGCCGCGCTGCGCACCTTCTCATCGATCCATATGGTGCGGCCGCTGTTGAGGACGACCGCACGGTCGCGGCCGGCTTCCTGGTGCCAGCCAAAGTGGCGTAGGTCGACCATGGCGAGGAAGTCGGGGAAGGCCGTGCGGTAGACAGTCTCCCACCATGGCTGGTCTGCCTGGTCGTGTGAGTATGCCAGGCTCCCGGCGAAGTCGTGGACTGTCATGCCTGGTTCCCCCAGCCGACCCATCCGTCGCGGGGGCGGCGCTGGAACAGCTCGCAGCGTTCCCGCAGCGGGTACATGCGCTCGATCAGGTCGTACACCTGGTCAGGCTTGGCGGAGTGCTCGCCGCGGCTGGCGGTGATCACTGATGACGGCCGGTCTTCCGGGTCTGGCACGGGCAGGTTCCCACGCTTGCCGATTAGGAGGAGTTCGTGTTGCTGGCGGGCGTAGTAGCCCATGCCGATGCGGTCCTTGACCCACACCATGTTGGTGCGGTACTCGAATCCCCACGCCTGCATGACTTCGAGGCCCTCGGGCAGTTTCGGCGAGGTGACCCACAGGAACAGCACCGCGTCGTTGGCGGCGGGCACCTCGAGTGCCTTGATCTCGTCGAGGCTCATGGTGGGGTACTGGTTCTCGACTTTCCGGGTACTGCTCTCCGCATACTCGTAGCGCCACGGCGGGTCGGCGTACAGCACTGGGAACGGGCCGAGGCTGCTTAGGGGGGCGGTCTGCCGCTTCTTGATTTCGGCGACGCGTTCGGCCTTTTCGCGGAGGCGTTGCTCCCGGCGGCGGGCTGCGATCTCCTTGGCGCGGCGAATGATCTCTCGCTCGTCGTCGGCAGCGATGACCTCGCGTTGCTGCTCCTCCGGTACGTCGGCGATGACCGCCGCCGTGGAAACAGACACGCCGCCAGACTCGACCTTCTGGCCAAGCTCGGGGATACCGAGAGCCTGAACCTTCTTGGCGGATGCAATAGAGCGCGGCGACACATTGAGCAATCGCGCTGCGTCGTCGCGGTCAAGATGCAAATTTGCATCTTGCCTTTTGCCGCCGTGGCGTAACCGTTCGATTCGAGCAGCCACCATGGCGCGCTGCGACTCGTTGAGGTGCCGGCGGCGCAGGTTCAGCGACACCACGAACGACACCAGCCCAGCGTCGTCGCCCTCGTAGACCTTGGTCTGCGGCTCGATGCCCAGCTCGGCGCACGCCAGCCACCGGTTCCGGCCGTCGATGATCCGGCCGTCGCGGTGCGTCCACACCGGCTCGCGTAGCCCGTGTGCCCGAATGTCTTCCACCAGGTCCCGGTACTCGCGGTCGGACATCATCGGGAAGATGTCGGCTACCGGGTGCCACTGTGGTCTACTCATTCCCCCGCCCCCCGTCGTTGTCTGGTCTCTATCGTTCGCCGCCCGCAGCACTGTGGCGGCAGGTGGTGTGTGTCTGGCCGTCCCCGGCACGGGCACCGGTTGGTGCACCGTCCGCGTTCGTGACAGCGGCACGGGTACGGCCATTTGACCGGCGAGTTGGCGATCAGCCACACGCCGCGCGGCCCGTCGGTCTTCACCTGTCGCCCACCTCCCGGTCTGATGTCAGGTGCCATTGGCCGCACCACCGGCACCGGTAGGGCTGAACGAACTGGCCGGTGCGCCAGATGCGCAGCGCGGCCGCGTTGGCGGCCAGCTTGTCCGCCCACCTGCCGGTCTTGCGGGTGCACGCGCGGTGCCGCTGCCACTGTTCGTAGGTGACGGTCATGCCGCGCTCCGTGGCTTGCGGCCGAACCGCTCGGCGAACAGCGCACCGTACTCGTCGCGGCTGAACGTGGCACCCTGGTACCTCTCGGCGGCCAGGTCGCGGGCGACGCTGTCCAACACCTCTGGCGGCCTGTCGTCGAGCTCGGCGGCGCGGCGGCGGTTGCACTCGCACTCGCACCCGTCGACCCGGCATTCGTAGCCGCCGTCGCACTGCCACATGGCGCACGGTTCGCACACCGGCCGACCGTCCCCGCCGTCTACATAGGTGGTCATGGTGTGACTCCGTTCAGCTCGACTTGGATGGCGCGGG
>DASVCA010000074.1:0-2586 GCA_036381835.1 Micromonosporaceae bacterium
GAGCAGGCCCGGGCGGGCAACGGCTGGGTCAAGCTGGTCGGCGACTGGATCGACCGGGATGCGGGCGATCTGGCGCCGGCCTGGGACGAGGTGACCATGGCCGCGGCGGTCGCGGCGGCGCACGCCGCCGGAGCGCGGGTCGCGGTGCACACCTTCTCCGAGGCCGCCGTCGAGATCATGGTGCGAGCCGGGGTCGACTCGGTGGAGCACGGCACCGGCCTCACCCTCGACCTGCTCGACGAGATGGCGCGGCGGGGAACCGCCCTCGTCCCGACGATGATCAACGTGGCGACGTTCGGTGACATCGCCGACCGGGCGCAGCCGAAGTTCCCGCGGTACGCCAAGCACATGCTCGCGTTACGCGACGGCTTCCCGACCCTGGTGGCCGCGGCGTACGAGGCGGGTGTGCCGATCTACGTGGGCACCGACGCCGGCGGCGGGATCGAGCACGGGCTCGCGGCGGAGGAGATGCTGCTGCTGCACGAGCGCGCCGGGATGTCCCCGGTGGACGTGCTGCGGGCGGTGTCCTGGGGGGCCCGCGCATGGCTGGGCTTCCCCGGGCTGGTCGAGGGCGGGCTGGCCGATCTGGTGGTCTACGAGGCCGACCCACGCGCGGACCTGCGCGTGGTCCGCGCGCCCAGCCGGATCATCCTGCGCGGCCGGGTGATCCGCTGACCGCTCCTTCCCGTCGGACTTCGCGGTCCGGTTCGCGACGCCTGCAGCCCGTAGACCCCATGATCGCCCCCGGTGGTGCGGGCCGGAGCCGCGCCGCTCCGGAGCGCCGCGGGGGCTGCGCCTAAGATTGGCGCTCATGGCACGCGTGCTCACTCCCCGGGCGGAGGACTTCCCCCGCTGGTACCAGGACCTGATCGCCAAGGCGGAACTGGCCGACAACGGACCGGTACGCGGCACCATGGTCATCCGGCCCGCCGGCTATGCCATCTGGGAACGGATGCAGGCCGAGATGGACAACCGGATCAAGGCGGCCGGTGCGGAGAACGCCTACTTCCCGCTCTTCATCCCGGAGGCGTATCTGCGACGGGAGGCGCAGCACGTCGAAGGTTTCTCGCCGGAGTTGGCCGTGGTCACCCACGGGGGCGGCAAGCAGCTCGCCGAGCCGGTGGTGGTGCGCCCCACCTCCGAGACCGTGATCGGCGAGTTCATGGCCAAGTGGATCGACTCCTACCGGGATCTGCCCCTGCTGCTCAACCAGTGGGCGAACGTGGTCCGGTGGGAGCTGCGCCCCCGGGTGTTCCTGCGCACCAGCGAGTTCCTCTGGCAGGAGGGGCACACGGCGCACGCCACCGAGGCGGACGCTCGGGACTATGCCCGCAAGATCCTGCACGAGGTGTACGAGGACTTCATGGTGAACGTGCTCGCCATCCCGGTGGTGGTCGGGCGCAAGACCGCGCGGGAACGGTTCGCCGGGGCCACCAACACCATGACCCTCGAAGGCATGATGGGCGACGGCAAGGCTCTGCAGCTGGGTACGTCGCACGAGCTGGGGCAGAACTTCGCGCGCGCCTTCGACATCACGTACTCGTCGGCGGCCGGTGGGCTCGAGCACGCCTGGACCACCTCCTGGGGCACGTCCACCCGGATGCTCGGCGGACTGATCATGTGCCACGGCGACGACAACGGGTTGCGGGTGCCGCCACGGCTGGCGCCGGTGCAGGCGTACGTGATGATCGTGAAGGCCGGTGACGGGGTCGGTGAGGCCGCGGCCAAGCTGCGCGACGCGTTGCGGGACGCGGGTGTCCGGGTGGCCCTCGACGATCGGGTGGACACCCCGTTCGGGCGTCGGGCGGTGGACGCGGAGCTGAAGGGCTACCCGGTACGGGTCGAGGTCGGCCCGCGTGATCTGGCCGCGGGCAACGCGGTCGTGGTACGCCGCCGGGACGGCTCGAAGACGCCGGTCCCGCTCGCCGAGGTGGTCGCCACCGTGCAGGCCGCGCTCGAGGCCGACCAGCAGGGGTTGTACGACGAGGCGTTGGCCGCCCGTGAAGCACGTACCGCCTCGGTGGGTTCGCTGGCCGAGGCGATCGAGGCCGCGTCGACCGGGTTCGCTCGGGTGCCGTGGTCGGCGGTGGGTCCGGCCGGCGAGGCAGCGGCCAACGCGCAGGGCGTGACGGTGCGTTGCCTCATCCGCCCCGACGGCTCGGTGCCCGACTCCGAGGACGAGCCGGACCTGGTCGCCGTCCTCGCTCGCTCCTACTAACCCCCCCGCCCTCCCCCTCCCCGCGATCTGGCACCTTTGGTTGAGTGTTTGTAGGGGTATGTCCCGAAAGTCCCCACCAAAACTGCAAGATCGCGGGGAGGGGGAGGGCGGTCGGGGTGAGGTCGGCAGGTCCGATCTGGCACAATGGGGCGCTGGTATCCGGCACGCGTGCGGCGCCCTCTACCCGGGCGCGTTGCCAGTCCACCGAGTCGCCGCCGGCGCACCCCCACTGTGTCGGTCGGTGCCTCATCCGCGCACACCGCCCGGTCGGGTCGGTTGAGAATCGCAACAGGAGCGAACACACGTGGCCGTAAAGATCCGGCTTCTGCGGATGGGCAAGATCCGCAACCCGCAGTACCGTATCGTCG
>DASVCA010000075.1:0-2579 GCA_036381835.1 Micromonosporaceae bacterium
TCGTCGACCATCCCTCGATCGTGGGCGGGCGGGCCGTGCTCGACCTCGCCGCGGGCAGCGGCATCGTGGCGGTCGCCGCTCTGCGCGCCGGAGCCGCGACGGCGACGGCCGTGGACATCGACCCGCTGTGCCCGCGACGGCGCGGACGTGCTGGTCGGCGACCCGGGCCGGGCGTACTTCCCCGCGGCGTACTTCACCGCGCTGCACACCGACCAGGTGCCCGTGCCGCCAGCGCTGGAGTCGGTCTCCGTCAACGCGGTCGCCATCTACCGCCTCAACCCACGCGGCGCGACCACCCGCGCCATGACCGCGTGAGCGCGTACCAGACCCGCACGACAAGAACCGGGCCGAATCGAAGTTCCTTCCGCTGATCAGGGCTCGGCCCATGCAGAGCCACGCGAGCCGTGTGCCTGCGATGATCACTTGCGCGCTACAGGGAACGAACGCGAGGCGTGTGGCTCGGCCGTGTTCCGTCCACGCTTAGAAATCTTCCTGTAAAGGCTGGTCGCTTGATCGGCACTGACGATGCCGAGTTGCCGAAAGCGGACGACCGGGCGATTGACAAACAGCTGAGCAGGTACTCAGCGTTTTAGGTATTAGAAGGCCTCGGAAGAGAAGGCCCGATCATGAGATTTCCCTGGAAAAGGGCCGCCGTGGCCGTTGCCGTGGTGGTGGCCGGCAACATCGCGACCTTGGAAGTCGCTGCGCCCGCCGGTGCCGCGGACCCGGCGACTGTGGCGTTGCGGGGTGTGGCGGTGAGTACGACCGACAGCACCGGTAGCGTTGTCGCCAAGACTTTCAGTACCCCCAGCGCGGCCGTGGCCGGTGACCTGCTGGTTGCCAGTGTGTCCTACAAGACTCCCGGCCTCACTGATATTGCCAACACCGCGCCCAGTGGCTGGACCAAAATCCCCGGTGAGCTCTTCGATGTCGCGACCACTACGGGCTCACACCTGGTCGTGGCAGTGAAGACCGCGGCCGGTGGCAGCGAGTCTGCCGCCTGGACGTTTGCCAGCGCACCTGCCGGCATGGTGATTGCCGTGGAGGCCTACTCCGGAGCCGACACCACGATCGACGTAGCGAACTCCGTCTACCCGTTTGAGAAGTATGGCTACAAGGTCGAGGCCGGCGGATCGGGCACGACTACCCACACCGCGCCGCCATTCACACCGACGGTAGCCGGCAGTTGGGGCTTTGCCGCCTTCGCCTCCCGCGCCTCGGAAACGTGGACCCCAGGCCCCGGCCTGACCGAACGTACCGACGCCCGCGCCGCCACGTCATCCCAAGCCACACTCGAGACCAACGACTCGAACGGCGCCATCGCCACCGGCGGCCCGATCACCTACTCCAGTACCGAGCCGGCCGGAACGTCGGTACAGGTCAGCTTCGCCGGAAACATAAAACCGAACGGACAAGCGCCACCGTCCCAGACGCCGACGGTGACGACAGGCAGCGCCACGGGCATTACCAGCACAACCGCCACCATCGCCGGCACGATCAACCCCAACGGGTTGAGTACCACCTATCACTTCGAATACGGCACCACGACTTCCTACGGAACCCAAACACCCGCACCAGACGGCTCGGTCGGGTCCGGCACCACCGCAACCTCAGTCTCGGCCACTCTCAGCGGCCTGACCGCCGCCACGACCTACCACTACCGACTCGTCGCGACCAACTCAGCAGGCACCACCAACGCCTCCGACGCCACCCTCACCACCAGCGCCGCGACCGGCGACATGGGCTTCGCCGGGCTATCCACAGCCGGTGACAGTTCGGCGGCGACCGGCGAGAAGCCGGAGAGCAAGCTGTGGTGGAACGACGGCCGCTGGTGGGCGGTCCTGTTCGATACGACCAGCCAGACGCACCACATCTTCTGGCTGGATCGATCGACCGAGTCCTGGGTGGACACTGGCACGATGGTCGACAACCGGCATACGACCCGGTCCGACACGCTGTGGGACGGCACCCACCTCTACGTCTCCTCCCACGTCACGGCCAGTTCGAACAGCGCGGCTACCTCGGGCAACCCGGCCCGCCTCTACCGCTACAGCTACGCCGGCGCGACGCGGACGTACACATTGGACGCCGGGTTCCCAGTCAACATCAACGACTACTCGAGCGAGACCCTGGCTATCGATAAGGACTCCACCGGTGTCCTCTGGGCCACGTGGGCGCAGGGCGCGCAGGTCTACGTCAACTACACCACCGCCGGGGACGCGACGTGGGGTACGCCCTTCGCGCTCCCGGTCGCGGGCGCCAACTCGCTCGACGCCGACGATATCTCGGCGGTGGTCTCCTTCGGTGGCGGCAAGATCGGCGTGATGTGGAGCAACCAGGTCGCGTCGGCGATGTACTTCGCGATCCACGATGTCGGTGCGGCGCCGACCACGTGGGAGGCGAGCCGTGCCGCGGTCCTGGGCCCGAGCATCGCCGACGACCACATCAACCTCAAGACGCTGCAGGCCGACACCTCCGGGCGGGTTTACGCGGCCGTCAAGACCAGCCTGGACGATGCCGGCGCCGCACAGTCCGCGCCGCAGGTCCTGCTCCTCGTACGGGACCCTTCGACCGGTGAC
>DASVCA010000076.1:0-2649 GCA_036381835.1 Micromonosporaceae bacterium
TGGTCCTGTCGACCATCACAGGCTCCTCGGGAGGGCTCGGGAGACCGGGACGGGCCGTGGCCCGCCCCGGGTGACGGGACCGCCAGTGCCAACCGGGGCACCGTCGGTAACAGGGTATGATGGGTACCAATGGGAGGTCAAGCGATCCGCGCGGTACGGCGTGGTACGGCGTGGTGGACCTTGATCGTTAGGAGGCGTGCGTGACAAACTCGGAACGCCAACCGGGGAGTGTCCGTATGCCAAAGCAGAAGTACGAAATGGTCGCAGACGACCTCACCAGCAGAATCCGATCCGGCGAATACCCGCCGGGAAGTCAACTGCCGTCCCGTGCCCAGCTCTGCGAGATGTACTCGGTGTCGGAGTCGGTCGTCGAGAAGGCGATGTGGATTCTGCGGCGTGAGGGACTGACGGAAACCCTGCCGGGTGTGGGTGTGTTCGTGGCTTCTCCTGTTGCGGAGTAGCCGTCTGGGGCGATTCAACCGTTGTGGGGGACTCCCCGCCTTCGGGCGGGGTTGGGGCCGCCGCCGGCCGAGGGTGCTAGCCCCACCCACGGCCGGCGGCGGTTCGTGCATTAGGACCATTGGCGGGTGGGGGTGGATGTCGGGGTGCGGACTAACCCATCATCCGATCGGCCACTTAAGCCCCTGTTAAGGATCTTCGGTATCCGACTGCTGGACGGCGATAGTCGCCATAGTGCCCGATCCCTCACGCGCGTCCTGTCTGGTTACCGTGTGCCTCTCAATCGTCACTGACGACGGGGGCTAGCCGTCGCCGGGACACCCGTATACCCCTCACGGGAGGACCGTCGCCCCATGCACAACGAGACCACCCCATCTACGATCAGCCGCGCCGCCGCGGCACTGCTCGCTGTGGCAGTGGTCGCCGGCACCGCCCTCGCGGGCACGCTCTTCGCTCAACTCGCCCTGCATGTCACTGTGATTCAGGGGCTGCCCGCAGCGTTCGCCGCGGTCGCCGCCGTCTCCGGCTGCGGGTTCCTGGTCCGCAACTCTCAGGACGCCATCGGCCGCCGGTTCGACCGTCTTGAGCAGCGGCTGGACGAGCGCGGTGGGTTCATCGACGAGGAGTCGGCGGCTGCGGCACGCCGGCTGAACCTGCGGCTGCTGAGCAACCCGAACTAGCCGGGCCCGGGGGACGGGTGATGGTGGTTACCCGTCTCCCACGATCGTGGGAGATTACGGACCGCTACCAGTGAAAGGCCAGGTCAACCCGGTCGGACTCAGGTTCCCGCCACCGCTGCGCGGGTCTGACGGTCACCCTGGCGACGATCGACCGTAGCGCCTTCCCCCGCTCCGCGTGCGTCATCTCCGGCCACATCGCCAGCAGCGCGTCAACGGCGTTCGCCGCTTCCACCGGGTCGAGTGGGACGTCTGCCGCGCCGAGCCGGGCCAGCTCGGCGGCGGCTGTCCGCTCCGCCTCCCGCAGTTCGGCCATCGCATCGCGGTACACCTCGTCGGGCAGGTCGCCGAGCGCGTGGGACTTCACCAGCCGCACCATGCCCATTCGCGCCTTGGCGAGTTCCCGTTCGAGGGTTGCCCGGTCCGCGCGGCCGGCGGCGAGCCGGGCGAGACGGGCGGCGCGGGTGCCGTGGTCGGTGCGCAGGTTCGACGCGTACACGGCGACCTGCCGCAGCACCTCGGCCTCCACGCGGGCGAGCACCGGCCGGCCCACCCCCGGGCACGTCGCGCCCTTCACATCCCCGCGCCCCTGCCCGCACACCAGGCGGTCGCCCTGCCGCTGAAGCTTGTGTCCTTGCGGGCACTCCACCAATCCGACCAGCGACCAGGTGGGTGCGAGGTGCCGGGGTGGGGTGCCGGCCTCCGCGGCTAGCCGGTTCTGAACCTTCCGCCACGTCACCTCGTCGACCAGGGGTTCATGCTCCCCCGGCAGTATCTCGTCACCGGCGATGACCATTCCCCGATAGGCGGCATTCCTCAGCATCTTCTTTACGTTCGGTGTGTGCATCGCTTTCCCGCGAATCGCCGCGAGATACGCGGTGACTTCGCCGATCGGTTCACCGGACGCATAACGCCGAAATACCTCGGTGATCGCTGGTCCGATCACGGGGTCGGGGATGAGTTGCTTGTTCTGCCGGATGTAACCGAGGGGCCGGCCGTGGTGCTGGCCCTTTTCCGCCCGCCGGGCAATCGTGTTCGACCAGCCTTTGCCGATCTCACCGGAGCGGTATTCGGCGATCGCCAGCATGTTGGTCAGCATGAGCCGCCCGGCCGGGGTGGAGGTGTCGACCTGCTCGCTGGCGGAAAGGATCGTCACGCCCTGGTTGGCGAGCCAGTCAAGGAAGGTCAGCGATTCTTTGACGTTGCGGCCGAGGCGGGACACGTCGTAGACGGCCAGGGCGTCGATCTGGCGGCTGAGCGCCATCTGCCGGATCCGCTCGATGCCCTCGCGGGAGAAGTGGCGGCCAGTGCGGTCGATGTCCTCGATGACGGCGACCTCGCGCATGCCGGCGGTGACGCGGCGCATGGCGGCGGTTTGGACGTCGGGGCTGTGGAAGTCGTGGCCGCCTCGGCCCATGAGGGCGCTGACGCGGACGTAGAGGGCGACCCTGCTGGGTTGGTCGGGTACGGCGGCGAGCTGGCGGTGGCGGGCCATCAGCCGGCGGCGCGGCCT
>DASVCA010000077.1:0-2787 GCA_036381835.1 Micromonosporaceae bacterium
AACACGGTCCGGGTGACGCCCGGTTCTCCATCGCCTGCCTCGATCCGGACGCCGACCCTGCGGCACGGGCGCTCTTCGAGGCGCTCGCACCGCACGCGGCCTGGTACGACGCCGACACCGTGGGCGAGCTGCTCGGGGAGACCGCGGCGGAGCTGGCCGGCGCCGGGCCGACTCAGCCGCACTACCTGGTGCTGTACGCGGTCGACGCCGCACGCTTGACGGACGGGTGCGGCGGCGACCGGCTGCACCGGGTGCTGCACGACGGGCCGGAGCGGCGCACCCACGTCCTGGCGTGGTGGCGGGGTGTCGCCCGGATGCGCCAGGACCTCGGTGGGCCGGGTGCTCGCACCGATCAGATCGGCGCATGGGTGGCGTTGGACGTGCAGGGCGCGGAGCTCAGCGGTCCGCTGTATCCCGGGGCGAGCGGCGTGGACTGGTATCCGCGGCCGTGGCGCGGCCTGTTCTTCGACCGCTCGGTACACCGCTCCCCGCAAGTCATCATCCCCTATGGACGAACATGACCGCGTATGTCCCGCTGATCCGGGAGCTCGCCGACCTGGCCGCCCGGGTGGAAGCCCAGATAGCCGAGGCCGATGACTGGCTGACGCAGCGGCGCACCACCGCCGATCGGGCCGTCGCCCGGGCCGAGGAAGCGGTCCGCCAAGCGGAGGAGGAGGTCCAGGCGGCCCGCCGGGACGTGGCGGCCGTCGACGCAGAGGTCGGCCGGCTGTGGCAGGAGACGGCGCGACGGTGGCCCGTGCGCCGCCTCCCCGAGCCGCCCGTGCCGGTGCCGGGTGCCCCGGTACCGGCGGCGGTCCTGCTCGACCGCGCACGAGAACTCCTCGACCGGTCCCGCCCGCGCGCCCTGCCGGGATCCGGCTACCCGCTGCTCGCCCTGACCGGGCCCGCCGGGTCGGCCGTCGCCTACGGACTCTCGTACGGAGCCCGACTGCTCGGCGAGCGACACGGCGGCGAACTGGCCGTGGCCATGCCGGTCCTCGGCCTCGTGGTCGCCCTCCTCGGCCCGCTGGCCGGGCTGCTACCGGCCCGGCTGCTGGCCGAGCGCCGGCACGCGATCCTCGACGCCAAGGCGGTGGCGGCGGTGCTGGTGCCCGGGCTGGCCACCACCGCGGCGCTCCTCGGCGTCACGTACCTCGATTGAGGTGGCGTTCGGCGTACACCCGCAACGCGTCCCGGACGAACTCGGCCGTCCCGGCACCGTACCGGTCGTAGTGTGCGCGAAACCGCGGATCCGCCACATACATCTCCCCGAGCCCGAGCAGGTACTCCCTGGTCGGCGTCCCGGTGACCGACAGCCATTCGCAGTGGCGTCGGGCGACGGCCTGCGCCTTCGCGCTCTCCGGTGCCATACCGGCGGCGTGCGCGGCGGCGAAGTCTCGGGCGATGTCGGACTGCCGCTGGTGGAAGGCTTCGCGCTCCGCCTCGCGCAGCGACCGCCACCAGCGGTCGCTCTTCTCCCAGGCCGCCCGACCCCAGCGTTCGGTGACCTCCTGCTCGTACTGTGTGTGGTCGAACCCGTCGAACACTTCCTGTGGCACCAGTTGCTCCCCTCTCTCGATCTTGCGCAGGGTCGACCGGACCGATTCGATCACTCGGTCCAGACGCACCCGCTCCCGTTCGAGCAGCGCCAGGTGTTCGCGAAGCGCGACGGCCGGATCCCCCTGTCCGTCGAGCACTCGGCCGATGGCGGGCAGCCCGAGGCCGAGCGTGCGCAACAGCAGGATCTGCTGTAGTCGAACCAGACACGCCTGGTCGTAGTAGCGGTAACCGTTGCGGCCCACCCGGCTGGGCTTGAGCAGATCCACCTGGTCGTAATGACGCAGGGTGCGGCTCGTTGTCCCAGCCGCGCGGGCGAGCTCCTGGATCGACCACTCCATCGTTGCTCCCGTCCTAGCGCGGCGGACACCACGCTAAGAGTTGACGCAACGGCAGAGTCAACGGATAACGCTGATCGGGGTGAGAGCACCGCCGCCGTACAGCTACTTCATCACGACGTGGTAGGCGCTGACCTCGCCGGCGCCGTAGAAGCCGTTGTGCGCCCCGCCGGTGCAGGTCGCGTCGTATCGGCTGCCGAGCAGCGGCACCGGGTTGTAGACGCCGTCCGGACAGGGCAGCGACACCGCGGTCTGCTGCAGGAACGCGGCCAGCGCGCCCGGCTGCAGGTTCGGGTGCGCCGAGAGCGCGAGCGCCGCGACCCCCGCCGCGTGCGGACTGGACATCGAGGTGCCCTGCTTGTAGCCCCAGCCGTTGGCGCCGGTCCGGGTGTTGTAGGTGGTGGACAGCACGGCGTCGGCCGGAGTCGCGACCGCGCCTGCGGAACGGAAGCGGGCGTCACCGCCCGGCGCGGTCACGTCGACCACGGCCGTACGAGGAGTATTGACGTCCTCCCCGGTCTGAAGGTCGGGGATTCCTACCGACGGGGCACACCTGGAGCGCATGGAGCAGATCATGCGGGACGTGTGCGCCGACTTCGAGTGCGAGCTGGCCGAGTTCAACGGCGAGGCCAACCATGTGCATCTGCTGGTGAATCACCCGCCCAAGGTGGCCATCTCCAGGCTGGTCAACAGCCTCAAGGGCGTATCATCGCGGCGGATGCGGCAGGAGTTCCCCGAGCTGGCCCGCCACTACTACCGGGCAAACAAGCTGTGGTCCGGCTCCTACTTCGCCGCAAGCGTGGGAGGCGCGCCGATCAGCGTCCTGACCCAGTACATCGAACAGCAAAACCACCCCGTCTGACCCGCCAAGACACCGACCCGCCCCAGCGGC